>JASGTU010000379.1 GCA_030058085.1 Chloroflexota bacterium
CTCTTGCTCTGCAGGAAAGGCCGGTTGCCTTCGCTGCGACATGAACTGCACAACGTAGAACTCGTGAATGGCATGCCCGCTTCACAAAAACAAATGTATCATAGCGGGCGAGCGGGTGTCAACTGAGACGGCGACGAAAAATCACCGCAGAGATTCGCCACGAATTCCACGAATTGCTCGAATTCGTCCCCCAGACGCTTTACGGATGTCGTGCTATCTATTGCCGAGATAATCGTCGAGCGCCTGGCGCAGACGCTGGACGCCAAGCTCCAGCGCGGGAATGTCGTGGAACGCAAAGCACAGGCGCATGGCGCGACGCATCCCGCCCTGGCTGGAGAAGCTCACACCGGGCTGGAAGCCGACCTGATAGCGCTGCGCCATATCCAGCAAGTCGGGCGTATCGACGCCCTCGGGCAGGGTGAGCCACAGGAAGAAGCCGCCCCGCGCGTCGTCGAAGCTCGCCTCAGGCAGTTCGCGGCGCAGCGCCGCGCTGAGGGCCTGGGCGCGCCTCGCGTAGACCGTCTTCAGCCCCTCCACATACGGCCCGAGCAGGTCAAGCTCCAGCAAGGAGCGCACCAAGCCGGAGGTGAAGTGGTTGAGGCTGCCGCCGCTGTCGGTCAGGCCACACAGCGCGATCTTCTCCACCAGGGCGGGCGTGCCGTGGATCCAGCCCAGGCGCAGGCCGGGGGCCAGAATCTTGGAGAAGGAGCCAAGCGACAGGATGTTGGCGTCGTCCGCATACAGCGCCAGGGGTGCGGGCAGGGCCGCGCCGTAGTCCAGCAGGTGGTAAACCTCGTCCGCCACGACCAGCAGGTTATGCCGCCGGCTCAGCTCGGCCAGCCGCGCGCGCCGGCTCTCCGGCAAGGTCACGCCGGTAGGGTTCTGGAAGGTGGGGATGGTGTAGAGAAAGGCGGGCTGGTGCTGCGTCAGGGCCTCTTCCAGGGCGTCGATGACTAGCCCCTCATCGTCGGTAGGCAATGAGACCACGCGCAGCCCGTGGTCGGCGAAGATGCGCAGGGCCAAGAAGTAGGAAGGTTCCTCTGCGAAGATGACATCGCCGTTGCGCGCAAAGAGCGTGCAGATCAGGTCCAGCGCTTGCGAGGCGCCGCCGGTGACGAGCAGGCGTTCGGCGTCGACCGCTTGGCGGTACCGCGCGGCCAGGAAACTCGCCAGCGCCTGCCGGAAATAGCCGTCGCCCTGCTCGGCGCCGTAGTTGAGCAGATAAGGGTTGCCCTGCGCCAGCCGGTGTTCCGCGGCCCGGCGCATGAGGTCCAGGGGCAGGAGGTTGAAGTCTGGCTGGCCGATACCGAAGTGGACCATGCCCGGCGGCAGCGCAACCTGCGTGCTGCGCACCGGCGCGTCGCTGGTCCACGGCTTCCCGCCGGACAGGTCGGGGACAACGCT
Source organism: Chloroflexota bacterium (assembly GCA_030058085.1). Lineage (GTDB taxonomy): Bacteria > Chloroflexota > Anaerolineae > Caldilineales > Caldilineaceae > JASGTU01. Next base: position 1,405 of record JASGTU010000379.1, read on the forward strand.
GCTCGATGAAAAAGTATCGGACACGGCTCAAATCCTTCCGCTTTTCTTTGCCGCGAATTGCACGAATTGTACGAAGCGGTCAGCAGTCACATTCGTGATATTCGCGTAATTCGTGGCGGTTCTCTGCGATTTCTTCACGGTTAGCCTCCTTCGCTCAGCTGCACGACCGGCGCGTCGCCCAGCGCGGCGAGCAGGTCGTCGCGGCGCATGATTACGGCTGTCCCGCGCACGCCCGACCCCAGCGAAATCTCCTCCGAGGCCAACACGCTTTCGTCGACAAGCACGCGCATGGGCGCGGGCAGGCCAAAGGGGGCCACCGCGCCCAGTTCATAGCCGGTAACCTCACGCACCTCTTCGCGGCTTGCCATCGTCACGCGCGAGACGCCGAGATGCCGGCGCAGCGCGGGCCATGAGATCTGCCGCACCCCTGCGCACAGCGCCATCACGAACTCGCCCGCGGCCAGGCGAAAGACGATGCTGCGCACCACCTGATCCGGCGTCTGCCCGCGCTCCGCCGCAGCCTGCTCCAACGAGTGGACCGGGCCGGCGTGGACGAAGAGGCGATAGGGGATATTGGCCGCGTCCAGCGCAGCGGCGACGGGCGGGGTCGCGCTCATGCCGCTGCACCCGCCTCGCGTCCCGTCGCCAAACGTGCGCCGAAGCCGCTCATGGCGCCGCCTGCCGCGTGTAGCGCTTGAAGGTCTCGATCTCGGCCGGGTTGAAGGGCGTGCCGTCCTGGCGCAGCAGGTCGTGGAACCAGAGTTCCGGCTCCGTACCGTCGGTAGGCGTGTCCCAGGCGAAAATGGTCTGCGTCTTGCCGCTGACCAGCCCCCAGTTGATGCAGCCCACCCGCTCTTTGTGGAAGACCGGCAGGCACTCCGCTACCTCGCTATGACCGCGGCGCAGCCATTCGGTGCAGATCAGCGGGCGGCCATGCGCACGCAGCGCGTCGATCTGGCGCTGCAAGTCCGCGGCGTCGTTGTAGTTGTGGAAGGTGATGATGTCAGAAGCCGCCAGTTGGAAGGCGTTGAGTTCCTCATTGTCGAACCAGATGCCGGCGGTGAGCGGCTGGCTGGGCGAAGCCTCGCGCGCCCAGGCGAAGGTCTGCTTAAGCAGAGGCAGCGAACGCGCGCTCTGTTGGTTGTTGCCCGGCTCGTTGTACAGATCCCAGAAGAGAATGCGCTCGTCCTGGGCAAAGGCCCCGATTACGCCCTGCACGTATGTATCCAGCCCAGTCCAGAGAGCGGGGTCGTTGGCGATGCGTACGCCGGGGCTTTGCACCCAGCCGGAATTGTGGATGCCGGGCTTGGGCGCGGGCTGCGGGCCGAGCTTTGCGTCCGGGTTCCAACAGTCGTCGAAGAGGACGAGGGCCGGGCGGATGCCATGTGCGCCGGCTAAGTCGAGGAAGCGGTCGATGCGGCCCAGGAAGCCGCCGGCGTCGGCGGCATAGAGCAGGTCGTGCAGATAGACGCGTAGGGTATTGAAGCCGAGTTCCTCGGCCCAACCCAGTTCGCGGTCGATGGTCGCCGGGTCGAACGTCTCGGCCTGCCACATCTCGAGCTGGTTGATGGCGTTGCTGGGAATGAAGTTACAGCCGACCGGCCACGGCTGCGCGGCATACCAGGCGTTGGCCTGTTCGGCGGTCCAGCGGGTCATGGAAAATCTCCTACGTTGCAAGTGACGGCGGAACATCGCCGAGCAGAGCGGCGATGTCTTCGACGATGTGGAAGGTGGCGCGCGGGTTGCCGAGTTGGCGCGCGTTGGCGGCCATGCGCGCCAACTCGCCCCGCTCCGGGCCAAACCAGCGCGTCACCAGGCGGGCGATGTCCTCCGGCTCCGGGCGATAGGCGCCGACCTGGTGGTTGATGACATAGGGCACGTTGCCCTCTTCCTGGCCGGGGATGAAGCCGCTGAGCATGATGGGCAGGCCGCAGGTGAGCGCCTCGGCGATGGTGCCCGGCCCGGCCTTAGTCACGATGCAGTCGCAGGCCGCCATCCACTCAGCCATGTTGTCCACATAGCCCAAGACGCGCACCGGAACCGACCACTTGCGCGCCGACATCTCGTCGTAGAGTTTGCGGTTGCTGCCGCAGATAATTACCATCTGGCCGAGCTGCTTGCCGTCCGCGCGCAGATGGGCATCGAGAGCGTGCGCGATGGACGCGACCTTGCCGATGCCTTCTCCGCCGCCGACCAATAGCGCCGCGGGCAGGTCCGGGTTCATCTGCAGGCGGGCGCGCAGTTCGGGGCCGCGCTGCGGCGGCGTAGCGAACATGGGCCGGATCGGCAGACCGTAGAGGCGGATCTGCTCCGGCGTGAGCCGCGCTTTACGCGCCGCGGCATAGACTTCCTGGCTGGGGATAAAACAGAGGTTCGCCCGAGGATGGAACCAGGCCGGATGGACGGTCGCCAGGTCGGTGACGACGGTGACAAACGGAATGCGCAGCCGCATGACCTTCAGCGCGCGCATCGAGAGGTATTGCACCAACGGATGAACCGAGATGACCAGGTCCGGCTGATAGCGGGTGAAGGCCTGGGCGATGCTTTGGCCCAGCACGCGCGCCGCCATGCGGTTAAGCGTCGCCGCGGTGATCTGCTCGTCGGTGGCCTGGAAGAGCAGCCGCCATAGCCAGGGCGTCGTCCCGGCGAGGAAGTTGTAGCTCTTGGGCAGCTCGCGCACGGGCCAGGGCAGATAGTCCATGAGCAAGTCGATGATCTCCACCTCGAAGGCGTCGCCGTAGAGTTGGGCGAAGCCGGCTTTGAGCGCCTCGGCGCTGGCGCGATGCCCGCCGCCGGTTTTGCTCATGAGAATGAGGATGCGCTTGGTCATAGCTGAGATCAATCAGGCGTTATATGAGAGACTCTTTGCAGGGCGGATAGAGTCAAGGGTGAAGTCAGGCAAAGATATCGGATCATGCTATACTGGGCCTAGTTTACCGCGTTTTGCATGTCTGTCCACATCCGGCGACTGATCGGACGCTGCTTCGGCCAGAGATGGGAATGAGTAACCGCCGGACCGCTAGCTGGTTCGCTTGGCCCTTCCTATATATACGGTACGCCGTCGCCACCGATTTGTCGCGCCTCTCCTTGCCGGAACATCCATCCGCCCACACACAACGGGGAATGCACTATGGCGACCAAACTCAAAGCAGGAATCATCGGCCTGGGCATTCTAGGCCGGCAGTACATTGACCTCTTCACGCGCCACGCCGCCGTCGAAGTGGCGGCTGTGTGCGATGTCCGTCGCGCCGTCGCCGACGAAGCGGCCGCGGCCATCAACGCCGCCGCCTACGACAATGCACACGCCATGCTCACCGAGCAGACGCTAGACCTAGCCGTGATCGCCACGCCCGACCACCTGCACGTGGCGCCGTCGCTAGCCGCCATCGAAGCGGGCGTGCCCGCCGTCATCCAGGAAAAGCCGCTGGCAACCACCCTAGCCGACGCCGAAACGCTCTATAACGCTGTAGAACAGCGCGGCACGCGCTTCTTCATCAACTACGCCAACCGCGCCATGCCGCTGGACTTGGCCGCCTATTACGTGGTGCAGCAGGGACTGATCGGCAAGCCCGTCTACGCCGAATGCCGACTAGACGACAACATCAGTGTGCCGACTGGCCTGTGGGGCGAGCGCAGCGCCGAGTTCTCCGCCGGTTCGTCTACGGCGCACTTCCTCCTCAGCCACGTGGTGGACCTGATGCACTGGCTGTTTGCGCCGGCGCGGGTCGTGGAGGTCTTCGCCATCCGCCAAGACGTCGTGCTGGGCCATACGCCCGATCTCTACGACGCCTATCTGCTCTTCGACAGCGGGCTGAAGGTCCGCTGCAAGGCCGAGTGGATTCGCTACATGGACGAGATCGTGGAGTTCTACACCAGCATTTCCGGCGAGCGAGGGACCCTCATCTACAACAAGCGGCCCGGCTTCGGCACGCGCGAAAGCTGGCGCGCCAACTTCGGCGACGCCGCCGCCGGCATGGACCTGCAACGCCACCTCGACGCGCTGGGCAGCCAGGGCGTCTACCTGCGCGCCGCCCGCCACTATCGCCCGCAGAGCGGCGGATACTACGCGCCCTCCGTCGCGCTCTCACTAGAGCACGACGGGCCGGACGGGGCGACCGGCATGATGCTGGTCGAGCCGATGCTGGACGCCATCTTGGGGGACACGCTTCAGCCGTCCAGTTGGGTCGACCGCGGTCCGCTGCCTACGCACGTAGACGGCCTGCGCCAGGTGCGCGTCGTCCATGCCATCGAGGAATCGGCCAAGAGCGGACAGCCCGTCGCCGTGTCCGCCTGACGTCTGGTTGCCACGCCGGAGAAGTGTTGTTGTCCAGGTTGCGGGGAATGTTGATCGGACCGCTGCCGGCGGCGGCTATTTCTGTATACCGCTCATGTCGGCGGCGCTCTCGTCTGTAGGCCGTGTTCATCCTATCGCGGTGTAGGCCGATGCATACGGCGCCCATGATGCGCTAGTGCGCCACGGGCATTACCGCGTCCAGGAGTTCACGAGTGGGGCAACCCTTGAGCAGAAAGGCATCAGCGCCGGCCTGCAGAACGGCTGAACGGTCGGTGGCGTACATGGTGAGCACCACAACCCTGACCGCGGGCCACCGGCCTTTGATCGTCCGGATTGTGGCTAGACCGTCCGAACCCGAGGCAGAACCTGGCTCTCCATAGCCTGAGTCATGCGTGAGAAGATCCAGCACGACGACGTCTGGGTGCAGCGCGTGTACTTGATCGACCGCATGCTGGCCATCGCCGGCTTTACCGACAATCTCGATGAGAGTCATCGGTTGGTCTGGAGCGCTCCAGCGCAGCGCAGTAAGCAGCGCCTCCAGGCTCTGCCTGACGCGCGGTTGATCATCGGCGATAAGCAGCCGTACACAGGTTAGGCCTACTGCTGAGTCCTCCGCGTTCTCTCCTCTTGACCGGTTCATTATTTTTCCCGAGTCTCATTTGGCGCCCAAGTGGGCAGCCCCCGGCAAGCCGGCTAGACCTTGCAATGCGGATTCGGAATTGAGCCGAACTGACCTTTCAACTAGTGTAGACGGACGTGTCTGGAAGGCCGTTGTTCGTAGCATAGCAGAAGGGAGACGACCCTAGCATCAGCGCAAGCGCCAGGTTTTCACAGAGAAAGAGATGTGCTTTGGTGCATGTTGAGCGCTGATTGTTGCACGATGTTTGGTGTAGTCTTAACCCTGACCAAGCACGGCATGTACCTGATGACACTGGGCGTCGTCCACCAGCGGAATCACGCCGTTCGGCTCCTCGACGCCGTCCAGCAGGATCTGGCGCACGCCGCGGTTGACGCCTTCCGGATTGTCTACCTGGATGGCGTAGGTCGTCCGCCCGTACCGATAAGTCATGCTGAAGCCGGCCCACTGTTTGGAGATGCATGGGTCGAGGTGCAGTTCCTGCCCTTTGCGCTGAAGACCCAGGATTGCTTCGATGCCCAGGCGGTACATCCAAGCCGATGAGCCGGTGTACCAGGTCCAGCCGCCGCGTCCCACATGCGGCGCCACACCGTACACATCAGCTGAAATCACGTAAGGCTCGACTTTGTAGCGCCGTGCTTTCTCCGCCGTATCAGTCCGGCGGATCGGATTGAGCATACTGAAGAGGGCGGAAGCCTGCTCGTGAAACGGGCACTCTGCGTCATCGCCAGCGCCCAGTTCGGCCAGCGCCCAGATCGACCAGAGAGCGGCATGGGTGTATTGCCCGCCGTTCTCGCGGACGCCCGGCAGGTAACCCTTGATATAGCCAGGATCGTGGGTCGTCTTGTCAAAGGGCGGCGTGAAGAGCAGGATCAGGCCGTCGTCCCAATTGACCAGGCGCTCGGTCACCGCCTTCATCGCTCGCGCCGCGCGGTCAGAGTCCGCCGCGCCCGATAACACACCCCACGATTGGGCGATGGAGTCGATCCTGCACTCCATGTTCTGCACCGAGCCAAGCGGCGTGCCGTCATCATAATAGGCGCGACGATACCAGTCGCCATCCCAGCCATTGGCTTCCAGCGCAGCGCTTATTGCATCCGCCTGCTCTTGATAGACAGAGGCCTGCGCCAGGTCGCCTCGATCAGTGCACAGGGCAGCGAACTTGGCCAGCGCGGCGTGAAGGAACCAGCCCAGCCAGATGCTTTCTCCCTTGCCTTCGATCCCGACCCGGTTCATCCCGTCGTTCCAGTCACCGCCGCCTATGAGGGGGATGTCGTGCGGCCCCGCGGTCGTCCCTTTGTGCAACGCACGACGGCAATGCTCAAACAGAGTGAATGTCTCACCCGCCGGTACATAGGCGGCATATCGTTCTTCTTCTTCACCCGTCAGTGGTTCCCCCTGTAGAAACGGCGTCTCTTCGTCAAGAATGCCGGCATCGCCGGTGGCGGCGACGTAATGGGCAGTGACATAGGGCAGCCACAAGAGATCGTCGCTGATGCGCGTGCGGACACCCTGGCCTCCGGGAGGATGCCACCAGTGGAGCACGTCGCCCGCCTCAAACTGATGGCTTGCCGCCCGCAGAATCTGCTCACGAGCTAGTTCGGGCCGGGCGTGGATCAGGGCCATGACATCCTGCAACTGATCGCGGAAGCCATAGGCGCCGCTCGACTGGTAGAGCGCAGAGCGTCCCCACACACGACACGACAGCGTCTGGTAGAGCAGCCATTTATTCAGCAGCAGATTTAGTGCGGGATCAGGGGTCTCAACTGTCACTGTGCCCAGGATCTGCGCCCATAACTCCTGCGTCGCCACCCAGGCGGCATTCACCTCATGTGGATTCTGAAAGCGCTGAATCAATGTCTGCGCGGCTTCTCGATCGGCGCCTTGCCCGATCACGAAGTAGACCTCCTCCTGTGCGCCAGGCGCCAGATCGACGTGGAGTTGCAGGACGGCGCATGGATCTACGCCGGCGTCGACGCGATTGTTGAGGCCGAAGCGTTTCAGGGCTGCAGGGCGCCGCAGCGTACCCAGGCGGCCCAGAAAGTCAGCGCGGTCTGCGGTCAATCCATGAGGCGATTTGCTGGCCGCCAAGAAGGCAACTCGTTGGGCAAAATCGGCGCTGTAGCCATTATGCGCCAGCAGGGCATATCGATCTTCTACGTATTCCGATACGATATGGCTTTGTGTTTCAGACCGGTCCACGCCCAGCACCCACTCGGCGTAGTAGGTGATTGTGAACCGTCTCGGTCTGGGGCCGCTGTTTTCCAGCCGCAACTGCACGATCTTGACCGGCGCATCCGGTGCGACGAAGACCCGCATTCGCTGCTGCAGGCCGTGGCTATTGTGCTCGAAGCTGGAGTAACCGGCGCCGTGGCGCACCAGATACGGCGCGTCCGCCGGGGCAGGCTGGGGTGTGGGAGACCAGACCTCAGCGGTCTCTTCATCGCGAAGATAGACGGTCTCCGCCGGCATATCGGAGACCGGATCGTTGCGCCAAGTAGTCAACCGGTTCTCGCCGCTGTTGGTTGCCCAGGTGTAGCCAGCCCCGGTCTCCGAGACAAGACAGCCGAAATCGGCGTTGGCAATGACATTGATCCAGGGTGCAGGAGTCGTTTCGCCGGGCCGCAGATAGATAACGTACTCGCCGTCGGCGTTGAAGCCGCCCAAGCCGTTGTCGAACTGAAGATCCGTAGGACGGATGAGGGGCGGCGTGACATCCCGCAGCGGATCGACGGGCAGCGCGGGCTCGAAGGCCGGCAGCGCGGGCTCGCGGCGCAGAAGTCCAGACATCTGGTCGGCAAGAGGTCCATTCTCGGCATCAAGCACAGCGCGAGCAACCGAATGGAGCAAGATTCGCTCTGCCTCACTTATCTGATCCTCACGCAGCACAAATAGACCGCCGCGCTGATTCAGCCGGCTGTTGCTGCCGGTTCGCTGGATCAGCCGGTGGATGAAGTCCTGCGCGGGTTGGCCATAGTTCGTCGTCTGGCGATTGAGGATTACCAGGTCGATGTTCAGGCCGCGCCGGCGCCAATAGGTATGCGCTCGCAGCACATCCTCCAGCAATTCAGCCTGTGTCTCGTCCATCATGCGCAGCAGCACGATGGGATAGTCGCCGGAGATGCCAAAGGGCCACAGCCCGGATTGTCCCCTGTTGTTGGCATTAAGGATGGCCGCATCCGCTCGCCGCCCGGCATGGGAATAAAGTGACAGTGACAGCAACTGCTGCGCCTGCTCCATGATGGGCGTCGTCATCTCCAACTCGCGCATCTCCGCTTCCGCCACTAACTGGGAACGGGTGAAGACACGACCGACGGTAGACCAAGCGCGATAACGTCGCGCCAAATCCAGCGCAGCCTGACGAGATGGGGCAGCCAGCGTCACCGCTGCAACCTGGACCGTGGCGCGGGCGGGCAATTCGATCTCCTGGCCCAGTGACATGATTGGGTCCAGGGTGGGGCCAGTGTTCCCCACAGCGCCTGCAGAAGGGGTCGCGCCCTCCACTAGCGCTTGGGGCTCCTGCGCAGTGCGTCCCCGCCCCAAAAAGGCCGCCCGATCACTTTCGTAGGTTGCGCGGCCCCAGACCTCCTGCGCGACGTTGCGCGGGCGGACCAGCATGTGGATCAGGAATTGACGTTCTTCATGGGCCGAGCGAGGACGTCGCGCAAAAAGCAGGGCGTTCAGGTCGGCGAAGTATTCACTTTCGACAAAGAGTTTGGCAAAGGCAGGATGGCGTTGGTCGGCGGCCTGAGGCGCCAGCGCCACTTCGCCATACGTGGTCAGGCGCAGGCGGCGAGGCTGATCGCTCTCGTTGATCAACGTGATCCGCCGCACCTCCACATCGTCATCGGGCGCAACACAGATCTCCAGATGAAGGGAAATATCCTGCTCACGACGGCGAAAACTGGCCATGTGCGGGAAAAAGAGCGTCTCTTCGTGACTGGGTTCACCGGCCAGCGGTTGGCGGGTAGCCGACCAGAGTGCGCCGCGTTCCAGGTCTTGCACGTAGAGCCAGGATCCCCAGTTGTCCAGCGTTGTATCGGCGCGCCAACGGGTGAGCGCCACGTCATGCCAGCGGCTGTAACCACCGCCGGCATTGCTGATTAAGACTCCGTAACGACCGTTGGAGAGATAGTGCGCCATCGGCATGGGCGTGTCAAGCGGCACAGGCCACGGATTGGCGGCGATGGCGGTGCGCACAGGCGGCGGCGGGCTGACCTCGTCCTCGTGCGGGAACTGCACCGGCGCCCCGGCCGGCGCCTGCTCTTGCAGGAGCATCTCGATGCTACGGATACTCGGCTCGGCGTGGAAGCGTTGCACCATGACTCGGTCCTGGAGGCGATTGACGAGCGCCAGCATGATCATGCCCTGATGATGGGTCATATATGAGCGCACGGTCGCATGCGTCTGCCCCATTTTCAGGTGCGAGGGGGTGAAGTCAAGCGCCTCGTAGAAACCATAGCGACCGATCATTTGATAGGCCTGGAGCGCCTCTATGTTCTGCAAGACCGCTTGAGTGTGGAAGGGCAAAGCCAGCATCGATGCATAGGGCGTGATGACCAGGTCCTCGGTCAAACCGCGCTTGAAGCCCAAGCCCGGTACGCCAAAGGCGTGATATTGATAGTTCATGGCCGCGTCAAAGGTGTAGAAACCGGACTCGGATATGCCCCACGGGATTTTCTTATCGCGCGCGTAGCGTATTTGATGGTCAATGCTCGCCGAAGCGCTCGCGTGAATCAAGGTATCTGAATAGCTATGCATCAGAAGCGACGGCATCAGGTATTCGAACATCGTGCCGCTCCAGGAGAGGAGCGCTTCCTCGCCGGTTTCGAGACGGGTCAGCGGTCGCCCCAGATGAATCCAGTGGCTCTGAGGCACGTCATACTTGGCAATGGCGACGAGACTTGCGATGCGCGCTTCCGAGGCCAGCAGATCATAGTAGTTCTGATCCAGCATGCCGGCGTCCACGTTGTAGCCAATGTGGAAAAGCTGTCGTTGCGCGTCGAAGAGAAAGTCGAATTCCATGTCGGTGGTCAAGCGGTCGGCCATTTCGGCCAGTATGGCATAGCTCTCGAGCAGGGAAGCAGATGACGACTGCGCCGCCTGCAGACTCTCTACCAGGCGCCCACACCAGTCCTGAGCGAACCTGATTGCCTCCAAGGTTTGGGTCGTCGTCTCGGCCAACTGAACGGACAAGCGCTGAGCCAGACTTTGGCCAGCGCGACAGATCTCTTTGATTTCTCCCAGTTTGGGAGTGGGCGGCAGCGCACGCTGGAGTTCGGCCCAGGTCTCTGCGAGGGACGGAGGAAGACCCGGCTGTCCAAAAATCGCGGGCGGCTCGTTGAGCAAGACCAACCAGGGCAGCAGCGTATCGACCTCATGCTGCATCTCATCGAGGTGGTGTTGGATGCGGTCCGTGTAGATGCGGCAATTTTGCAGAACTTCGCTGTTGAGCGCGCCGGCATTGGCCGCCATAATATCGACAAAATGCTGATTGATCGCTTGCTGTCCCTCCGTCGCAATCTGAGCTAGCAGCGGGCGCCATTGCACCGGTTCACCGCGTACAGCCAACACTTGGTCACGAATCTCAGATAGACGCTCCAGCAGCAGCACTGTGGGCGCGTCCCGGCTGTCAGCCTCGTTGCCCGCGTCTCCATCCTGGTCCGCAAGGACCGGCGCCGACTCTGCCAGCAGGAGCAGCAGATCCAATAGGCCCTGCCACGCTTCCCAACGCCACACCCTCTCCTGTGCCATTGCCAGGCAGCCCTGCTTGAACGCAATCAGACTGCCGGCCATGTTTCCGCTGTCCACCGTGGAGACATAGCCGGGCGGCAGAGTTTCCAGACTGTGCGTGTCGACCCAGTTGAGAATGTGACCCCGATAGCGTGGCATCTTTTCCAGCGTAGAGAAGGTGGCGTACAGCCGCACGACCAGATTCGTCATGCCAACGTAACCAAGATCATGGGCGGCTAACGCCGTCAGCAGATAGAGTCCTATATTGGTCGGCGAAGTGCGCTGGGCGACCGCGCCACGCGGCGTTTCCTGAAAGTGATCGGGCGGGAGCCAGTTGCTATCCGGCCCGACAAAATGCTCGTAGAAGAGCCAAGTACGACGTGCCAAAGTGCGCAACTGCTGCACCTCGGCATCAGTGAGTTCGGATGGTTCCTGGAGAGTGGGCCGGCTGATCCAATGGGCGATTTGCGACGCAGACAACCACACGACAAAGAAGGGGGCCGCGAGCAGCAACGCCTGAATCCTGAACACACTGACAAGAACCGCCAGCACCGCCACGGCCAACGTAGAAGGCAGCATTTTGACCAGCGTGGCGGTAGGTGTCGCCTCATCGCCAAAGACGCGCACGGTATGCGCGGCCGTTGTCCACTGCAGCAGATCTTTTCGAGTAAACAGACGGCCCAGCGTTGTCAAGATGGCGTCGAGCATCAGCTGCGCTTCGTAAGGCAGGAACGCGACAAAGAGCAGCCAGCGCAGGGCGTCATCGCGCAGAGGCCGCAGCGCCGCACGATAGGACGAGTTCTTGACGCCATGGGCGAGAGCAAGCGCCGCGTTGAACAGCGGCGGGACCGCCGGCGTCAGCGCGGCAAGAAGCGTCCACACCCATGCGGCTCCAAGCAATACGGTCCAGCCCGCAATCAGAAGCAACATGAGCGATGCGGCCAGCAAGCTGCGCCGCAGATTGTCCAGGATCTTCCAGCGGTCAATGACCGCAAGGTCGTTACGGATCCAGCCGTCCTGGGCGGGGACGCGGGGCAAAAGCCAGGGCAACAGCTGCCAGTCTCCACGGACCCAGCGGTGTGAGCGAAGGACGTTGACCAAATAGTGGGGCGGATAATCCTCATAGAGAAGAATATCGGTCGCCAGCCCGACTCGTCCGTGAATCCCTTCGAAGAGATCGTGGCTTAGGATGGCGTTTTCAGGGACGCGTCCTGCCAGGCTGCGCTCAAAGGCATCGACATCATAGATGCCTTTGCCCACAAATATGCCAGCGCCAAAGAGATCCTGGTAGACATCAGACACAGCCCTGGTGTACAGATCGATCCCGCGGTCGCCGGTGAAGACGCGGGTGAACAGCGATTGATTTGCGCTGGTGGGCTTGATGGCGGTGCGCGGCTGGAGTACGGTGTACCCGGCGATCACCTCGCCGGTCTCTGCGTCAAATTCCGCCCGGTTGAGTGGATGGGCCAGAGCGCCTACGAGCCGGTTAGCCTCGCCGCGCGGCAAGATCGTGTCGGCGTCGAGGGTGATCACATAGCGGATCTGCTGCAGGATCGTCACATCACCGATCTGGACGTTGTAGGAGGTCCCTGTGTGGCCGCGCAGCAGACGGTTGAACTCGTGCAGCTTGCCCCGCTTGCGCTCCCATCCCATCCAGGACTTCTGGGCGGCATTCCACAGACGCTTGCGATGAAAAAGATAGAAGGGCCGGCCCGGATATTGGCCGTTCAGCTCTTCGATCCGCTCTGTCGCCAGATCGATCAGCGCGGCGTCTTCCGGCATCTCCGCCTGCTGTGCATCGGCGAAATCGCTGAGCAAGGCAAAGGACAGATGAGGATCGGGGTTGCGCAGATAGTGCAGCTCCAGTTGGCTGGTCAACGATGCCACATCGGCTTTCGTGGAGATCAGGCAGGGCACGACAACCATCGTCCGGTACGCGGCAGGGACGCCTTCGCTGAAGTCGAGCTTGGGCAGAATACGCGGTGGAAGTAGACGACTCACTACCCCATTGACGAGGCCAACAGCCAGGGTAAGCGCAGGAATCAGTGTCACTAAGGCTACGGCGCCCTGCCACAGCAGTGAGGCCCCAACGCCGCGGGCGTACGCAACAAAACCGGCAATGACCATGCCGCTCAATAGGCCAATCCCGCCCAGATAGACCCAGGTGGGATGGCGAAGCATCCCGCGTCGCAGGCGTGCCGCTCCGCGCGGCTCATAGCCCACGGCCTCTTCCAGTTGCGGGCGCCCCTGTGCCGCCAGATAGTAGCCTACGTGGGCGCGGCGCGAGACATATGGGTTGATGTTGGGGAGGTCAGTGTCGCAAAGGTCGGCGGCGAGTCCATCGCCATCGAGACTGGCGCTTGCCAAAGCAACTGCCTTCTGCGCAATGGCGATCTCATCTTGGCCCGTTGCGTGCGCAAGTCTCTCAATCATGCCACGGTAGCGGTCGCGAGATGCAAAATCCATCCGCGAATAGATCCCTGCGGGATCCCGGTTAAGCACCTGTTGTACGAGGCTAACCTCTTCGAAGAAGCGGTTCCAGTCTTGGCTATTCAACCGTCGCAGGCTGATGATGCAGTTAGCCACAGTGTCGCCGTCATTCGGCGCCGTTGGGGAACCGGATGCAGCGGGAGGGCTATCCTCCACACCGGTGTCAGGCGCCTGGTGCGTTATGCGCCCGACAGCCTGTGCCAGGGTTTCCAGCAGCGCCAGCCGCAGCATAATGGGTAAGGCCCACAATTCACCCATCGTTAAGGCATGCACCTGCTGGTATGCAGCCACGAACCGCCTCAACCGGCCCTGGTCTAACAGATGCTCCTCATGCATCCAAAACGCATATGCCACAGCGTAGATACGCGGCTGTCCGGCTTGTGGATATCCGGCGAGGGGATAGTCGGCGGCGAGCCTCGGCAACTGCCGGGAATAGCTGTCGGGCAGATCCTCTTCAATCTGCCGCAGGGCCTCTACCACCAAATAGTAGTTGTCCAGCAGCCATTCAGATGCGCCGGAAAGAGCTAGTTCCTGTGTCGATGCGCGGAGAAATTGCTGGTGCGCTTCCTGCAACTGCTGCTCTAGACGCGGCAGTTGGGCCAAGTAACGGCCGTGAACGGCAGCTTGCGGCCCGATCACATGATAGGCCGCAAGCTGGTGCGCCATCTGTTCCAGGTGGCTGGCGGTCTCCGGCGGGGTTGTTGGTACTGGTTCCGTGCCGGGGGTCTCAGGCCAGTTACTCGAAGCAGTGTTAGATTTCGGAGTGAGCACGGATGTTCAGTCCTTCTTCACTCGCTCTTCTGGTTGGTATAGCCGAATTCTCTGCCCCAGGTTCGGCTAGGGAGCGCCGTGTGTCGCTGGAGGGGAGGTCCTGCAAGATGAGCAGCGAGGTTTCGCCATAGGTGATGAAGCTATTCACTAAGGCGCTGTAGGGCCACTGGACGTGACACGAATGCCCGTGCGCGCTGAGAACGACCAGATCTACCTGTTCCTGTTGGATCAGGGCGTCTAGCGCTCCAGTAACGCTGTCGTCGACAAGGACACGTGTTTGCGCCCCCGACGGCAGCCGCAATTGCAGTTGCTCAAGGTACTTCTCGGCTTCCGTTTTGTTGCGCAGGACCACGCGTTCGGCAAGCGCGACGTCTTCTGGGGTAAGCGGTACATGTTCGATCATTTCGGGGCGCGTAACCACATGCACCACCAACAAATCGGCCGAATGGCGCTCGGCTAAGGCGCCGGCCAGGGGCAGCGCACTTTCCGCACGTGGCGAACCGTCAAGCGGCGCCAGAATACGTCTGTATTGAATAACCTCGGCATCAATCCGCCCAAGCTCGTCGCCGCCCTCGTCAGAGGAGCGGACAAGCAAGATAGACGTGCCGGCTCGGTGGATGACCTTTTGGGCGACGCCACTGACGTTCCAGCCGCTCAGTCCGCCCTGCCCATGGCTGCTCAATGCAAGCAAGTCCACGCCCTGCTTGTGCGCATACTCGACAATGCGTTGGGCAGCGCCGCCTTCCAGCAGCACCGTATCGGCTGCTAAACCGAACCCTTCGAGCTGTTTGGCAGCCTCATCCAAATGCGCTTGCGCCTCTGCCTTGGCGAAGTGCCAGGCCAACGGAACGACTGGCGTCGACTCTTCATCATCGCTTTCCAAAACACGCAGGAGGGTAAGCGGCGGGCCGTCCTTCAGCGCAATGGCGGCGACATGGGGCAGGATCCGATCTGCCATTTGCGACCCGTCCAATGGCACAAGGATGCTTCCGAACATGGTTTATCTCCCAAGGGACTTACGCAGATAACGAGCGCTATTCCGTTCCGATCCGTTAACGGACCGATGCGCTGAGTAGTTCCTTGTACAGGCCCCTCCTGTTCACATAAATGTGTTTCGCGTATCGTTCGGTGTTCAACTTCTCATCGAGGCCAGATACGCGCATCGTCCACAGTCGTTGGAAATGGACGAACAGATTGCACTGACGGGCAAGGATCACGGCGACCTTGGTCACGTCCTGATCCCGCCCGTCGGTCAGGAACTCCACGATCTTCTCCCTGTCCCTACTGGCAAGGAGCTGCTCATGCTGTTCCTTCGGTTTCAGCTCGTACATCTTCGGCCTGCCCCTCTATCTGGAGACCCACGTCCCCCAATCGTCGATTCAGGACAATCAGGCCTTCGCCGGTCAATGCTTCGGCTTGCGCATCGTCTAGGCGCTCCCACTGCGGGTCATGCGCCGTGTTGTCGTCTGCCCATGTGAACTGCAGTTCAATGAACTCATGCGGACTATCGCCGTCCGGCGGCGCGTGTTCGATCCAGCGCGTCGTCTTCGGATTGAGTCCTCTCAGCGACGCCAGATCCGTGGCGATTCGCTCACTTGCGCCGGCGATCGATTCGCCGGAACTACTGTTGAGTTCCGTCAATAACACTGTGTGAGTGCCGTTCTGGTGTTTGTAAATCCGGACCCGGCAGCGCCCCGGAACGCCCAGGTTGCCGCGCGGAAAGCGGTAGAAATAGTCGTATAGCGGTTCCATCATCCTCCTCAGAGTGACAGGATAAATGCGGTCTCTGTTCGGGCGCGCACGTCAGGAGCCTTCCCGAGAACCATCGGTTTTCGGGAAGGCGTGTCCTCGTCCGCGTCTGACGAAATCAGGCTGAGCCGGTTGTGTGCCGACCAGATTCCCTACGGAGTTGTTTCTAGGAGCAACGCCAGACAGGCCTCCGCCACCTTGCGATCCGGCTTCTCTTCGCCAGGCATAGTGGCCCAACCTTGATCTTGCACATACTTCGTTCGGTCATAGTGACTCAAGGCTTCCAATTCCACCAGCTTTGCGGAGATGTCAGGATCTTCGCCTGCCTGGGCGACACAGATGGGCGCCAGGCGCAGGATGACTTCATCCTTCCCCACGGCTACGCCGGCCTTCTCGGAACTGCCTGCGGTTACCCAGCCCCCCCACATGAATCCGACGACAATCGTCAGGATGACCGCGGCGATCACGGTCCAGAAAAGCGTCGACTTGGTCGGCTGCATGGCGCGCCACCGCTCCCCTAGGCTCGGCTTCTTTTCCACGGGCGCCTTAGCAGGTTCAACGCGGGTTCGCTTGCGCGTGTCATTCGTCGGTCGCGGTTCGTCTCGCTGGTCTTGCTGTTGCATGAGTTTTTCTCCTTGTTACTCGTGCCTATGGAATACATCATTAAGCTGAGCGCCCGTTCTGCTCAGTTGGGGCCACACTGACCGGCAGGCTGCCGAGCAACAGCGTCGGGCTGATGCCGTGCTCGGTGATGACGATCTTGGCGTTGTCACGCAGGGAGGTTTCTATCATCTCCATCTGCTTGAGCGCCTGAGCGTTGCCGACGAAATACCGTTCGGCGGCCTCATTAACTAGGCGTATGGCCTCAGCCCTGCCTTGGGCCACCTGAACAGCAGCTTCGCGTTCTCCCTGTGCACGCTGAATGATCGCCAGCTTCTGTTGTTCGGCGGCTTCGTACTCGCCGGTTGCCAAGAGGCGCATGGAGCGGCGCTCCTGCTCGGCCGTCTTCTGCTTGTGCATGGCCCGCTTAATATCCTCAGGCGGATCAATCAAGCGGATCTCCACCTTGCTGACCGTCAAGCCCCATTCGACGGTGAAGGCATTCAGGATCCGCTGCAAATTGCTGGCGATGGTCTCGCGCGCGACCAGGCTCTCGTCCAACGTCAAGTCGCCGAACTCCTGGCGCAGGTTTGTCATCGCCAACTGGATGACGGCCTTCTTCCAGTCATCGATGTTGTAGAAGGTCTTCTTGATCGACTCCTCATCCACCGTCGGCCGCACCCACATAATTCCATCGACCGTTATTTCGACGTTGTCCTTGGTGATCACCGGCTGAGGATGGATGTCCATGGTGTGCTCGCGGACATCGCGGACTCGGATGAGATGGACGAACGGAATCTGAAAACCCAGACCAGGCATCACAAAACCGCTATATTTGCCCAGGGTCTCCTGGATTCCTCGCTCAAAGGGACGGAGGGTATAGATTGGGAAGAAGATCGTTCGCGCCATATGCTCCTTCGTGGCCGTTCATAGAAACTTAGGGAGAACCTATCTTTGCGCCAGGCATCTGGACACCAGCGCTCTATTCATAGTATAGAGTGGCCAACCAGCGCCGTCATCAGCGCAAACGATAGGATTTACACCGCAAACGCGCCGCCTTTGGAGACACCCCGTTCTCTTTTGTCGTACGCTGTTTGGTACAGTGGCCCCGCCGATCACAAAACCGCGCTTTAGTAGCCGATCCACGGCAAGTAGAGGCGGGTGGGTAACTCTGGCTGGTCAGTTCCGTCCAGAGAACTCGGGCTTGGCGTGTTGGTTGCGATCGGCATCATGGCGATTGCGGTCAGCGTAGGCGCGATCGCGATCTGAGTGGCTGCGATCGAGGTCAGCGTGGGCGGCGGCAGTGTTGGCGGCGGCGGCGTGTTGGTCGCGGTCGGCATCATGGCGATCGCGGTCTGTGTGGCTGCGATCGCGGTCTGCATGGGCGGCTGCGGCGTGATCGTCGGCGTCGAGGATAAGGTGCAGAGGTCGATGTGGTTGCTATCCATCGTCACTGCGCCATTTCGCGCCAAGACTCTGCCTGTCACGCTTGCGCCGGTCTTCAGGGTAATGCTCGTGAGCGCAACGATATTTCCTGCGAAATCGGTGGCTGTATCGAGAGTCGCAGAGCTGCCGACCTGCCAAAACACGTTACAACTGGGATCGCCGTTGACGAAGACAACCGACGAGCCGGGTGCGGTCGTAAGTGTGCTCCCGATCTTGAAGATGAAGACCGCATTGGGGTTACCCTCGACGTCGAGAGTGAGTTCTCCCGTCAACTGAGCCGACGTACTGAAACAGTAGACGCCAGACGTAAGGGTGAGTCCACCCAGATCCACATCAGTCAGATCGACATCGCACGCCTGGCCGGCAAGATCGTTGTACGCAATCGTGACATCGCTCTGAGCCTGTTGCGCGACCGCATCACCGGGGTGGGTCGCGCCTGGAAGAGCGACGATCCCTGGGGGAAGACCAGTGATTGCGCTACCTGGCCAGACGCCCAGATCTCCGTTGATAATGGTCGGGCCGGTATTGGTCACCGTTGAGCCGCCCAGGACTCCGAAGCTCTCTGCCGTACCCAGCGTCGGCGCGGATTGAGTCATGGCGTCCCCTGCCAACGCAGCAACAAGCGCGGCCACGACGAGCGGAATCGTCAAATACCTGAGTGTGCGCAGCAATTTCGCGCCGGTCAACATCCCGACCAGCCGTCCGGCCGGAAAGTTTCGCCGGCCATCTGTGTCGTATCCTTGTTCGCGGTTATCAGTATCCACTTTGGAGTACCTCCTTAGCACTACAATGCGACTTCGTCGTGTGTAGCGTCCTTGATCTCTTATTTGATAATCGGCAAACGTTCCTCCTCACGGTCAGATGGATAGCCCGACATCATGCTTTATGATGCGTTATGCGTTGTCGATGTGACTGGATGTGGCGGTGCATATTAGAAAGAACCACATTTCTCGCCTTTACAGCATAAGTGAAGGGAACGGCGCGATCATCAGCGCAAACGATAGGATTTACACCGCAAACGCGCCGCCTTTGGAGACACCCCGTTCTCTTTTGTCGTACGCGGTTTGGTGCGAAGGCCTCGCTCCCCCACTGACACGAACGCCACCACTTAAACAAGCACCCCGACCAGTACTGAGTACACCGGGATCGCCGCCAGCAATTACTGCTCCACGACGATGCCCTCAAAGCGGAGCTGCCCCATCCTTTCTTGAACGGCCCGACAAATGGCGCTGTGCTGCCATAGATGAATCATAAGGCGATTGAGTTGCGTTGGTCGATCGGACTACCCGCAAAGAACGGGCGGGGGATCCAACCTGTCCCGACTGCGCCGAAGATACCCGCCACGATATTAAGATGATCGCCCCAATGACGATCCACAACATGTTAACTGCCATCCTGTATCCTCTCAGCCAGTGATTGTGACGATCCGGCATTCATTTCCCGTGAGGGTCGTCCCTGTATGCCTGTTGCTCGGTTAGCCGGAAGCGCCAGTGTTCTTTCGAGCAGCTTGTTTCTGTCGCCGCAGGTATTTCCGATACCCTCTGGTCGGCCGTTTTGCCTTTGCCTTGGGCGTCTTCGCTTTCTCGCCTGTCATTGCTTCCGTCTCCTTTGTGAACATCAATGAATATGATGGGGCAATTCTTGCCGGCAATCGTACTTATTTTGAACTCCATTACCTAGCATAGCCGGAGCATGTGGCGCTGTCATCAGCACAAACGATAGGATCTTGACAGCAAAAGGGCCGCCCCATGGGCGGCCCTCAATCCTCTTAGTGTACGCTGTATGGTGTACGGGTCAAACGTGGAGCGTCGCAGCCCGCGTCTATCCCTCTTCCTGGCTCGCTTCGTCCTCAGACGTCAGCCCTTCGCGGACGGCATAGAGCGCAGCCTGGGTGCGGCTGGCCAGGTGTAGCTTACCCAGGATCCGGCTCACATGGGCGCGTACGGTCGCTTCGCTGACCATTAACTCGTCGGCAATCTCCTGGTTGCTCATTCCCTGCGCGATGATCCGCAACACCGCCAACTCGCGCGCCGTCAGCGCCTCGGGAGCGGGCTGGAGGTCAGCCGGTTGTGCGACTTCCTGCAGGAGCTTGCGGGCGATGGTCGGATGCAGTGCCGGCTCACCGCGATACACCTGGCGAACGGCCCGTACGAGCTCCTCCGGCGAGGAGTCCTTGAGGAGATATCCCAACGCCCCTGCTTTGATGGCAGGAAACAACTTGTTGTCCGCTGCGAAGCTGGTCAACACAAGAACGCGTGCCTCCGGCCGGCTGCCGGTGATGCGGCGTGTCGCCTCGATGCCATCCATGCCGGGCATGAGCAAGTCCATGAGGATGACATCGGGCTGGGTCTGCTCCGCGGCCAGCACAGCTTCCTGACCTTCGGCCGCTTCCGCTACGATCTCAAATCCGCCCGATTCTGACAACAGGGCGCGAATTCCTTTGCGCACGATAGCGTGATCGTCAACGATCATCACTCGAATCACAGCGTCACCTCGACAACCAGCCGTGTTCCTTCACCCGGCCCACTCTCATGCGTCAGTCGTCCACCAAGACGCTCCGTGCGTTCGGCGATGCTGCGCAAGCCGCCGCTGCCCCGCCCTTCGGAGCGAACCGCTTGGAGATCGAACCCCACTCCGTCGTCAATCACTTCGAGACGAACACTCGCCGCAGTAAAGTGGAGATGCACGGTCACATGCTGAGCCGCGGCGTGTTTGCCCACGTTGTTGAGGGCCTCCTGCGCAATCCAGTAGAGGTCTTCTTCGATGGCGATAGGCAGCCGCCGCTCCCCCTCTACGCGGAACTGTGTCTGCAGCCCGGCGCGGTCTTCGACCGCGGCCAAGCGCGTCTGCAGCACGGCGACCAACCCCTCTGCCTCCAGTACGGGCGGGTGCAGCTGGAAGATGAGCAGCCGCATGTCGCGCATTCCTTCTCGCGCGGTCTCCTGCAGCTCCGACAGGTAGCCGGCAGCGACCTCGCCCTTGCCGGCTGCCAGCGCTAGAGCAGCGGCGTTGGCATAGAGGGTCACGCTGTAGAGCGACTGAGTCACTGAGTCGTGCAACTCCCGCGCCAACCGCTGTCGCTCTTCCAGCACCGCCAACTGCTCGGCCTGTCGCTGGAGCCGGGCATGCTCAATGGCCATGGCCGCCTGGTTGGCGAAAACGGACATGACGCGCACGTCTTCTTCTGTGAACCCGCCGGCTTTGTTCACGACATCTAGGACGCCGATGATGCCGCCATTGACGTACAGAGGCAAGGCGAGGAGCGCGGTCAGATCCGCGGGCCACTGATACACTTGTGCCTGTTCGAAGAGGGCCGGGTCATTGAGCAGCACCGGCTCACCCTTGCGCACAACTTGACCTGCCAGGGAACCGTCCACGGGCAGCCGTTCGACGGTTGCCAGCGGCTGGCCTAAACGGTGCTTGACTTCCAGCCAAGCCTGGTCGGTCAGCAGAAGGACAGCGCTGCCCGTCGCCCCGATCAAGCCCTGAGCCTCGGTACAGACGCTGTCCAATACTTGCTCCAAAACAGTCTTCTGGAGCAAGCTCACTAGCACGCGACCGAAGCTCTCACTCTCGGCCAAGCGCCGCTGGAGCTCACCCTGGAGTTCGGCATTCCTGAGCGCCAACGCCGTGGCCGCCTCTTCACGCTCGCGAATATCAGCCCTGAGCGCATCCAGCGCCTGCTGCAGGGCGGGAATATCGATTGGTTCCGTGTTCTGATCGGGCATTGCATCTCCGCCCGCGCTTACCAAAATCCTGCGCAGCAGCGCTGCAGCCAAACACAGTGTAGGCCACACCGCCACCAGACGGCGACATTGGTCTAGTCACCTGTTTTTCGTGCATGTGTTGAGATACAGCATACCCCATCCCACGCCTTCTGCTCAATTTACGCGAACAGAGCAGCGCGCGGTTGACATGACGCACGCTGCCGCCGAGGCTCAGTTCTTCCAGAATCAGAACGTCATCCTGAAAGTTTTGAATCTGGCGCGTGGGCGCAAGAATGTTCACGCCCATCGGTAGATCCTAGGCTGGCCCCCTTGCGCAGATCGACCGGGGACAGGTTGATGGTCAGCCGGCACGCGCCGTCAGGAGCGCCCCAACTCCCCGCCGACTCGCCCTTCGCGCATGCTCGGTGCGCCGTGCAGGAATCCGACGAAGACCAACTCCTCATCGAGCGCACGTACGGAATGATTTTCGCCGGGGTCAAAGACCATCAGCGAATTCGGCTCCATCGTCTCAGCGCGCCCGCTGCCGTCCGTGAAGATGCCGCGGCCCTTCAACACGACTACGTAGAACGGAGAATGGGGCACGCTGTGTTCGACGATGCTCTGCTGCGGCTTTAGGCAGAAGCGCAGAATTCTGCCGTCCTTGTCGACATAGATCGGGTCCGCCACCGGATTCTCGTCCTGGAACTTCAGATCGTCCAATAACTGCATGGTTCTCATCTTGCGCTCTCCTTGCTGCAACTCTGTGCGCCAACGCCAGGGCCGCCGCAACAGCGACACAGGCGGACGCTGGCTGCGCCTCTATCTACCTGACGTCCTAACGCCAAGATAGCCTTGCCGGCGCGGCAAGGGATAGGACTTAAGTCGCAAAGAGCGCGTTTCGACGCGCGATTGGCCTTAGGGCGCGGAGGGCCGCGCCCTAGATCAGCCTGCGGACGCCGGGCGTTGTGATCAGAATCAGCGCAGCCAGCAATAAGCTGATCGAAGCGCTGATCACCAACGTCGGGCTGATGCCGATTGCTTCGGAGAGGCTGCCCACCAACAGGTTGCCGAAGGGAGCAAAGCCGAAAAAGGTGAGGGTATAGAGGCTGAGCACGCGGCCGCGCAGTTCGTCGCGCAGGTTGGTCTGCAACAGTGTGTTGAGCAGCGTAAAGACCAGCATGAAGGTGACGCCCAGGCCGTAGGCCAGCGTCAGCGAGAGGGCGTAGGGTTTGGTGTAGGCGAACGCGACGAGAATGACCGGAAATATGAGGATGGCGCCGGCAAGCACGCGCCCGCGCGGGATCCGTTCCCCGAACTGGGCGATGAAGAAGGCAGCCGTCACCGCGCCGATGCCGGTGATGGCGTTGATCGTGCCATAGGCGCTGGCGCTCTGCGCCAATACCTTGTCCACGAAGGCCGGCAGAATGGTGGCATACGAGGTGCCGAACGTACTGAAGACCAGCGCCATCAGCAGCAGGGCGCGCAGTTCCGGCTCGTGCTGCACATAGGCCAGGCCGCTAGCCAACTGCTGGCGCGCCGACCTCGACTCGCGCTTGCGCTTGGAGACGGGCAAATTCATGTTGAGCAGGCTGATGAGCACCGCCATGATCGACAAGCCGTTGAGGAAAAAGCACCACGCCGCGCCAAGCGTGACGAGCAGCACGCCGCCGATGGCCGGGCCAATGATACGCCCGCTGTTAAAGGTCATCGAGTTCAACGCAATGGCGTTGGGCAGATCCTCGTGCCCCACCATCTCGACGACAAACGCCTGGCGAGCGGGGCCGTCAAAGGAACTGACCACGCCCATCGCCACGGCGAGCAACACGATGTGCCACACGCGCACCACGTCGGTAAAGACAAGCGCAGACAGGGTAAAGGCCAGGAGCATGGACGACGATTGGGTGATCAGCAGCAGGTGGCGTTTCGACACGCGGTCGACGATCACGCCGCCCCACGGCGAGATCAACAACACGGGGATGGCTGAGGCCGAGCTAACCACGCCGAGAGCGAGTTCCGACCCGCTGATCTCGTAGACCAGCCAACCCTGGGCGATAATCTGCATCCATGTGCCGGCTGTGGCGATGAGCTGCCCAAAAATAAAGAGCCGGTAATTGCGATGGCGCAGCGCCGAAAGCGACCTCGGTATGCGGAACTGCCGCGTGCGCAGCGGGAAGATATGCGGCGGAATGTTGGGGGTTCGGGGCGGGTCAATCCTCGCCATGCGGGTATCCCTGTCTAGGCGGCGCGTCCAACATTGGATCGATCTGCCGCAAGAAACATCTGGTCTTGTGGGGCGGCTTCTCGAATCGCTGGCGCCGTGACGGGCGGAATGACCATGCGGATGGGATACGCTCCCCGATTAGTTGGCACTGCTAATCCCAACTATATCGAGGCGGCAGGATTTCGCCAAAAACGCAATGCAAAGGAAGGCTTCGAGCGGGGAAGTTGTGGGCCGGAGAAGAGAGGCTAGTAGGCGCCGCGCCCGCGCAGGACCGCAGGCAGCGAGCGCAAGAGGATACCGATATCCAGAGCGATATTCCAGTTCTCGACATAGTAGATGTCGAGCAGCACCATCTCGTCGAAGGTCAGGTCACTGCGCCCGCTGACCTGCCACAGGCCGGTAATGCCGGGGCTGACCGCCAGGCGCCGCTTGTGCCATTCCTCATATTGCTCGGCCTCCTCCGGCAGATTGGGCCGCGGGCCGACCAGACTCATCTCGCCGCGGATGACGTTGATGAGTTGGGGCAGTTCGTCCAGGCTATAGCGGCGCAGCCAACGCCCTACCGCGGTGCGGCGAGGATCGTTGCGCACCTTGAACAACGGGCCGGTGGCCTCGTTGATGTCAGCTAGTTCGGGGCGCATACTGTCCGCCCCTACGACCATCGAGCGGAACTTATAGCAGCGGAAGGGCGCGCCGTTCCTGCCAATGCGCGTCTGCGAATAAAGCACCGGACCGGGCGTGTCCAGTTTGATGGCGAGGGCGATCAGCAGCATTAGCGGCAGACCGGCGACAGCCGCAACCGACCCGAACACCAAGTCCGACACACGCTTGAGGATCAGGTTCCAGCCCTGGATCGACACATCGCGCGTGCTGATCAGCGGAATGCCGTTGAGATCAGTCACCAGCACCTGGTTCTTGGTCAACTGGAAGAGGTCGGGCACGACCTGGGCGCGCACGCCGCGCTGCTCGCAGGTGCGCAGCAACCGTTGGATCACGCGGTGGCTTTGCCAGGGCAGGCAGATGATGACCGAGTCGACCGGCTGGCTGTCCAGCACATCCGGCAGGTTGTCTACGGGGCCGAGGCCCTTGAAGGGGCCGATGTCGGTGGCGCCCTTGGCCGGGTTATCGTCGACGAAGCCCATCAGTTGGTAGCCGTAATCGGGCCGGGCGGCGACCGTACGCATGACCATGCGGCCCACATCACCCGCGCCCACCAACACAAAGCGCTCCACGCCCACCCCATACTGGCGCAGATGCCCGCGCAGCAGTTGGATCACGAAACGGCTCAGGCCAAGCAGCGTCGTCGCCAGGAAGGCAAAATAGAGAAAGATCAGGCGGCTGTAGAGCAGCGGGCTGAAAAAGAGGCCCGCCGTAATCAGCGCCACCACGCCCACGGTGACGGCCGTAGCAATGGTGTACGTCTCTTCGATCAGGCTGCGCCCGCGGCGATAGGGATAGACGCCGGAGAATCGGAACGAGATGGGCAATATCACCATCATCGCCAATGCAAAGGGCGTATAGACCCAGATATCTACCTGAAAGACCGGGTCCACCGCGCGGAACCATTGCAACTCATAGCGGATGGCATACGCCGCCACAAACGCCGCCAGGATCAACACCGCGTCGTTGAGCACCAATAAGTATTTCCAGGCGCCTTTGGGCATCCGGCAAGCCAAATCCGCCAGCAGGCTTGTCTTGGCGTGTTGCCGCGACGACTGCGCGCTGACGCCGGCGTCGGACAGATTCAGTTCGTTCACAAGAGACATTGCATAATCATCAAAGTCGACCGGCAGGCCGAGTTTCACACCCGCCTAGCCGTCAGTCTACCACAATTCGGGACAGTTTACGCTACGTTCACCTGACAGAATGCGGGTACAAACGCCTATTGCCGCTGTATACAGCGAGAAATTGTCATGGATCACGGCATCTTTTGCACGGCAGGCCGCTTTGCGAGACAATAGACGGATTGAGAACGCACCCGCCTGAGGCCATCCGTGACGCCCATTCTCCGCGTTGAAAACCTGCACCATACCTACGCCTCACCCGCTGGCGAAGCCATCCACGCCCTGCGCGGCATCGACCTGACCGTCCACGCCGGAGAATATGTCGCCATACTCGGCGCTAACGGCTCGGGCAAGTCCACGCTGGCGAAACACCTCAACGCCTTGCTTCTGCCCACTGAGGGCGATGTGTGGGTCAAGACATGGAACACCCGCGATGCCAGCCGCACGCTCGACATCCGCGCCACGGTGGGCATGGTCTTCCAAACGCCCGACAACCAGATCGTGGCCACCATTGTCGAGGAAGACGTCGCCTTCGGGCCGGAGAACCTCGGCATCCCCCACGACGAGATGGTGCGCCGGGTGAACTGGTCATTGGAGCAGGTGGGCATGCTTTCGTTCCGCCAGCGCGCCCCGCATCTCTTGTCCGGCGGGCAAAAACAACGCATCTGCATCGCCGGTGTGCTAGCTATGCAGCCGCAGGTGCTGATCTTGGACGAAGCCACCGCCATGCTCGACCCCGTAGGCCGCGACGAGGTGCTGGACATCGCCCGCCGCCTCAACCGCGAGCAGGGCGTGACTGTGGTCGCCATCACCCACTTCATGCGCGAAGCCATCCACGCCGACCGCGTTATTATCTTATCAGACGGGCGCATCGCGCTGGAAGGTACGCCGCGCGAGCTGTTTCGCCAGGTCGAGCGCCTGCGCAGCCTTCAACTCGACGTACCGCAGATGACCGAGCTTGCCTGCCGCCTCAACCGCCGCTTCCCCGACTTTCCCGCCGACATCCTGAGCGTGGACGAGATGGCGGGCGCGCTGGCGCAGTCCGGGCGACTGCTCCCACCCACTGACCTAGAACACACGCCTGCCTCGCGGCCTGCCGTCGTTACACAACAGGACAGAGCCGCGGAGCCGCCCCTGATCGCGGTGCGCAACCTGGTGCACGACTACATGCGCGGCACGCCCCTACAGGTGCGCGCCGTCCACGACGTAAGCCTGGACGTGCATGCCGGCGAGATCGTCGGGCTGATCGGCCATACCGGTTCGGGCAAGTCGACCGTCGTCCAGCACCTCAACGGGCTGCTGCGCGCCGACGGCGGCAGCGTCACCGTGCTGGGCCAGGACCTGAGCAGCCCCGGGGCGGATGTGCGCGCCGTGCGCCGCCAGGTAGGGCTGGTCTTTCAGTTCCCGGAAGCCCAGTTGTTCGAGCAGTACGTGGGCGACGACGTCGCCTATGGCCCGCGCAACCTCGGCCTGGACCGCGAGGCGGTGCGCGCCCGCGTGCGCCATGCCATGGAGTCCGTGGGCCTAGGCTTCGAGGCCTTCAAGGATCGTCTGACCTTCGGGCTGTCCGGCGGGCAGCGGCGCCGCGTGGCGTTGGCGGGCGTGCTAGCGCTGGAGCCGCGCGTGCTGGCGCTGGACGAGCCGACCGCCGGCCTCGACCCGCAGGGCCGCCGCCAACTGCTGGACCTGATCCTGGGCCTGCACCGCACCGGCATCACGCTGGTCATCATCTCGCACAACATGGAAGAACTGGCCGCGATCTGCGACCGGCTTTATGTGATCACCGACGGGCGCACCGCCATGCAAGGCAGCCCGGCCGAGATATTCGGCCACGCCCAGGAACTGCGCGGCATGGGCCTGGATGCGCCCGCGGTCGCCATGCTCATGGACCGGCTGGCCGAGCAGGGGTTGATCCGGCCTGGCCCAGCCGTTTATACCGTCGAACAGGCCGAAGCGTTTCTCGCCGCGTTGTTGGGCGCGCCCGAGGCGTAGGCGCCGGAACGCTCGACTGGTCGACGGTTTCGTTTTCATTCGCTGTTCTCTCATCACAACCATTCATCACAACCGTTCATCACAACCGTATCGGAGGCATTCTGATGGCATCCACCTATATCCACAACGGCGTACTGATCGACGGGCGCGGCGGCGCGCCCATCCCCGATGCCGCCGTGCTCGTAGAGGATAACCGCATCCGCGCCGCCGGCGCGGTCACCGGCGTCCCCCGTCCTGCCGGCGACGTCACGCTGCTCGACGCACAGGGCGGCTACATCCTGCCCGGCTTCATCGACACCCATGTTCATGTCATGACGGAAGGCATAGACGTCATCAAGGACATGCAGACGCCTTTCTCCATGCGCTTCTACAACGCCATGAACCATCTGCGCCGCACACTGGAAGCCGGGCTGACTTCGGTGCGCGATGCGGGCGGGGCCGACGCCGGCGTCAAGCGAGCGGTCGAGACCGGCGTCATCGCCGGCCCGCGCCTCCAGATCAGCATCTCCGCCCTCACCATCACCGGCGGTCACGGCGACGGTTGGATGCTCTCCGGCGGCGAGTACGAAATGTTCCCCGCCTACCCCGGCATGCCGGACGGCAAAGCCGACGGCCTGGATGAGGTGCGCAAGAAAGTGCGCGAGATGCTGCGCGCCGGCGCCGACATCATCAAGATCCACGCTACGGGCGGCGTGCTCAGCCCCACCGATCACCCCGAGTTCACCCAGTACTCGCCGGAAGAACTGGAAGTGATCGTGCGCGAGGCCGCCTACCGCCGCGGCATCAAGGTCATGGCCCATGCCCAAGGCGCGGAGGGCGTCAAGAACGCGGTGCGCGCCGGCATCCATTCCATCGAGCACGGCATCTACCTGGACGACGAGGCCATCGAATTAATGCTGGAACACGGCACGTTCCTCGTGCCGACGCTGCTCGCCCCCTTAGCGGTGGTCGAGATAGGCGAAGAAGGCGGCATGCCCGACTACGGCCTGCGCAAGGCGCGCGAAGTGATGGAGATCCACAACGACAGCATTGCCCGCGCCCACAAGGCCGGCGTCAAGATCGCCATGGGCACCGACGCAGGCGTGATGCCGCACGGCACGAACTTGCGCGAGATGGGCTTGATGGTCAACATCGGCATGACGCCTATGGAGGCGATCGTCGCCACCACGCGCGTTGCCGCCGAATGCCTCGGTTGGCAGGACCGCGTCGGTACGGTGGAGGCGGGCAAGCTAGCCGACATCGTCATCGCCCGCCAAGACCCGCTGGCGGACATCCGCTCGCTGGAAAGGCTGGAGAACATCGCCGTGGTCATGCAGGACGGCAAGGTGGTCAAAGACAGAAGATAGGGCATGCAGAACTTCGAACTGCTGCGCAACGTCACCATCGGGCAATACATTCCCGCCGGTTCGGCCGTACACCGGCTGGACCCACGCGCCAAGATTTTGGCCGCGGGCATGCTGGTGTTGGCGGTCTCGTTCAACACGTCGATCCTCGCCAATACAGTCTTCCTGGCGCTGGTATTGGCCGTCACACTCGTCGCCCGCATCCCCGTGCGCTACATGCTGCGCGGGCTGCTAATGGCCGTGCCCGTGCTGGTCTTTATCTTCGTCATGCAGGCGTTGTTCCTCGGCTGGAACGAACCGGCGGGCGCGGTCTATGTGCAGTGGGGCTGGGTTCGCCTCACGCGCAACAGCCTGCACCTGATGGTCATCAGCATGTTGCGCATCATCGCCTTCATCTTCCTGACCAGCCTGGTGACCATGACCTCCACCACGACAGAGCTGACGCACGGCGTGGAGTTGCTGCTGACGCCGCTGCGCCGCGTGGGCGTGCCCGCACATGAGCTGGCCCTGATCCTGACGATTGCGCTGCGCTTCGTGCCGACGCTGGCCGAGGAGGTCGAGCGCATCATGAAGGCGCAGGCCAGTCGCGGCGGCGAGTTCGGCGTGCAGCGCATCTGGCGGCCCGACAAGCTGGCAAAGGCCTATCTGCCGCTGATCGTGCCGCTCTTCCTGAGCGCGTTTCGCCGCGCCGAGGAACTGGTGCTGGCGATGGAGGCGCGCTGCTATGTGAGCGGGGCGGCGCGCACGCGCTATGTCGTGCTGCGCGCCCGCCCTCTCGACTACGCCGTGGCCGCGGGCGCGTTCCTCTTTGCGCTGTGGATGATGTTCTACCCGCTGCCCGCGGTGCGCGAACTGCTGGCGTTGTTGGGCATCGAAGGACTGTAAGGCTTGCAGCGCAGATCCCTATCATCCGAGAAGTCATGAACTTCTTGAATTCTTCCTAAAAAAGACCGGCATCATACCCGTTCAACTAATACGAACAACAGAAGCGAAAGGAACCCTGCACATGCTAGAACGAGCCAAGGCGCTGCAAGCCGAGATGGTGCGCCTGCGCCGCGACATTCACCAGCACCCCGAACTGAGCTTCCAAGAGGTGCGCACCGCCCGGCTGGTTGCCGACACCCTGGCCGAGATCGGCTTGTCCGACATCAAAACCGGCGTGGGTCGCACGGGCGTGGTCGCCCAGATCGGGCCGGGGAGCGGCCCCACCATCGGCATCCGCGCTGACATGGACGCCCTGCCCATCCACGAACAGGTCGACGTCCCCTTCAAATCCACCCGCGACGGGGTGATGCACGCCTGCGGTCACGATTCGCACACGGCCATGCTGTTGGGCGCGGCGCACCTGCTGGCCCAGAGCTACGCCGAGGAAAAAGAGGCGTGGAAAGGCAACGTGCGCCTGCTCTTCCAGCCTGCGGAGGAGGCGTTCGACGCCGACGGCATCAGCGGCGCCACGGCCATGATTCAGGACGACGCACTGGCCGGCGTAGACAAGGTGATCGCCCTGCATGTGATCTCGACCAGCGAAGCCGGCAAGCTCTATTTCCACGACGGCCCCAGCCTGGCCGCGGTCGACAGCTTCGAGGCGTGGGTGCGCGGCGACGGCGGGCATGGCGCCTACCCGCACGAAGGCAGCGACCCGCTCTACATCCTCAGCACGATCCTGCCGCGCATCTACGGCATCCCCTCGCGCCGCATCGACCCGCTGGAGCCGTGCGTCATCAGCCTGGGCGAGATTCGCGGCGGCTCTGCGCCCAACGTCATCCCCACCGAAATCTATGTGCAGGGCACGATCCGCAGCCTTTCGCCCGCCGTACGCGAACGGCTGTGGGCCGAGTTGGAAAGCTGCTTCAAGCTGGCCGAAAGCCTAGGCGGCAGCTATGAGTTCCGGCTGCACAAGGGCTATCCGCCGCTCGTCAACGACGCCGCGGTCAACGACTGGATGCGCGCCGTGACGCGCGACCTAGCCGGCGCAGAGGCCATCGTCGACGAGTCGTTCGGCATGGGCGCGGAGGACTTCGCCTACATGACCCAGGCCGCGCCCGGCGCCATGTTCAACCTGGGGGCCAAGATCGAAGGGGGCGGAGGCCACCATACCCCCGGCTTCGCCATCGACGAAGCGGTCATGCCCATCGGCGCGGCGGTGCTGGCCGAGACAGCGCGGCGCTTCGTGACCGGCGCGTTCAATTAGAGGGCTAAGGGCGCATCTCGGCTATGGGCCAGGCTGCCATGCCAAAGGAAAAGAAACGGAGTTTCTTCGAAGAAACTCCGTTTCTAGCCCACAAAGACATTCCGGGGCTCCGAACGTGCCCAGGAAGTATGACGTTAAGCGCGTAGTTGACAAATCCCGCCTTCATCCGAGAACATTAGGAACCATAAGCCCAGAAGCCTATGCCGTCATTGGAATCTTTCGCCAATTTGATAAGGACGTGATGCGATGAACGCCTCTGCCCCAGCCGATCGCGCCGTCGAACTGATCCCGCCCTGCGGCGGCGCCCTGGTCAATCTGCTCATGCCGGAGGGTGAGCGCGCCGATGCGATGGCCTATGCCAGCCGCCTGCCCTCTATCCAGATCTCCGAACGCGCCATCTGCGACCTGGAAATGCTGGCGGTCGGCGCCTTCTCGCCTCTCGACCGCTTCATGGGGCGGCGCGACTACCAATCCGTCCTCGACTCCATGCGTCTCGCCAACGGGCATCTCTTCCCCATCCCCGTGACGCTGCCCGTCGACCCCGGCCCGGACATCCGCCTGGGCCAGGAGATCGCGCTGCGCGACGCCAAGAACAACGTGCTGGCGCTGATGGTGATCGAAGAGATCTACCCCTGGGACCCGGGCGAAATGGCCGGCAAGGTGTTCGGCAGCCGCGACCCGCGCCATCCGATGGTGGCGGAGATGAGCCGCTACGGCCCCACCAACATCTCCGGGCGGCTGCGCGTCTTGCAGCTTCCGCCGCACTATGATTTTCGCGAGCTGCGTCTGACGCCGGCGGAGACCCGCGCCCGGCTCGCCGCCATGGGGCATCGCAACGTCGTCGCCTTCCAAACGCGCAACCCGCTGCACCGCGTGCACGAGGAGCTGACCAAGCGCGCGGTGCAAGAACTGGACGGCGCGCTGCTCCTGCACCCCGTCGTAGGCCTGACCAAGCCGGGCGACGTGGATCACTACACGCGCGTGCGCACCTATCGCGCCCTCACCGAGAACTACTACGACCCGGACCGCGTGCTGCTGGCGTTGTTGCCGCTGGCGATGCGTCTAGCCGGCCCGCGCGAGGCGGTGTGGCACATGCTGATCCGCCGCAACTACGGGGCGAACCACCTCATCGTCGGCCGCGACCACGCCGGGCCGGGCAACGATTCAGAGGGCAAGCCCTTTTACGGGCCCTACGATGCCCAGGAAACGGCGGCGCAGTACAGCGACGAACTGGGCGTCAAGCCCGTCCCCTTCAAGATGCTGGTCTACCTGCCCGATGAAAACCGCTACGAAGAGATGGGCAAGGTGCCGGAAGCGGCGCAGACGGCCTCCATCTCCGGTACGCAGGTGCGCGAGGATTACCTGAACAACGGCAAAAAACTGCCGCCCTGGTTTACGCGGCCAGAGGTGGCCGAAATCCTGGCGGACAGCTACCCGCCGCGCCACAAACAAGGCGTCTGCATCTGGTTCACCGGCCTGAGCGGGGCCGGCAAGTCGACCACCGCCGAGGTGCTGACGGTGCTCCTGCAGCAATACGGCCGCCAAGTGACCGAGTTGGACGGCGACGTGGTGCGCACACACCTTTCACGCGGGCTGGGCTTTAGCAAAGAAGACCGCGACGCCAACATCCGGCGCATGGGCTTTGTGGCCTCGGAGATCGTGCGCCACGGCGGCGTCGTGATCTGCGCCGCGGTTAGCCCCTACCGGGCGACGCGCAACCATGTGCGCAGCATGGTCGGCACGGAACACTACGTCGAGGTATACGTCGATACGCCACTGGAGATTTGCGAGCAGCGCGACTCGAAAGGGCTGTACGCCAAGGCGCGCCGCGGCGAGATCGAGGACTTCACGGGCGTCAGCGATCCCTACGAGCCGCCGCTTCACCCCGAACTTCGGCTGGACACGCTCGCCCATTCGCCGGAAGTAAACGCCCAGGCGATCATCGAATACCTGCTGGCGCGCGGCTTCCTGCACCCATAGGGCGCCAGGCCGGCGAGTCGTTCAAGTGAATTGGCGCTCGGTAATGGGAGGGGCGACACAGCTAACACAACATCAGAAGCCACAATGGGGGGCGACACAAAACGGAGAGGGGACGGCTGCTCGTGAGCGCGGGCGCAAGAGCAGCCGCGAGTCGGGGTGCGCCCGCGGCCTAAGCTTCGTCTTCCTCCGGCGCGGCGCCGTTGGCGCTGACAGATGTCCTGTCGGACCAAGGAGGCAGAGAACGAATGCGCTCCATGCCTTCGGCTTTCGTGTCCACGATCGCCACGATGCGACAGCCGGCAATGACGAACCACATCTTTCCTTCATGGACCAGGTACGGCTTCATCGTCACCTCCTGTCCCCTCCTTTCCCCTCTCGGGCCCTCGGCTTGGCCCCTCGCCG
>JASGTU010000380.1 GCA_030058085.1 Chloroflexota bacterium
GTGCCACTGTCCGCCGGCCAGCGCGTCCACACTCTGCAGCAACAAGATCGACGCCACGATGATCAGCCCGCCCGCGCCTTCCCACCGCCAGGCGATGAAGACGCCGGCAAGGGCCAAGAGCAGCGCAACCAGCAAAACATGGTCGGCCAGACGCATCGCATAGAGCGCGGACAGGTCGCGGCTAAACAATCCCTTACCGGCGACAATCAGCGCCACCGCGATCAGCAGCGCTACGCCCAATAGACGCGCCGCCCATCGTGTCCACAACGAAAGCCGGTCGGTCGAACCAGCCCGGCGTTGCCAGAACGGGCGCACGCCGGGCGCGGGACAGATGCTCACCGGCGCCAGACCCGCCTGCCGCAAGATCGCGGCGGCGCGCGGCGCGTGTTCATCCGCCGTGCGCACGACAGCCAGCGCCCCCCCGCGCACCAGACTGCGCCAGCAGAAGCGCGCTTGCCCGGCGTAATCGCCCAACCCGACATACAGACCGATCGCCGCGCCTGTCGCGCCGCCCGCTGCCGCCAATACAGCCAGCGCGCCTGCGGTCAGACGCGGCGCATAGCCGAGCGCATTTCCACCGGCGGCGATCAGTACGCCCAGGTACGCGAACAGCGCGATGCCCATCACTGCGCCGACTGCCAGATGGCTAACGAGCACATAGACAGGCTTGCAGACCAACGCCCGCCACACCGAACGCAGATTATGCGCCGCGTCTACGCTGGCAGGAGCAAAACCGTTCTCCTGCAACAGGCGCACAGCCTGTTCGGCCTCTGCGCTGCTGTGTGTCAGACCCACAACCGTCTGCATAATCGCTCCTCCCGCCCCTTTGGCAGGCGATGTCTGCCCGGCGGGCAATGCTTATGGTCAGCGGGCCGGCCATCGCCAGCCCGGGTCATGCCTAACGACAGAAGCGGCATAGCTGCAGCCAGCCGCCCTACGCTGCTAACCGAGTCACCTTGTCCAATATTTCGATCTCGATCCCGCCGAGGGTGGAGATCGTCTCGTGGACAGGGCAGTGCTCTGCCACGCGCTGAAGCGCGGCTTTGCGCTGCTTGCATTCCCCATGCGGTAAGTTGACTGTGACCTTGAGGTTAACAAGCCGGGATGGGTCATCCGCCTTGTCGAAGGCCACATCGACGGATAGGTCGGTGGTATTGACGCCGTTGCGCTCGCAATATTGGGCCACGAACGCGGCAACGCATGAACCCAGCGAGGCGACGAAAACCTCAGGGGGAGTCGGTCCGCGATCGCTTCCGCCCATCGCCGGCGGTACGTCGATCACTAGCTTGTGGTTCCCCATCTCGCTCTCGAACAACATATCGCCCTTATAATAGGTGGAAATCTTACCCATTTCGTGCCTCCTTCCTAGGTCTGGTGCACTGTATAACTAGATCGAACCGGCGCGGCGCCTGCAAAGGGCCGCAGTAAGGCCGTTATCGATTCCCTGTGGCCCGCGGTTACAGTCAGAATAGCATGCGACGCGGCGCGAATTCTTTGCCCGCGCGCAAAGAATACACGCCGCGCCCGCCGACCTGAAGGCCGGCGTCGTGAGACGAAGTCAATTGAAAGGGGAAATCTGGGCAATTGCCGCCAGGGGTGAAGCGCGCAGCGGAGCTAAATGGTGGCGGCAGCGATGTCGAGCAGAGAGTCCTGGCTGCGCACGAGCACGCGCTCACGCCCCGTCCGCACCACGCCGGCATTCTCCCACTGGCGCAAGATGCGGCTGACGCTGTAGAGCGTGGTGCCGCTGTATTCGGCCAAGTCCTCACGCGAGAGCGGCACGTCGATGAGGATGCCCTCTTTGGTCTTCTGACCCATGTCGTTGGACAGACGCAGCAACGCCTGGGCAACGCGCTGCTCCACCGGCTCGGTGAGCAACTCCTGATAGCGCAACTGCATCTCGACATTGCGCAGCGTCATCATCCGCATACCGTTGAAGGCGATGCGCGAATAACGCTCCATCAACTGCGCCAGCACTTCGCCATACCAGACCAATGCTCGAGAATCGTCAATCGCTTCCGCCGAAAGCGAGTACTCGAAACCGCTCAGGGCGGAACGCAACCCGAAGCTATGCCCCGGCCGCGCGTAGCGAATCAGCACCTGATGGCCGTCCGGCGTCACCTGCACCAGCTTGGCGTGCCCGCAGATGAGCATATGAAAAGCCAGGGCGGGATCTCCCTGGCGCACCATCAGTTCGCCTGCGACATAGCGGCGCATCGTAGCGGCTTCGCGGACGTCCTGTAATTCGCGCTCGCTCAAGCCCTGGAATACACTGCTGTCGGCCAATATATGAAGGATGGGATCGATCATGACACAGCTTGTTGCCCGGCGATAAATGGTCTCCTCTGCACTGCTACCATCATGCACCATGTCGCCGCATCCGCCAAAAAATCAGGCCGCTAAGTCCCAGATGGCGGCTTGTTCTCCGTCCTGTCCTCCGCCATTTCGTCCGCCTCTGGCTCGCCCATCACCGTCTTGCCTGGTACTTTGTCTGGTACGGTCTCGTACTGCGCCCAATGGTCACCAATGCGCGGCTGCCACGGCCAGCGGTGCTCGATCTCGACGATCAACGACCACATGAGGAAGGTGCGGATCAGGATCAACAAGCCCAGGACGAGGATCGTCTCCAGCGCAAAGTCCATCGTCACCGTGCGCAGGATGTCGGCGGCGATCAGCAGTTCGAGCGCCAACATCATGCCGCCGGCTACGTCGCGTTTATACTCCTCGGCCTGGCGACCGGGTCGTTTGGGAAAGGAAATTCGGTGCGTATTGAGGAAATGCATAGCGTGACGGGCTGTGGCTACCAACACCGTAACCACGATGATCACCGCGGCTACAGCCTCCAGCGCAAGCGCGGCATAGCCGATCCACTCCATCACTACGCCGTCTGTCGGACCACGTGCAAGGTGTGATTGCAGCATCAGAGCTCACGAGTCCTTTATGTCGAGTGCAGTTAGTCTATACTTCCCCCGTAAAAGGCCGAGGGCCTTTCGTCCTCGCTAGCGCCCGTGGCAGTGTTTGAACTTCTTGCCGCTGCCGCAGGGGCAGGGGTCATTGCGACCAGCGCGTGCAAACGCCTCTTGCAGCCGCTTGTCTTCCGTCGCCATGATCTGCATGATTTCGGCGGGGGCCCGCCTTTGCCGGAGCAAGTCCGCCATGATGCGCATGGGCCGGTCGATGTGGTTGAAGAACATCTTGTAGCCCGCGCAGAGGTAATTCAGCCCCGGCTCGCCGTCCGGCGTCTCGATGAAGCGGTTCTTCGGGCAGCCGCCGTTACAGGCGAAGCGCACCTCGCACTCGCGGCAGAAACGGGGCAGCGTGTCCGCCTTGTCCCGCCCGAACTTGCGCTGTTGGGGCGACGCCACCAGCTCGATCATGTGT
This sequence comes from Chloroflexota bacterium, assembly GCA_030058085.1. Lineage (GTDB taxonomy): Bacteria > Chloroflexota > Anaerolineae > Caldilineales > Caldilineaceae > JASGTU01. The sequence continues at coordinate 3,382 of JASGTU010000380.1, forward strand.
GTGTCGCGGATGTTGCCCAGCAGGTAGTCGGGCTCCACGAAGTGATCGCACGAGTAGAGATCGCCGGTGTGCTCGATCGCCAGCGAATCGCCGCAGGTGGGCGCAAAGACGCACAGGCTGTGCTGACCGATCCAACTGCCCAGCGACACGTCGAAGATCTGCACATAGACCCTGCCCACGTCGCGGCGCACCCATTCGTCGAAGATGGCGCACAAGAACGCGCCGTACTTCTCCCCAGTGATCGAGCGATCTGTGACCTGGGTCCCCTGTTGGCGCAGGGTCGTGCCGTCCGTGTTGATCCGCTCGATAATCGGGATGAACTGCACAAACTCGGCCTTCAACTCGTCGCGGAAGAAGCGATACACCGCCAACGGATGATCTCCGTTGGCCGCGTGAACGGTGCAGAGGATGTTGAAATCTACGCCGTGCTTCTTGAGCACATCGTGCCCGCGCATCACCCGGTCAAAGCTCCCGCGCCCGCCCTTGTCCACGCGATAGGCGTCGTGCAGCTCGCGCGGGCCGTCAACGCTCAGGCCGACCAGGAAGTTATGCTGTTTGAAGAAGGCCGCCCATTCATCATCCAGCAGCGTGCCGTTGGTCTGGATGCTGTGCAGAATGCGCTGCCCCGGCTTGCGGTAGCGCTCGACCAACTCGATTGAGCGGCGGAAGAAGTCCAGCCCCATCAGCGTCGGCTCGCCGCCCTGCCAGGCGACATTGACCTCGGGAACCTGTTGGGACTCGATCAACTGGCGGATGTAGAGCTCGAGCAGGTCGTCCGCCATGCGAAAGCGGCTGCCGGGATAGAGTTTCTCCTTGGTCAAGAAAAAGCAATACTGGCAGTCGAGGTTGCAGATGGCGCCGGTAGG
>JASGTU010000381.1 GCA_030058085.1 Chloroflexota bacterium
CCGGCTGCGCCGCGCGAGGAAATTTGAGGATCACTGCGCCCGGCCCTGGACGGCACGGCAAGCCGGCTTGCCTAGTCCAGCGTGACGACAAGACGCAGGCCGAGGATGTTCATCTGCCGGTCGGGCGGGTAGAACATGTTGTAGAACGCCGGCAGGCTGCCTGCCAGTTCGTACCACGACCCGCCGCGCACAATGCGATCATCGGCGAAATCGACTTTCGTAGCAGTCCATTCGGCCACGTTTCCTGCCATGTCTAGGGCGCCATAGGGGGAGGCGCCGGCGGGGAGGCTGCCCACGGGCGCAGTGCGGCCTAAGGCGGCGGCATAGTTGGCGAGCGAGAAATCAGGCGCGGCGTCGCCCCAGGGATAGCGGCGGCTGTCGGTTCCGCGTGCGGCCTTTTCCCATTCCTCCACGGTTGGCAGCCGCAGGGCTAGCCCCGTTTCCCGGCTGAGCCAGGCGGCATAGGCGGTCGCCTCGTACCAGCTTACACAGGTCACCGGCTGGTCGGGCGCGTTGAAGTCTGTGTCTTGCCAACAACCGGGTGCGGCGTGGGTTTGGGCCGAACGCCATGTCCAACCGTCCTCTGTCCACAGGTCTCTGTCCTCGTAGCCGCCCGCATCGATGAAGGCTGCGTACTGGGCGTTAGTGACTTCGGTCAGGCCGATCCAGAATTCGGCGAGCGTGATCATCTCGGCGGTCCGGCCTAGGTCAGGGTTGTCTTCGCTGAAAGTGAACTCGCCGGCGGGGACGCGCACGAAGTGCAGCCCCCAGCGCTCCGCTAGTGGAAGCAGGGCGGGGCGCGACTCGTCGAGGGCGACGAGCGCCAGGGCTGTAGCCGTCGCTTCGACGGATGGCGCAGCTGCGGTGGCTGTGGCGCGCACCGTCTGAGCGCGGTCTGTAGCTTGGGCGCTGACAGCCGCATCAGTCGCACGTTGGTTTTCCGCATAGGGCGGCGTCTGCATGTTGCAGGCGAGCGACAAGATGAGGATGGTCAACAGTGGAAGCGCGAGAAGGAGGGCGAGACGTTGCCGGACGAAGCCGGGCGCCGGTTGGCGTGTTGCGGACATTGGCAGCCTCATCCTGACAGCCTCATATTGGCTGTCTCATAGTGACAAAGACGGGAACCGGATCGACGCCCGGCGGATGCTTTTCAGCGCCGGGCGCTAATCATACGGCGCATCGTTCGCTCCACGCAAACCGGAATCGCGTGATGGCCTGGATCTGTTAGGCGATTACGCTCTGCGCTTTCTGCGTCATTTGTTCAGAATCCCACTATCCGTTACTATTTTCGCGTTAATCATGCGTTGCCATTGTTCTTATTGATCCTAGGCGCAAGTTGACCGCTTTCGAACAAGGATGTTCAAAAGCCGCCTTCTTCCATCCGGCAAAGATGCCGCCATCGTTGTCAACTCTGACGCAAGGGGAGGTTATTCACTGTGTCGTACAAGGATGAAGTGCTGGCATATCTGCACCAGAAAGATGCACACGAATCGGAGTTTTTACAGGCGGTTGATGAGGCGTTGGACGCAATCGAGCCGGTGTTGGAACGCAAGCCGCACTATCGCAAGACGCGGCTGCTGGAACGGATGGTAGAGCCGGAACGCGTGATCATGTTCCGCGTGCCGTGGATCGATGACAATGGGAACTGCCAAGTCAACCGCGGCTATCGCGTGCAGTTCAGTTCGACATTGGGCCCGTATAAAGGCGGGCTACGTTTTCACCCGACGGTCAACCTTAGCGTGTTGAAGTTTCTCGGCTTCGAACAGACACTGAAGAACTCGCTGACGACGCTCAATCTCGGCGGCGCCAAAGGCGGGTCTGACTTCGACCCGAGGGGCAAGTCGGACGACGAAGTGATGCGCTTTTGCCAGTCGTTTATGAGCGAGCTTTTCCGCCATATCGGCCCGCATATCGACGTGCCGGCGGGCGACATCGGCGTGGGCGGACGCGAGATCGGGTACCTGTTTGGGCAGTATAAGCGACTCGCCAACGAGTTCAGCGGCGTGCTCACCGGCAAAGGCGTCCAGTGGGGCGGATCATTGGTGCGTCCGGAGGCGACCGGGTACGGAATGGTCTATTTTGCGCAGGAAATGCTGGCGGCCCACAAGGATTCGCTGGCGGGCAAGACTTGTGTCGTGTCCGGTTCGGGCAATGTGGCGCAGTATGGTGTGCAGAAGCTGCTTGAGGTGGGGGCAAAGCCGGTCACACTTTCGGACTCGGACGGGTTCATTCATGACCCGGACGGGATCGACGAAGACAAGTTGGCGTATGTGATGGAGTTGAAGAACGTGCGGCGCGGGCGGATTAAGGAATATGCCGAGCGCTTTGACGTCGCCTACTACGAAGGCAAGAAGCCGTGGGATATCCCCTGCGACGCGGCTTTTCCGTGCGCCACGCAGAACGAACTGTGCGAACCGAGCGCGCAGGCGTTGTTGCGCAATGGCTGCCGGCTTGTGGCGGAGGGGGCCAACATGCCTACCGTGCCGGAGGCCGCGCACCTGTTCGTTAAGGCCGGCATCCTCTACGCGCCGGGCAAAGCCGCCAACGCCGGCGGCGTCGCCACCAGCGGGCTGGAGATGACACAGAACTCGATGCGCGTGTCGTGGAGCTTTGAAGAGGTGGACAAGCGGCTGCGCGGCCTCATGCAGGCTATCCACGAGTCGGCGTATAGGGCGTCGGTAGACTACGGTGTACGCGGCAACTATCTGGCAGGAGCCAACATTGCGGGCTTTACGCGCGTGGCTGATGCGATGGTGGAGCAGGGGTTCGTGTAGTCCAACGAGCAGTATGCGGGCTGCGACTCGCATCAGCTGAGCGTGAACGGCAGTGCAGGGGGAGGATTCCCTCTGCACTGTTTGTTTGGCGGCGCCTGTTTTGCCGGACCGATATTGACCGTCCGATAGAAGCGCCCTAAAGACGTTGCCCAGAACGCTTGACAAAACGAGGTTGGCGTGCGACAATCTGCACGGATGTGCATGCACATCCGTGCAGATTTCTTTCCCCAGCTTCCTATGGTTTGCTTTGCGAGCAGCCGTGTCCATGTACGACGAACAGACAGCGCTATTGAGCTTGGCATCGAAGCTCTATTACCTGGATGGGTTAGGCCAGACGGAGATTGCCGACATGATCGGCGTTTCCAGATCCAAAGTGTCTAGGTTGTTGGCGCGCGCCCGCGATGCCGGCATCGTCAAGATCACGGTGCAGGACTACTGCCCGCGCAATCAGGAACTGGAGGAGAAACTGATCGAGCGCTTCGAGATGAACCACGCCATCGTCGTGCGGACATTTGCCGAGCAGACGGTGACGAGTATCCGGCAGACGATCGGTTACATTGCGGCGCCGGTGATCTCGGCTGCCATCCGGCCAAACTGCGTGTTGGGCATGGCAGGCGGGCGCACGCTGTACGAACTGGTGCGCTTCATGCAGCCGCCGGGCCCGATCAAGGGGATTGAGGTGGCGCAGCTTATGAGCAACATCGGCTCGCTGGTCGGCGAGATCGACGCGATCGAGTTGGGCCGCGTGATGGCTCACAAGTTCAACGCCAATTTCTACTCGGTCAGCGCGCCGGTCTATGCGCCGGACGCGGCGACGCGCGATGCGTTTCTCAGCCACGAGCAGGTGCACATGGTGTGGCAGTTGTTCGACGCAATGGACATGGCCTTTGTCGGCATCGGCACGCTGGAGAATTCGGCCTTTATCGAGCGCCAGGTGTTGAGCGCCGGCGACCAGCGCGACTTACGCAGGCGAGGGGTCGTCGGGGAGATCTGCGGACGCTTCTTCGATGCAGACGGATGCGAGTGCGATACGGAGCACCGGCAGCGTGTGATCAGCATCGAACTGGACAAGCTGCGCCGGATTCCGGAAGTGATCGGGATCACGAACGGGGCGGACAGGGCCCGCGCCGTTTGCGCAGCGCTGCGCGGCAAGCTGCTGAAATCGTTGGTTATCGACGAAGCCGGGGCAGCCGCAGTCCTGGCAGAGTCTGCATTAACTGCGCATTAACCTCAGCATGAGACAATGGCGTGAGACAATGGCGCTGCGCTTACGGCGCGACTGGTTGGGCGCTAAGTGAACGAAACGGGAGACTATCAGCCATGACGGTAGATACACGCCAAACGCAGATGACCGGAACGCCACGCTGGCATATGACTGAGCGGCGGCGAGAGTATCTCGCCTTCATACTATTCGTCATGCCGAACTTGACGCTTCTCATCATCTGGACGTATTGGCCTTTCTTCCATTCGTTTTACCTAAGCCTGACCAACTGGAATCTGCTTAAGCCGACCTGGGACATGGTAGGCGTGGATAATTATTTGCGCCTGTTACGGTCGCCCGAATTCTGGCAGATCACGCGCAACACGTTGATTTTTTCTTTTGGCACGGTGACGATTGGCTTAACGTTGTCGCTGGCATTGGCCGTGTCGCTAAACCAGTGGCTGGTTGCCCGCGGCTTCTGGCGATTGGTGGTTTTTTCGCCGCACATCACGACCTCGGCGGCGATGGCTCTGGTGTGGATCTCCATGTATGACCCGAAGCACGGCATTTTCGCCGCGGCGTTTTCTTGGCTGGGGTTGCGCTTTCCCAACGTTCTCGCCAGCCCGACTTTCGTACTTCCCGCCATCATGTTGGTGGCGATCTGGAAGAGCCTCGGTTTTTCTACCGTTGTGCTGCTGGCGGCGCTGCAAGGGGTTGACACTACGCTGAAGGAGGCAGCCGCCATTGACGGGGCCAACGCCTGGCAAATCTTTCGCAATGTGTCGTTCCCGGCGATTACGCCTGTATTCTACTTTTTGACGATCACGGGGTTGATGACCGCGATCAAGACTTTCGACATTGTGTCCGTCATGACCGGGGGCGGTCCGGCCAATCGCAGCAATATGTATGTATTCCAGATATACCGCGAGGCCTTCGGGTTCCAGCGCATGGGCGTCGCTTCTGCGCTGGCTGTGATCATGTTCGTTATCGTTATGTTGTTCACCTATCTGCAGACGCGCTACAAAGAGCGTTGGGTGAGCTACTAGGACTGGACCAACGAATGACAACGAATGAGAAAAGACGATGCGTGAGACTATGGCCGCTAAGGCAGTGAAGCCGGGGAGTGCGAGCGGGAGCGACCTGTCGCCGCGTCGCACGGTAAGCAGTGTTTTGGTGCATCTGGTCGTCATCGGCGCTGCGGTGCTGATCGGGTTCCCGTTCTTCTATATGCTGTCCACTTCACTGAAGACGGTGAAAGAGGTCTACACCATACCGATGGTGATCCTGCCCGCGCAGCCGCAATGGCGCAACTTCGTGGAGGTGTGGAATCTGCTTCCGTTCGGACGATTTACGTTCAACAGCGTGGTCTATACGGTCAGTATCACCGTCGGCGAGTTCATGATGGGCCTTATGGCCGGGTATGCTTTTGCACGGCTGCGTTTTCCCAAGAAGGACCTGATCTTTTTCCTGGTCTTATTGACCTTCCTGATCCCCAGTGAAATCACTTTGATCCCGCGCTTCATCATGCTCAAGCAGCTGAACTGGATCAATACCTATCCCGGTCTAATCGTGCCGGAGCTGTCAAGCGCTTTCGCCACATTCTTGCTGCGCGAGCATTTCCAGAGCTTGCCGGATGAGCTGTTCGATGCCGCTAAGATCGACGGGGCGGGCTACTTCCGCCAGCTTATGCAACTGGCGCTGCCCCTGTCCAAGCCGATCGTGAGTACGCTGCTGTTGCTGGCCTTCGTCGCCCACTGGAATGCGTATATGTGGCCGCTGGTCGTGACGAACTCGCAGAGTATGCGTACGCTGCCGATCGGCGTACAGAGCCTGCGCGATGTGTTCGAATTTCCCGAATGGCAGTACATCATGGCAGGTGCAACGATCGTCGTGATGCCGCTCGTTGCGCTGTTCCTGATCGCCCAGAAGCAGTTCATCGAAGGGGCGGTGCAAGGCGCGCTCAAAGGCTAATGCGGCAAGGCAGATTCGTCTTGCCTGCGATGTGGACGACATTCGCGTCTTGGTTTAGCCATGATAGAGAGCAGGGTGTAGTGGTTCGTTCGCTCAGTAAGTACGCTGTCATGCTGAGAAAAACGAAGCATCTCGAGCTAGGGTACAACGAGATTCTTCAGCTCGCTAACGCTCGCTTCAGAATGACAGACACTTGGGGAACATGCCACTTAACAAGGAAAGGGGGCCGCGACCAGACTTGATACCCATATGCGTGAAGGCAGAATAATACGCCTGATGCAGAGTAATGAACAACACGGACGAAGAGAATCGGTCACACTATTTCAGGAGGAACAGAATGTCTGGTATGACAAATCAGCGCGGTTATTCACGTCGAACCTTCCTCAAGGCGGCGGCAGGCGCAACCGGCTTGATGGCCTTGGCGGCCTGCGCGCCTGTGGCGCCGGGAGCGGCTCCGGCGGCTGAGGGCGGGGCGCCCGCAGCGGAAGCGGTATCGGTCCTGTGGTGGCGTTCGCAGAGCGGCAGCATCGGCGACCTGCTGGCGAAGTTCGTGGTCGACTTCAATGACGCGAATCCCGGCATTGTAGTGCAGGACGAGTACCAAGGCGACTACATCGAGACGATGAACAAGGTCATCGCTGCGGCCGCGGCCAACGCGCTGCCCGACATGCTGCTGGTGGGTGATGGGCAGTATTTGCCGCTCGCCCGCAACGGGATCCTCTTGAACATGAACGATCTGATCGACGGGCCGAACGGCCTTGATCTGACCGAGTACATGGAGCCCATCAACCGCGGCAAGCTGGATGGCAATATGTACCAGTTGGCCTACGGGGTCAGCACGCCGATCTTCTATTACAACAAGGAGCTTTTGGACGCGGCCGGCCTGTCGGGAGCGCCTGATACGTGGGATATCGCCTTCAACGAGTATTTCCCCAAGCTGGCGACCGAGGACCTGGTGTCCTTCGCCTATTCGCCGGGCAACTGGTGGCAGCAGAGCGCAGTATGGAGCGCCGGCGCCATGGTGAACGACGAGAACTGGGAGATCGACCTGGCCAATCCTGCCGTGGTCGAGTGGTTTGAGCGCATGCAGGCGGCGCGGCAGAAGGGCGAGGCCCACGTGCCCACGGCGGCGGACGGCGGCGCTTCAGCCTACTTCGGCAGCGCCAAGGCGGCGATGACGATCGAATCGACCGGTCTGATCGGCTCAGTCGACGAGATTTCGGGCGGCGCCTTCACGGCGGAGGTCGGTTACCTGCCGGCGGGACCTGGCGGGCGTTGGGTGCCGAGCGGCGGCAACGGCCTCAGCATCATCGAGGGCGTGGACGAGGCGACGCGCGATGCGGCGTGGCAGTTTATCGCCTACATGCACGCGCCGGAGCAGTATGCGGCCTATGACAGACTCACCGGCTACATCCCGATCCGCGCCTCGGTGCAAGAGGCGTTGGCGGATGTGCTCGCTGCAGATCCGCGGCGTCAGGTGGCGATTGACCAGTTCGAGTACTCGCGCTGGCACATGAAGATTCACACGGTGGCGCGCGCCAGCCAGGAGATGAAGGACGCCTGGGATGAGTGCATTACGACCGATGTGAACGTTGCGGAGCGGCTCCAACGGTTGCAGCAGACCTGTGTCGAGATCGCGATCGAAGAAGGCTTTGAACCGACGTTGCCGTCATAAGGCGACATCTGGGATACTACATCGAAGGGGCGCGGCTTACCGGGGCTGGGCAGGTCGCGCCCCGCCAGGATTGCTCGAAGGAGCGATGATGAGCGGGGAGAGCGACGCCGGAGCGCGGCGTCTGAAGATCATGGGACATCGCGGCGCGCGAGAGGTTGCGCCGGAGAATACGTTGGCGGCTTATGGCTTGGCGATTGAGACAGGCGCTGATGCGATTGAACTTGACGTTCAGCTGAGCAAGGACGGCGAGTTGGCCATCATGCACGACGCCCGGCTGGAGCGAACTACCGACGGCCAGGGGCAACTGCGCGATTACACGCTGGCCGAGTTGAAGACGCTAAATGCTGCGGCGAACCATAGTGGCAGAGACTATGGCGTGCAGCGCATCCCTACGCTGCAGGAAGCGTATGACTTCGTGCAGGGTAGGCTGCAGATCAATATCGAAATCAAAACAGACGCCGACGGCAACCGCTATGACGGCATCGAGCAGAAAGTCGTCGAGCTGGTGCGCCGCAACAATGCCGTCAAGTATACCGTTATCTCGTCGTTCAATTTTCCAGCGTTACATGCCGTGCGCGCCCTTGCCCCAGAGATACAACTCTACGCCATCGTGTCGCATGAGTTCTTTACCTTAAAGGGCTCGACCGAAGCGGCTGTCTTGGCAGCGGAGATAGCCGATAACGGCTTCGACTGGGTGGCGGTGAACAAGGCATATTTGAGTGCGGACATGGTGGAGACGTTGCGGGCGAAAGGAATCAAGGCGCACGGCTGGGTGGTGAACGAGGTCCCGGAAATGTGGGCGATCTTCGACATGGGTGTGGACTACATCACTACCGATCGCCCGGACATTCTGATTCCCGCTTACCGCCAGGGCCGTGCAGCGTAGACGTCCTGAGACGAACCGGCAAGCTTTCCTGAGGCTCGAGGCAGCTTGGGCGGCAGGCGCCGCTATGTTATGTTGATAGGACCATTATTCGCATTGGCGGGCGGTCTTGATTGGACTGTCCGCCGGACTAGGCTTAGGAAGGCCAAAAAATGCCAGTGAATCCATTGGTGACAATCGGGGATGATGCACTTGATCGACTGCTAGAATTCTGTAAGGCGCAAGATCGCCGCCGCCTGGTGCTGGTAGCGGATCGCAATACGTATCGCGTGCTGGGCGAGTCGGTGGACCAGGGCTTGCGACACGCAGGCTTCGACGTGATCACAGTGGTATTAGGGGGCGAGGAAGTCGTCGCCGACGCCCATGCCGTCATGCAGGTCTTGCTGGCTTACGACGCTACCGAACGCACCTTTATTGCCGTAGGTTCGGGGACGATCACGGACATCACGCGCTTTGTCAGCCACCGCACGCGCAATGCGTTTATCTCAATGCCGACCGCGCCTTCGGTGGATGGTTTCGCCTCGGTGGGTGCGCCCTTAATCGTGGGCGGGGTGAAGAACACCTATAAAACGCATGCCCCAATCGCGATCTTTGCGGATCTTCCCACTTTGGCGAACGCGCCGCGGGCTATGATCGCCGCTGGTTTTGGCGACATGATCGGCAAGTACACGTCCCTAGCCGACTGGCAGATTGGCCGCTTGCTGTGGGATGAACCCTACGACGTTGCGATCGCCGATGGCACGCGCCGCGCCCTACAGATCTGTATCGACAACGCCGACACCATCGCAGCAGCCTCACCCGAAGGCATTCGCAGCCTGATGGAAGGCCTAATCGAGTCCGGCATCCAGATGCTGGCGTTCGGTTCGTCGCACGCGGCATCGGGCACGGAGCATCATTACTCTCACTTCTGGGAGATGAAGCTGTTGTGGGAAAAGCGTCCGGCCTTGCTGCACGGCGCCAAGGTTGGCGTGGCGGCGACCGAAGTCGCCAAGCTATATGCGGCGATTCGCAACATCTCGCGGGATGACCTGGCGCAGATTCTAGATCGAGCCGGCATGCCCAAGCGTGAGGAGGGGATAGAGCGGATTCGCGCGGCATTTGGGCCGGATATGGCGGACGAGATCGTCGCGATTCAGAAGCGTTTCCTGAACATGGACGAGGCCGATTTCGAGCAGTTGACGCGACGAATTTGGGAGCATTGGGACGAGATCCAGACGATCGCTCGCCAAGTGCCGGAAGCGCAACAGATCGCCGGCTGGCTGCGCGCGGCGGGCGGCCCGACCACAGTAGATGAATTGGGCTTGAGCAAAGAAGAACTGGTCTTGGCCGCTACCAACGGGCATTACTTGCGCGATCGATTCACGAGCCGCAAGTTGTTGCACTACCTCGGCCTGGATGCCGTGGCGACAGGAGGGGGAGCGCAGTCCATCCGCGCTTGATTCTGTCTGGCTACAACTGGAATTCGTTAGTGAATGCAATGGCGCCCGGCCTTAAGGACCGGGCGTCGCGCTGTCTAGGGTTGGTTGGCGGCTAGAAGGCTTTCGGTATCGAGGATAGCGCCCCAACCGTGCAGTCGCGGCACGTCGGCCAAGAGCCGCTGGGTATACTCGTGCTGCGGGTTCGAGAGCACTTCCTTCACCGTGCCCTGTTCAACCAAATCGCCGCGATACATGACAAGGACGCGGTCGCTGAGATAGTAGGCTTGACCTAGATCATGTGTGATGAAGAGGATGGTCATGTTGCGATGTTCACGCAGGTCTAGGAGCAGGTTGAGCACCGTAACGCGCAGCGAGGCGTCGAGCATGCTGGTCGGCTCGTCGGCCAGGAGAAGTTCCGGCCCTGCTACCAGCGCGCGGGCGATCATGATGCGTTGCAGTTGGCCGCCGGAGAGTTGGTGCGGCCCCTTGTTGAGCACGTCGGAAGGGTCGAGGCCCACTTCCAGCAGGGCGGACTCAATGCGCTCATCGCGTTCAGTGCGGGTCGGTTTGTGGTCAAGCAGCTGCAGCGGTTTTTCCAGCACTCGACGGTTGGTATAGAACTGGTTCACGGCCGCGAAGGGGTCCTGGAAAACGCCCTGGACTTTACGCCAGTAGGGTTTGAGGTCTCGGCTCTTGGTTAGATCTGTTACATCGTTGCCGTGCAAGAAGATGCGGCCTGCCGTGGGGTCCAGCAGGCGCAGGATTAGGCGTGCAAGTGTGGATTTGCCGCTGCCGCTTTCGCCGACGACGGCTACGATTTCCCCAGGTTGGACATGGAAAGACACATCCTTCACCGCGTGGACCGCGTGCTCGCCGTGCCCAAAGGTGCGCGTGAGGTTTTTCGTTTCTAGGA
>JASGTU010000382.1 GCA_030058085.1 Chloroflexota bacterium
CGGCGGGCATCAACAGAGAAACAGACCCCACAGAAAGGGCAGACATGATATGACGGCGAGACTCACGCGAATGCTGCTTGCGCTCCTGGCATTGGCGGCCTTGAGCGCCCTAACAGCCGGCTGCGGCCTTCTGGGCAGGCAATCCGAACCCACCCCTATCGCGCCGGTCGAACTGGCGCTGGTGACGTACGATATGGAAGGCTCCTGGAGCCACGCCGAGAAGTCGCTGCTGGAGCAGTTCAGCGCGCTGCATCCGCACGTCACCTTCCAGCGCGCGCCCTACGTCCAGATGCCCGGCGACTATCTCGCCCAGCCCCCGTCGCCCGACCTGATGGTGATGACCGCGGGCTACCCGCTGGCGCGCGCCATTGAGCAGGGGCAACTGGTCGACCTGACCGACGTCTGGGAACAATCCGGCCTGCTGGAACAATACCCGGCGGGCTTCCAGGCGTTGAGCGCGGCGAACGGCAAGCAGTTCTTCCTGCCCATCGGCTACACCTGGTCGGCCATCTATTACAACCGCGCCGTGTTCGACCGATACGGCCTGCAGCCGCCCGCTACGTGGAGCGAATTCACCGAGTTGTGCGACACGCTGCTCGCCAACGGCATCACGCCCCTTTCCCTAGCTGGCGACGACGTATGGCTTAGCGGCTTATGGCTGGACTACCTAAACCTGCGCCTCAACGGCGGCGAACTCCATCGCCAACTGCTCAACGGCGAAATCCCGTATACCGACGAACGCGTGGTGAGCGTGCTTGAGTTGTGGTCGTGGATGTTGCAGCAGGGCTATTTCACCCAACACTCCGAACGGCTAGGCGCCACAGACAGCTTAATGGCTATCATCACGGACCAGATAGGCATCGGTTACGTGGACAAGGCGGCCATGACCCTCACCAGCCCGTCGTGGCTGGGCTACCTGCCGCCTGCACTCCTGCAGAACCTTGACTTCTTCCCCTTCCCCGCGATCGACGCAAGCGTGCCGCAGGCCGAGGTGCTGACCGCTTACGGCTACATGGTCCCGCTCAACGCCGAGCATCGCGATGTCGCGCTCGCCTTTGTCGAGTTCGCCGCCTCAGCCGAGGCGCAGTCCGTCATGGCCCAGCAGATCAGCGCCAACGCGCCGGACCTCGCCCCCGCCCAGAGCCCAGGGGACGGCGCGCAGTTGTCCGAGGTGACGGAGCGCGGCATCGACTTAATGGCAGGCGCGCAAGACGTAACGCCCCTATATGTGTTGGGCGTGCCCGAGTCCATGTGGGGCCGTGTGGACAATGCCGTGGATCGTTTCCTGCGCTCGCCAGACGAAATCGAGGCGTTCGTGCTCGCCCTAGAACAAGCGCGCCAAGCCGCAGAGGACGCCGGCGAGTTCATCGTACCGCAATAGCCGCTATACAAAACCGGCGGCTGGCAACGTGTTAAGTGCCAGCCGTCCGATCTCGCAGTTCTTCGTTGGGTGACGAGCGCTACATTAGCCCTCTGTCAACACAATTTGTGCAGTTGCCATTCTGAGCCGAAGGCGACGAATCCCTGTGTGGCGAACGAACAGATTCTTCCTCCCTGCGGTCGTCAGAATGACAGAACCATAGTTACCAGAGCACTAGCCTACCGGACGAATGCGCAGCGCCAAGTTCGGCTTGCCCGGCAGCTCAAGCGTCTGCTTGCCCTGGAACGTCCCCTCCAGCGGCGTGATCATCATCTCCCAGGGATCGATCACGTCGACCTGGTAGGGAACGTCCTCGGGCATCCCCTCGGACCACAGCCGCGGCTGGTGCGCTCCGAAGTAGATCAGGCGATAGGCCCCGTTCATGCCCGCAGCCATGCGCTCCCAGAACCACGCGTCCTCCATCGGCGTCAGGCCGCCCGCCGGCCCTTCCTCCATGATGCGGCGCAGGAACGCGATGCGGGGAACGCTCTCCCCGTGGAGGACGCCGCCCTTGGCCCACCACAGGACATCCTCCGGATGCAGGTAGGTCTCGCCGTGACCGGCGTAGGCGCCATTGGCGAAGATGTACCAGAAGCGGTGCACCAGCTCGCGCGCCGAGATGTTGCCCCAGGCGTGCGGGATGTCCCCCTCGTACTCCGGTTCGTCGTTGACGACGGGCTTGCCGTAATCGCGAATCCAGGCCTTCGTCTGGTGGATGTCCCACTTCTGAATCGAGGCGTGTGTCACCCACGGCTTGGTGTAGTCGTAGTCCTGTAACGCCTGGTGAATCGAACGCAAGTGCCCGGCGGGATCGCAGCGCTCCACCGTCTGGAAAAGCTCATCCCACAGTTCCATCGGGATGTTCTTGAGCATGAAGTCGTATTCGTTCGCCATGGACCACCACACATTGCGGAAAGCGGCGAGCCGCGCCACGAGATAGCGCACATAGCGCCGGTTCTCGTCGGCGCTCATGGTGGCGTATCCCCACCAGTCATACGGGTGGAAGATAATGATGTCCGCTTCGATGTCGAGGCGCTGCAGGTCTAGCACGCGCCGTTCCAGATGGCGGAAGAAGGCCGGATTCGGGCGGCGGAAATCGCGCTGGCCGTTGGCGTCGACGTCGTACGGATGGAGGGACGGCTCGTTCTCGTTGTAGGGGAAATGCTTGGGGAAGACGCACATGCGCATCTTGTTGAAGGGCGCGCTGCGCAGCGTCTCCAGGGTCTGCTCTTGCAGTTCCTCGCTCTGGTGAATCCATGCGTAGCAGGTTGTGCCTACAGACCAATGGGGCGTGCCGTCCGCATAGGCAAATGAACGTCCATCCTGCACATAAACCGGCCCGTGGTTGCCCGCAGACGGGGCGACACAGGTAAACGTCCCCGTACGCCCGTCCAACTCCGCGACATTGCTGCGCGTCGTAAAGCGCCATTCCCCTTGCCGATCCGGCATCAGGCGAACCCGATAGAGGCCGTCGCCGTCATAGAAGCCTTCCGGCTCGAGTATGTGGTCGCCGCACTCGAAGCGCGCCGATAGCTCAACTTCGCGGGTTGGGTTGCCGTCGCTGGGGCCGTCCAACGTCGCCTCAAAGAGGCCCCACTGCTCGATCTGCGAGCCGTTCAATTTCATAGGTAATGCGCTCCTCGACTGATGTTGTGTGGCGGACCAGGATTGTACGCGCTTGATAAGGCGACATGCGCCTTAGGCAAAGTGGCAGTAGACCTCGCGGCCGTCGGGCTTCACCACCGCGGGCGGGCGCTGCTCGTCGCAGATGCTCTCGGCAAGCGGGCAGCGGTTGCGGAACTTGCAGCCCTCAAAGCGGTATTCCTTCGTCTCGATGTCGGACAGGGAAATCCGCTTGCGTTCCCACTTACGCTTCACCCCCGGAATCGAATCGAGAAGCAACTGGGTGTAGGGATGCTGCGGATCGATGAGCACACCCCGCGCCTTGCCGAACTCAACGATCGTACCGCGATACATGACCGCGATGTAGTCGCTGATGTAGTACGCGGTGGCGAGGTCATGGGTGATGTAGAGGAAGCTGGTCTTGTAGTCATCCTTGAGGGAGAGGAAGAGGTTGATGATGTTCATGCGCAGCGACGCGTCGATCATGCTGACCGGCTCGTCGGCGATAATGATCTCCGGGTGCGGGATGAGGGCGCGAGCGATGGAGACGCGCTGCAGCTCGCCGCCGGAGAATTGGTTC
>JASGTU010000383.1 GCA_030058085.1 Chloroflexota bacterium
TGGGAATGGGACAAGCGCCCAAGCTGGTCGCAGGACGGCAGCCGCATCGTCTTCTACTCGAATCGGACGGGCTGGCGGCAGATCTGGGTGATGGACAATCAAGGCGGGACACAGCTCAATCTGAGCATGAACGCCTTTGATGACTGGGACCCGGTTTGGATCAAATAGCGCAGCCTGCGCCAACCATGGTTGCCGAGCCCGGTCGCCAGACATCGCCCACACATGGCGCGACCGTCCTAGATATCGCGGATATCGCGTTGGTGTTGCGCAGACGGATTTAGAAGGAGTTAGAGATGCCTCTGTTCAGAAATCATTCGCCTTCACCGGCCAATGGGCGCAATTCTAAGCCCCAAGCCGCGCCCCAACCCTCGAGTCCGCCCCCGGCATCCAACGCGCCGGCGCATGCTCCGAATCCGCCTAAACCCGCGGATCCCGCACCGGAGAAAGCTCCCTACGCCCCGCCGCCTGGGTTCCGCAAGGTGCGCGAGGATGTACAGCAGTTTCTGGCGAATGAGATCAAGTCGCTGATCGACGTCAGCGATTCGGCTGAAGTGCGGCGACTGGCCGAACCGGTCTTTACAAAGGCGCTGGAAGATGCCCAGCTTGTCGTCAGCCGGGTCGAGCGCGAGCAGATGATGGCGATGATCATGGCCGATATCCTCGGCTATGGGCCTATCCAGCCGCTCTTGGATCGCGATGACATCAGCGAGGTGATGGTCAACGGACCGAACCAAGTTTACATCGAGCAGAGAGGCAAACTGACGCTTTCAAACGTCAAGTTTGTGGACAACGACCATATCCTGCGCGTGATCGAGCGCATCGTCACCCCGCTGGGCCGCCGCATCGACGAATCCTCGCCCATGGTGGATGCGCGTCTGCCGGACGGATCGCGCGTTAACGCCATCATTCCGCCGCTCTCCTTGGTCGGCCCCGTCATCACCATTCGCAAGTTCAACAAAGATCCGCTCAAGATCGACGACCTGATCCGCTTTGGGTCGATGACGCCCGAATTCGCGGAATTCGTCAGGGCCGCGGTGGTGGCGGGCGCCAACGTCATCATCAGCGGCGGCACCGGCTCCGGCAAGACAACGCTGCTCAACGTGCTCTCCAGTTTCATCCCCGAAAACGAGCGCATCCTAACCATCGAAGACGCCGCCGAGTTGCAGTTGCAGCAGCCGCACTGTGTACGCCTAGAGGCGCGCCCGGCCAACAATGAGGGCAAAGGGCGCATCGCCATTCGCGATTTGGTCGTCAACGCCTTGCGTATGCGCCCCGACCGCATCGTCGTCGGCGAGTGTCGCGGCGGTGAGGCGCTGGACATGCTGCAGGCCATGAACACGGGCCACGACGGCTCCTTGACCACCATCCACTCCAACAGCGCGCGTGACACCCTCAACCGCATCGAGACGATGGTCTTGATGGCCGGCATGGAGCTACCGCTGCGCGCCATCCGCCAACAGATCGCCTCGGCCATCGACCTGATCGTGCACCAATCGCGACTGCGCGACGGCAGCCGCAAGGTGGTGCAGGCGTCAGAGGTGGTGGGCATGGAAGGCGATACTATCGTCATGCAGGACGTCTTCCGCTTCGAGCAGACGGGCATTGACGAGAACGGCAAAATTCTGGGCGAACTTCTCCCGACCGGCTTGCGCCCGCGCATCAACGACCGCATCGAGGATGCCGGCATCCACCTGCCGCCCAGCGTCTTCGGCCTGAACGAGGGCACGGCGTGGTACAAGATGGAATAGGCGAACAGCTCTTGGCGCGTTGCAAGAGAGGAAGGGCTATGTTGAGGGTGGATAACGTTACACGTGCGGCGGTGCTGGTCGACAGGGGACGGCTGGCCAATAACTTCTGGACACGGCTGCGCGGGCTGATGGGCGTGCGCGACCTGCCGGCGGGCGACGGCCTTTTGCTCAAGCCGGCCAATCAGATCCACACGCACTTCATGGCGATCCCCATCGACGTGCTCTATCTGGACGCTGAATCGCGCGTGGTGGACATGGACGCGGCGTTGCCGCCCGGCAAGTTCGGCCGCATGCGCCGCAAGGCCCGCGCCGTGCTCGAACTGCCCGCCGGCGTCATCCAGGCGCATGGCGTACAGCCCGGCGACCAGTTGCGCGTCACCGTCTCCTAAGGCGCAACTGCCGGCCTGACAACCCCTAGATGATCTAGATGATATTGAGGCCGCTGCGCTTGGCGTATTGCTCGGCGCGACGCAGGAGATGCCGCGAGATCAGCGTGAAGACCACGGCGTAGCCGATGAGGATGAGCCACTCCAGCCACACCGGCTGTAGCGTCTGCCAATGGCCGTCGAAGCTGTAGTAGCGGATGAGGTCGTAGCCCCACGTGTAGGGCAGCAGGTAGGCCAGGTATTGCAGCGGCTGCGGGAAGTTGGACACGGGCAGGTACGCGCCGCCGAGGAACTCGAAGAGCATGCCCAACACCTGGGCGATAGAACTGACCTGCCGCCACAGC
Source organism: Chloroflexota bacterium (assembly GCA_030058085.1). Taxonomy (GTDB): domain Bacteria; phylum Chloroflexota; class Anaerolineae; order Caldilineales; family Caldilineaceae; genus JASGTU01. The sequence goes on from JASGTU010000383.1 coordinate 2,479, forward strand.
AGCGCCAGCAGCCCAATCATCACGCCCATCGCGGTCAGCGCCACCAACACCACGGCGCACACCAGCAGGATCAGCGCCATATTGACCGCGCCCGCCCGCGCGTACCAGATGAGAAACAGGTAGAACGGCACAAAGATCGCCAGGCTGATCACGACTTCGGTCAGCACCGCGCC
>JASGTU010000384.1 GCA_030058085.1 Chloroflexota bacterium
GATTTCTCGCCGGCGCCCTTCCTGATTTACACCGATGACCACAAGATCGTTCATATCAGCCGCACTTGGACCGAGATCACCGGGTACGCTCTTGAGGAGATCCCCACGATCGACGTATGGCTGAAACTCGCCCACGACAATGAAGGCGAGCGCTATGCAGCAGTCGTCGATTCGCTCTTCGCCGAAGATGAGTCGAAGGTGAACGAAGACGAAATAGAAGTCATAACCAAAGACGGCAGCCGCCGCGTGTGGCTCTCGCGCGCCGCGCTGCTGGGAAGGCTCCCCGACGGACGCCGGCTGCGCGGCATTATGGCGATGGACGTGACCGAGCGCAAGCAGGTAGAAAACGAGTTGCGCGATAGCCAGGAACAGTTTGCGCTCTTTATGCAGCACTTCCCCGGCTATGCCTTTATCAAGGACGCAGAGGGACGGCATCTGTTCGTCAATCACCGCTTTGCCCATCGTAGCACCGGCGATGTGCAAAGCATGCTGGGCAAAACGGATTTCGACATCTGGCCGCAGGACCATGCCGAGCGCTTCCGCGACAGGGACCTTCGCATTATCAACTCTATGACTGCGCAGGTCAATGAAGAGCGGATCGAAGAGAACGGCGTATGGCATACATTCCTCACCACCAAGTTTCCCATCGTGCGCCACGACGGTTCCGCCCTGATCGGCGGAATATCATTCGAGGTCACCGCGCTGCGCGAAGCCGAAGCCAGGCTGCGCGAAGAGCGCAACTTGCTGCGTACGCTGATCGACACCATCCCCGATTCGATCTACGTGAAGGACCAAGCGCACCGCCTGATCTTAGCCAATACCGCAGTGGAGCGGCGCTACGGCATGCCCATGTCCGAAATTCTGGGCAAGACCGACTTTGAGTTGAACAGTCGCCGCGCACAGGAACATTGGGACGACGAAGAGGAACTGTTCAAGACCGGCCGCACCATCCGGCGCGAAATTCTGGGGGACAGCCGCGCCTGGCCAGCAAATGATGATCCGCTCTATTTTTTGCTCCATAAGGTTCCCTTGCGCAACGAAGAAGGGGAGGTGGTCGGGCTTGTCGGCGTGAACCGCGATATTACCGAGCAGTGGCGCGCGCAGCAGACGTTGCGCTCGGCGCTGGAGCGTGAGCAAGTGCAGCGCGTTCGAGCCGAGGGGCTGCGGCGCAGCGCCGAAATGTTGGCCCGAACCGTGGACTTCTCCGAAGCGTTGGCGCAGGCCGCCGAGAGCTTGCGCACGCTCGTGGCCTATGACCAGTTGTTGATTCAGGAGGTGGAGCGCGACCGCTTGACAGCGCTGTTCAGCGCCGGCGTAGACGAGCACGCGCTGGGCCTAGGCAGCAGCCAGGCCTACACGCAGATCGCGCCGCTGCATGCAGTGCTGACCGCGGGCGGACAGCTTACGCTAGCCGAAATCGCGGATGCGCCCGAGCGGGCGAAACTGCGTGACGTCGGCGAGAACCTGGATGCCTGGATGGGCGTGGCGCTGGTGTCGCGCCAGATCACGCTGGGTATCCTGCGCATCGGTCGGGTTCATGGCGAGTTCAGCGACGACGAGATCAGCGTGATCCAGTCGTTTGCCGTCCAGATCGGCCTGGCGTTGGACAATGAGCGCGTCGTGCGCGAACTGGCGGATAGCTACGCACAGCTCCAACAAACCCAGGAGAACCTGATGCGCGCTGTACGTTTGTCGGCGATTGGCGAACTGGCCGCAGGCGTGGCGCACCAGATCAACAACCCGTTGACCACGGTTGTGGCCGACTCGCAGTTGCTTCTCCAGGACCTTGCGCCGGATACGCTCGAATATGAATCGGCGGAAGCCATCCACCGCGCCGCCCAACGCGCGGCGGCTACCGTGCAACGGTTGCTTAACTTTGCCCGCACGCGTCCGTCCGCCTTTCACGAAGTCGACGTCAACGACACCGTGCGCCAAGCCGTGGATACGGTGCGACCGCAACTTGAGTTGCAGCGCATGGAACTGCGCACGGAGTTCACGGCGCCGCTGCCGCTGGTAGAGGCCAGCGAGGAACACCTGCTCGACGTCTGGATGAATCTCTTGCTCAACGCGCGCGACGCTGTTTCGGGCAAGGAGAAGGGCTGGATTACTGTGACGACCGGATTTGACTCCGCCGAAAATGCCGTCGTGATCGCCGTACGCGACAATGGCGCCGGCATTGCGCCGGAGTCCAGGCCCCAGTTGTTTGATCCATTCTATACGACCAAAGAGCGCGGCACAGGGTTAGGGCTGTCTATCTGCGCCGACATAATTGAGCAGCATCATGGGTCCATCCAAGTCGAAAGTGAGGTCGGGCGCGGCGCCGCCTTCATCGTGCGCCTGCCCGTCAGCCGTAAGATCACAGACTAGCCCTGCTAGAAAGAGGAACGAATGGCGCTGATCTTAGCAGTTGACGACGAACCCGAGGCCCTAGGTACGATTCGCCGCGTCTTAAGGCGCGCCGAGCATACCGTTCTGACCGTCGACAGTGGAGCGGAGGCTTTGCGCGTCTTGAAGGAAGAACAACCCGACCTGGTGATTCTCGACGTGCTCATGCCCGAAATGAGCGGGCTGGAAGTCTGCCGGCGCGTGCGCGCCGACCCGTTTCATGCCAAATTGCCCATCCTCTTCCTCACCGCGCGCAGCCGTCCCAGCGACATCACCGAGGGGCTGGACGCAGGCGGCGACGACTACGTCACCAAGCCGTTTCAGGTAGATGAGCTTCAGGCCCGCGTTCGCGCCCTCCTGCGCCGGGCGGGCGGCGGCGCGCTGGACCGGGATGCAGTCAACCTGACTGTGGGCAGCCTTTCGCTATCGCTTTCGCGTCCCGATATCGCAGTGGCCGGTCGCCGCCACGAGTTGACTGCGCTGGAACATCGTCTGGTGCATTATCTGATGGTCTACGCCGGACAGCCCTGCACGATTGACCAATTGCTGGAACACGTCTGGGAATATCCTCCCGGCACGGGCGACCCGGCGCTGGTCTACGCCCAGATCAAGAACCTGCGCCGCAAGATAGAGCCGGATCCCGATTCGCCGGTCTACATTCGCACCGTGCATGGCCGCGGCTATCTGATCTCCGGCTAGGCGCGTTATCACAAGCGGGATTCGGTTCGCGCATTTTGCGGCGAAGGGTCTGTTCCCCGGGACCATCGAGATTCTTCACTCCGTTCAGAATGACAGGCGCTTGGCGAGCAAACCACTACGTACGATGTCACGAATTCCCGGGGAAGCTGTCACCCTGAACGAAGTGAAGGGTCTCGACGTCAATCCCCAGGAACTAACGGAATCGTATTAAGCGGCCGGGGGGCGAACAGCTTCCCGGCTGTCTTTTGGTCGCCGCTGAAGGATTTTCAGATAACTTCAGACTATAGACCTCCCATCTGTGCTAATCTAGATGAAAGGAAAAGCGCCAAGGCAGCGATTCTGTTGTTGTAGCTTTACCGTAGGGTTCGCCCAGGGAGAATAATGGACGCGAGTGTTTTAGTGTTCGGGAGTGACGAAACGATATCGCGCAGACTTGCCGCAATGCTGCGGCAGGAAGGGTACGCTGTGCGCTATGCTCAAAGCGCCAGTGAGCTTGAACAGGCGATGCAAAGAACGGCGCCGGATCTGCTGATTCTAAACGCCGTCAAGAACGGCGGCGCTTCGATCTCAATAGCCGACCTGGCGAAGGCGGCGGCTTCTGCGACCGCCGTTCTCGTACTCGTACCGTCCGATCATCTGGCGGAAGTTCGGCGCGCCTTGGGCGACAGACCGGCGGAATACTATACGAACCCGGTTCTTCACTTTGACCTGGCGGCCAAGGTGCGCGCGATGATCGGTGCGCCAGGCGACAACGGCTATGCTTCGTCCTCTCACGCCTCGCCTGAAGACCGGATGAAACCATGGTGAACCCGCCTTCGTTATATCGTACACCCTCCGGCGTGCGAGGTTTGATGGGAACTGGCGGCAAAGTGCACAGCGCCGTGTTGGGCGGCGTGTGCGATGAGCGATAAGCAACGCATAAACCTTAACGGATATCGCCAGTTCGGCGAACAGACTAACGGCCAGAATGGTCGTTGTAAGGAGACTGGGCAAGCCTGTTCAGTGGCGGGCTTGGAAACTTTACCTCAAGCGGAGCAATTCAAGATGATTTTCGGCATTACGCGCGAAGCCGTTGCCCAGCGAGAGATGGAATACGGCCTGCAGGGCGCAGCGCTCCAGGCGACGGCCAACGCCATAATCATAACGGATCGAGAAGGTGTGGTCCTTTGGGCGAATCCCGCCTTCGAGAAGCTGACCGGCTATACGTCAGATGAAATAATCGGACATACGCCGCGGCTATGGAAGTCCGGCGTTCAGGACACGGCCTTCTACTCTGGTCTGTGGCAGACGATCTTGGACGGCCGCGTTTGGCGCGGAGAGCTGGTCAATCAGCGCAAGGACGGCAGCCTCTATACCGAAGAGATGACCGTCACGCCGGTGATGGACGACTTCGGCGTCCCCGCCTACTTTATCGCCGTCAAGCAGGACATCACCGAGCGCAAGTGCTATGAGCGGGCGTTGGCGGAATCTGAGCGCTTCGTAACCGCCGCCCTCAACGGGTTGAGCGAGCATATCGCCATCATCGACGAGACGGGCGCGATTCTGGCCGTCAACGCGGCGTGGCGTCGTTTCGCGACAGCCAATGGGGCGGATGTGGCAGGCGTATGCGAGGGACAGAACTACCTGCGCGTCTGCGAGCAGGCGGCTGGACAGTCCGCCGAGGGGGCTGCGGAATTCGCCCGCGCCATTCGCACCGTGCTGGCCGGCGAACAGGAACTGTATGAGCAGGAGTACCCGTGCCACAGCCCGGATGAACCGCGCTGGTTCCTGGGGCGCGTGACACGATTCCCCGGCCCTGGCCCGGCACGGGCCATCGTCACGCACGAAACCATCACACAGCGCAAGCTGGCTGAACAGGCGCAACAGATCGCCAACCGCCGGCTGCAGGCGCTCAACGAGGTGATCGCCTTCGCCGCCAGCAACCGCGAGCCGATGGCGCTGCTGCACCGGGCGTCGCAAGAGATGGCGCGTGTCTTCGACGTCGACCGCGGCTTCGCCGTTATCATCGAGCCCAAGACCAACGTCGCCATGATCTGCAACGACGATGCCGACCCGGCTAACCGGACGGAATGGTCAGAGCTTGTGGATGCGAACAGCCCGATCTACACGCGCTTCGTGCATAATTCTCAGACCTTGGTTGTCGAGGATGTGGCGAGTTCCGCCCTTCTGCAGCCATTTCGCGAGATACTTGCGGGATGGGGCGCGACAAGCGTGATGATCACGCCGCTGTATGTCCGCCGCAAACCGGCCGGAGCGCTGGTGTTCGTCGACAGTCGCCCCGGCGTGTTCGGCAGGGAAGAGATCACCCTCGCCGAATCCGCCGCGCAAACCCTTGCGCAGGCGTTGGAGGACCGCCGGTTACACGAAGAGATCGCCGCGCACAACACCCGCCTAGCCGAGCTGGTCAACGAGCGCACGCGCGATCTGGCCGCGTTAAACCGGCGCACAACCACCATCGTCAACAACGCCAGCGACGCCATTCTGCTCCTCGGGCCGGGCAACGCCATTCTCTCCGCGAATAAGGCGTGTGAGGAGAAACTCGGCTACACCGAAAGTGAGTTGCTCAACCAGCCGGTTAGCCTCTTGGTCGAGCCGCATAACGTCGGTCGCCTAATGGAAGCAGTCGAAAGCCTTAGCCCGGAATCGCACCGGCGGCATCTGACGATGGAGGCGCTGCGCAAAGACGGCAACCTGCTCGACGCCGACTTCGCGCTGGCCTATGCACCTGGTGATGAGCGCCGGACGGTGTGCAGCATGCGCGACATCAGCCATTTTCGCGCTGCCGAACGGATGCGCCAGCAGTTCATCTCGACCGTCAACCACGAGCTGCGCAACCCGGTGGCCGCGATCTCGCTCTTGGCCTCTTCGACGGCGCGCCACTACGACCGCATGACGGACGATCAGCGCCGGCAGCAGATCAATCAGATTAACGATCAGGCCAAGGTTCTGACCGAGATCCTCAACGGCATCTTGGAAATCTCACGGCTGGACGCGCGCCGGCAGGAAAGCGGCCATGCGGAAGTCCCCATGAAGGCCATGCTGCAAAGCGTCGCCCTAGAGCTAAAGCCCACCGTGAATTCAAGGCGCCAGGTTCTGCGTTTGCATCACGACGGGCGAGAGCATACACTGATGGGCGAGGCCGTCGACTTTCGCATCATCTGGCGCAATCTATTGGGCAACGCCAACAAGTATACGCCCAAGGGCGGCGCCATTGACGCCTATATGGGGTGCGCGACCAAGATGGAGGACGGCTCAATTACGGCCGAGCCGCCGCTCTTCGCCGAGGGATTGGCGGCGCCGGATAAGTTGCCGCCGGGCCGATACCTGGTCGGTCAGGTGCGCGATACAGGCCCCGGCATTCCGCCGGAAGACCGAGATCAACTCTTCACCCGCTTTGTTCGCGGGTGGGCGCAGAATAGCAGCATACCGGGGACCGGACTGGGACTGCCGCTGGTGCGCGACATTCTCAGCGCCTATGGGGGCGAGATCGCGGTACACAGCGAACCGCGCGCCGGCAGCACCTTCTCCTTCTGGCTCCCGGCCGGCAAGGTCAAGGATGGGTGTGGAGCGGAATGAGCAGCGTATCTTCATCTAGTTCACCTGTTGTCAATGTGCTGATTGTGGAGGATAACCGCGTCCTCTGTGACAGCCTGGCCTTCGATTTGGCGATGCGTGGTTACAACGTGGCGAAGGCTTACGACGGCGCGGCGGCTTTGGCGCACATGCAGGCGGGAGAGGCATTGCCCAACATCATTGTCAGCGACATCTCCATGCCCGAAATGGACGGCTACGAGCTGCTGGAGGCGGTGCGCTCCAGTGAAGACTGGCAGGATATACCGTTCCTCTTCCTGACGGCGCACAACACGCAGACGGCGATCCGCACAGGCAAGGAACTGGGCGTCGACGACTACCTGGTCAAGCCCTTCGAGGTGGATGACTTAGTCGTCGCCATGGAGAACAAGCTGCGGCGGCTGCGTGAGGTCCGCCATAGCGCCGAACGCCGTTTGGACGAGACGCGGCAGCAGTTCCTTAACCTGATCTCGCACGAGCTGCGTACGCCGCTGGCCCCGATCGTCGGCGGGACGGAACTGTTGGCCGAAAGCATCGCGGTCACGCCGGATGAGTCGGTCCAAGAGTTGATGGAGTTGGTGCAGGCTGGCGTGGATCGCCTGCAACACCTGCTCAACAATGTGTTGCTGTTTACCGAGTTAAACAGCGGCAATCTCAAGCCGCGCTTCGAGGGCCTGGCGCGCGTGTTTGATCTGCGCGATGTGGTGCAGGAGGCGTGTCTGGCCGTGGCTGCGGACTGGGAACTCGCCGGCAAGCAGATCGACCTACAGATACATGACCCGTCCGGCCCGGTTCTGGTGCATGGCATTCACGACGTTCTACAGGCGCTGGTTGTGGAGCCGCTGCGCAACGCCTTTG
>JASGTU010000385.1 GCA_030058085.1 Chloroflexota bacterium
CGCGCAGCACCAGTGCAAATGTCAGCAAGATGCACGGCACGGAGGCCAGCACAGTAGCGCTGAGCCAGTAGAGCCATTCGAGCGACTGCGACGCCGGCGCTTCTTGTGGGACAAGATGATTTGAGGACCCGCGTAGGGCTTTTTCTTGGCGGCCTGCAGCAAGGCTCGCGCCGATCAGGGCAATTGCGCTAACCAAGCTGATCAAAATGAAGGCGATTAACAACACCATACCGAGCATGGCTGCTGAGGCCCCAACTGTCTTCAGGACTCGGTTGTGCAAACAGCGCGCAATCGGGTTATGCGCCAGACGATGCCGATTGATTGTGCCGATGGAATCAGACCGGCTAACCGATAGCCGTCGTAATCGCCGTGTGATTCCGCCGGCGCTTGCAAGCTCATGCCGCAGAAAGCGTGTACCAAAGCATAGTGTATCATGGGGCAGACATGCTTGCGAATTGCCGAACAGGGAGGGCCAACGCGGCGGATTTGGGCGTGCCTACACACCCTTTCGCTGCGCGTTCGGGCGTCCCCGTTTCTGGCTATACGCTTTGACACCCCCATTGGGTACAGTTATAATGCAGGCGCCTGGGGCGCGACCCATGTGGGCCGACGCAAGAACGGCAGGGGAGCACTCACGTGAGCGTCTCGGACGAGGTAAAACAGCGGATCGATATCGTCGAGTTTATCTCGCGCTATACGCCTCTAAAAAAGGCGGGCAGCAGCTATAAAGGGCTGTGTCCTTTCCACACGGAACGCACGCCCAGTTTCGTCGTCTTTCCCAATACCGGCACCTGGCACTGTTTCGGCGCTTGCGGCATAGGCGGCGATATCTTCAACTTTTTGGAGAAGAAGGAAAATCTGGAGTTCCGCGAGGCGCTCGAGATTTTGGCGCGCGAAGCCGGCGTGCAGCTGGACGAGCCGAGCGGGGAGGTCTCGCAGCGCGATGCGCTCTATGCCATCAACGAAGCCGCTGCGAGTTATTTCGCCGAGGTCCTGCGCAACCATACCGCCGCCGCGCCGGCGCGGGAATACGTGGCCCGTCGCGGCATCGATGCGACGACAGTCGAGAAGTTTCGCATTGGTTTTGGGCTGAACGGCTGGAACGGTCTGCGCGACTATTTGAGCGAGAAGGGGTACGATGTCGAGGCGCAGTTGCGCGCCGGGCTGGTCAAGCGCAACGAGCAACGCGGCACGATCTATGACGCCTTTCGCAACCGGGTAATCACGCCGATCCGCGACCGCATGGGCCGCGTGATCGGCTTCGGCGGGCGCGTATTGGACGACAGCCAGCCGAAATACCTGAACACCGCGGAAACGCCTGTCTTTCATAAATCGAGCGTCGTCTACGGCATCGACCTGGCGCACGAAGCCATACGCGCCGCCGACCGCGTGGTGATCGTCGAAGGCTATATGGATGTGATCGCGGCGCACCAGTTTGGTTTCGCCAATGTCGTGGCGTGCATGGGCACGGCGCTGACCACGGATCAATTGCGGCAACTGCAGCGTTATACAAATAACTTCGTTCTGGCGCTGGACGCAGATAGCGCCGGACAGCAGGCGACGATACGCGGGCTAAACCAGGCGCGCCAGTCGCTGGATCGGGTAAGCCGCCCCGCGGTCAGTCCCGGGGGCGGCCTGCACATGGAAGAGCGGCTGGGCGCTAACTTGCTCGTTTGCTCCATGCCGGAAGGCCAGGACCCGGACGACGTGCTCCGTCGCGATCCGGCGCAGTGGGAATCGCTGGTCGGGCAGGCAAAGCCGCTGGTCGAGTATTATCTGGGCGTAGCCGCCAAGCAACTTGACTTGACGAGCGCGGCGGGAAAGGGCGCCTTGGTGAGCGAACTGGCGCCGCTGATCGCCGAACTGGGCGATGAGATCGAGCGCCAGCATTATGTGCAGGAACTGAGCCGGCTGGTCCAGATCGACGAATTGACGGTGGCGCGCAGGGTGCAGGCCGCCGCGCGGACCAGCCGCGTGCCGGTGCGTCCGCGACCGGTTCGGCCTGGGGGGCGCGGGCGTCCGCCGCAGCGAAGGCCGCAAACGCCGCCGGCGAATGGGATCGGCTCCCCGCCTGGCAACGACGACTACGGTCCGCCGCCGGACGACGAGGCCATGCCGCCGGAATATGGGATGCCGTCTGCTGCGGCCTTCCGCACACCGCCGCCGGCCCCTCGCAGCTCCGGCAAGGAGGATTACCTGCTGGCCTGTCTACTGCACGACCCGGACCTGGTGATCGCGTTGTCGGCAGAGGCGGTGAAGTGCAACGTGGATCCGCCGGCTGTGCAGGATTGGCAACACGTGGAGAATCAAGAGATCTTCCGGGCGCTCAAGCGCTATATTGCCGGGGACGCCGATTGGGATGTGGAGGCGTTTCAAGAGGGGCTGACGAGCTACTTGCACGGGCGGCTGGGCATGTTGCTCGCCGACGCGGCCATACTGCCGCATATTTCGACGGAGGAGTTTCCGCAAGAGTTGCTCAAGGTATTGTTGCGGATGCGCCAGGATCAGATACAATCAGATATTACGCGGATCAAATACTTGATCGACGATGCGCAACGCGGCGGCGATATGGAGGCAGTGCGCCGGTTCGATGCCGCCAACAACCGGAACCTGCGCATGATGTCACATCTACAAGACACCTGGGTCGGGCTGACCCGCGTGCTTGCCGTACAGGGGCGAGCCGATAAGGGCGTCAAGATTCGTTAGTCCGCAGGGTGCGAGTAAGGGAGACAGATGGCAAGGCGACGCCAGACACCAACAGACGGTTCGGAACAAGAGCCGGTTATGCCGTTGCGGCGCGCCAGCTCTGAAAGCGAGCTGGACGAATATATTCATCTGGGCGAGGAGCGCGAGCAGGAGGAAGACCCCTTCGACGACATCCCCGACGAGGAGGAAGAGGAAGAAGATGAGGGGCAAGCCCCCATCCCGCGCATTGAGCGAGATGCCAAGATGGAGGAAGAGATCGAGTTGGAGAAGTATGTCCCGCTCGAGAAGTTGGTGGAGGATGTCCCCGAACTGAGCCAGAGCCTGGATCCGGTGCGCATGTATCTGCGCGACATCGGGCGCCACCCGCTGTTGACAGGCGAGGAGGAGTTGGAGTTGGCGCGGCGCATCGCCGAAGCCAAGAAAGCCGAAGCGCTGCTCGACCAGGCGACCGACTTGGATGAGCGCGATCAACTGGAGCTAGACATTTTGCGGGGCAAGGAGGCGCACGACAAGCTGGCGCGCAGCAATCTGCGCCTGGTGGTCAGCGTCGCCAAGCGCTATATCGGCCGCGGCTTGAACTTCCTCGACCTGATCCAGGAAGGCAACATGGGCCTGCTGCGCGCCGTCGACAAGTTCGACCATACGCTCGGCTACAAGTTTAGCACGTATGCCACCTGGTGGATCCGCCAGGCCATCAGCCGGGCGATCGCCGACCAGGCGCGCACGATTCGCATCCCGGTGCATATGGTGGAGACCATCAACCGCCAGGCGAGGATCAAGCGCCGGCTGCAGCAGGAGTTGGGCCAAGAACCGACCTTCGAGCGTATTGCGGTCGAGATGGAGTTCGTGGACCCGGAGGACGCCAAAGCGGCCCTCGCCGCTTGGGAGATAGACCCGGAAGCGCCGCTGGAGCCGGAGTTGAAGCGCCGCTTAGAGCGGGCGGCTGCCAAGGTTCGTAAGATTCAACGTCTGAGCCAGGAGCCGCTGAGCCTCAACACGCCTGTGGGCAATGAGGACAACAGCTATCTGGGCGATTTTATCGAGGATGACAGTTTGCCGGGGCCGGTTGACTCGGCCAGCCGCCGGCTTCTGAAGGAACACATGCACGAGATTCTGGACGGGCTGAATGAGCGTGAGCGCAGGGTGCTGATCATGCGCTTCGGCCTGGAGGATGGCGTGACGCGCACGCTCGAAGACGTGGGCCGCGAGTTCGAGGTGACGCGCGAGCGAGTGCGCCAGATCGAGGCGAAGGCGTTGCGAAAGCTGCGCCACCCGCTGCGCAGCCGTAAGCTGCGCGATTACCTGGGGTAAACATGACCTAGGGTGCGGGCGGAATTTGACAGAACGTCCGCACCCTGGCTATAATGCCGGAGTCATAGCTGATAGCGGTCCTCGGTAGCTCAATCGGCAGAGCATCCGGCTGTTAACCGGAGTGTTGTTGGTTCGAGTCCAACCCGAGGAGCCAGAACGCCATATACAGCGCGGAGGAGTCTCCTGGACTACTGTATGTAGTGGCCAGGAGGCTTTTTCGTTATGGGCGTGCGGTTATGCAGGGAACTACGAGAGTATGCCAACCGGCGGAGGCGCCCCGCCTGACTGTGTAGTCGGGGGACAGGCCTCCGCCGGTGAGTCGTCAGCCCTTGCCGGGGCGGTGGTCCCTTATTCGGCCAACACGCGCAGCGCGTCGCGCAGGGCTATGTTGACCTTGTTGCGGGCGCGCACAAGCTGCGTCTGCAGGTGGCGGAAATCGTCGCTGTCCGCCGGCAGCGCGATAAGCCGGCGCGCGTCGTGCAGCGCAGGCAGGTGCGGCATCCCCCATGCCGGGTCATGCTCGAACTGCCCGGCGGCCGTGTAGGTAAGCGGGATCAGGATGCGCGACAAGGCCATCATCTGGGCGTTTAGGCGCTTCACCGTGTCGTCGATGGCTTCGGCGTTCGTGGCGGCTGCACACCGCTCGGCCAGTTGGGCTGTCGCCTCCGCCAACGCCACGGCGCGCTGATGCGTCAGGCTTAGGTCCAGGTGATCGCCTGCTGCGCTTTGCAGCTCCGCCAGCGTATCCGCGATGTCGGCTGCCACGCGGCGGAAATCCATCGGCAGCAGCGGCTGCGCGCACAGATTCCACAACACGCTGACGTAGATCCGGGTGTCCAGGGCCAACACATCGGGGTCGATCTTGTCGATCGTATCCTCGCTGGTATGCCACCACCACGGCATCTTGCCGCCGATCAGCGAGCCGAAAGCCAGCGACACATAGTCGGTATCGGCCTCACTGGTGGGAACCTGGCTGAGGCCCATGAAGAGCGAGGGCAGGCCCACGCCGTTGAAGCTCATGTCGCCCGCCCGGCTCATACGGTGGGCGTGCGGCTCTTGGTCTGAGTACCGTTGGACGATCTCCTCGCCGAAGCCCGCGATCTCCATGTGGGCCGGGAAGGCGCCGTAGAAGGTCGCGCCGCGCGCGCCGGTGGAGTCGACGTTGACGTGCGCCACACAGCGGTCGTACAACTCCTCCCAGTGGTGGTCGACGTACCACGTGGAGCCGGAGTAGCGCCCGTGGCTGTGGCCGCTCCAGAAGGCGATGCGCAGCCCGCGGCGCAGGTCCTGCCGGTTGGCGCTTAGGATTCTCGCCGCTTCGGCCATGGTGGCATTGGCGGCGCCGTTGTCCATTGCGCCCACTTCCCACGAGTCGAGATGGCCGCTGAAGAGTACGAAGTCGTCGCTTTCCGTGCCGGGCAGTTCGGCCACGAGGATCGGCGTCTGCGTCCACTCGCGGAATACCTCTGTCGAGAGCCGTACGCGCACCGGCCCGGCGGCGATGCGACGGCGCAGGTCATGGCCGTCCTCTTCTACCACGGATAGCGACGGCGTCGTGGGCAGGCGCTTGGCCGATTCGGGCGTGGGCGCGCCCCACACGCTGCTGACGATCATATAGTGCAGGTGGTCGTCGTTGATGAAGATCTGCCCGACGCTGCCGGCCTTCTCCGCGGCGTACACGGCGGTGGGCGTAGCCAACCCGTTGAGCAGCACGATCTTGCCCGCAACTTCCTGACCGGCTCTGGCATAGTCCTCCGCCGTGCCGAAGCCCAGGTCGATCACCTCGGCTTCCAGCGCGTCGGCGGAGACGCTCATGGCCGTGCCCAGGCAGGTCACCGCCACGTCGGGCTCGCCGGCTCCCCCCCAAATCGTCAGGCTCGCCTCCAGCGGGTAGCTGATGAAGGCAGGATGTTCCAGCAGCGTGGTCTCCAACCCATAGCCGTCCAGCAACTGCTGCATGTAGTCGAACGCTTGGCGTTCTTCCGGCGTGCCCGAGTTGCGCACCCACTGGGCCAACGTTGTGTTGATCTCCATCAAATTGTCGCGCGAGACCTGCGCGGTCAAAGCCGCTTCGCGTTGGCGTGCGCGCTGTGCGTTGTCTGCGTTCATCGTCTATTCCCTCGTTCTAGGTGGCCGAAGAGGCGGGCTGCGCCGTCAATTCGGCGAGCGCTGTTGTTGGTTGATCCGCGTATATTGTCGCTCATGACCGCATTGCGCGCCATTTTCACCGACGCGCAGGTTTTGCCCGAGTCCGCACGCCGGGTATGGGGAGCTTGCGTCCGTGCCCGCCGGTCGGGCTAGATTCTGCCGCGCAGGGTTGGGTCGAGCGCGTCGCGCAGGCCGTCGCCCATGAGGTTGAAGCCGAGGACGGCGATCATAATGGCGATGCCGGGGAAGGTGGCGATGTGCGGCGCCACGCGCAGATAATCGCGCCCGTCGGCTACCATCAGCCCCCAGGACGGCTGCGGCGGCTGCACGCCTAGCCCCAGGAAACTAAGCGCCGCTTCCAGCAAGATGGCATTGGCCATGTAGAGCGTAGCAAAGACGATGATCGGCGGGATGGCGTTGGGCAGCACATAGCGCAGCACCAGGCGCAGTGTGGGCACGCCGGTGGCGCGCGCGGCTGTGACGAACTCGCGATGCTTGATGCCCAGCACCTGGCTGCGCGTCACGCGCACAAACGAAGGCGTCGCCCAAATGCCTACCGCCAGGGTGGTATTCTCGATGCCGGCGCCGAGCGCGGCGACCAGCGCGATGGCTAGTAATAGGTACGGGAACGCCAGCATCACATCCGCAACGCGCATGATCACACTGTCCAGCCATCCGCCCGTATAGCCGGCCACAAGCCCGATGGACACGCCCAACGCCATGGCGATAGCCACCGCCACGAGTGCGACAAACAGCGCCACGCGGCTGCCGTAGATGATGCGGCTCAGAATGTCGCGGCCGAACTCGTCTGCTCCCAACAAATAGTCGCTGTTGGGGGGCATGCGCTTGTCGTCGAGTTGCTGGACCGCGGGGTCTGCCGGCGCCAAAAGCGGCGCCAAGGCCGCAGTAAAGGTAACTAGCACGACGATGACAAGCCCGGCGACTGCCATCCGGTTGCGGCTGAACTGCCGCACGACGTCCATCAACGGTGAGCGGAAGCGGCGCGTCTCCTCTAGAGCAGATCTTGAGGCGGATATGCCGGAGGCGGCAGTTTGGGCTGTGTCAACAGGTTGGCTGCTCATACGCGCACTCGCGGGTCGATGTAGGCGTAGGAAATATCTACCGCCAGGTTGATGAGTACGTAGCTGGTTGCGAAGACGAGCACGCAGCCCTGGAGCAGTACGTAGTCTCGCGCAAAGATAGCCAGCACGGTCAAGCGGCCAAGACCGGGCCAGGCGAAGACGGTCTCGGTGAGGACGGCGCCGCCCATCATCTGGCCGAATTGCAGGCCGACGACGGTGATGATGGGGATCAAGGACGTGCGCAGGACGTGGCGCAGGATGACGCTGCTGGAGTTCAGGCCTTTGGCGCGTGCGGTGCGCACGTAGTCCTCGTGCATGACCTCCATCATGGATGAGCGCGTCATGCGCGAGACGATGCCGATGCTTGGCGCCGATAGGGCCAGGGCCGGTAGCGCCAGGTGACGCCACGTACCCGTGCCACCCACTGGGAAAAGCCGCAGATAGTAGGCGAACACGTAGATAAGCACGAGACCCAACCAGAAGATGGGCATGGACAGGCCGATCAGGGATAGGAGCCGGACGCCTGCGTCCATCCAGCCGCCGGGGCGGATGGCGGAGATAACGCCGCTGGCGATGCCCAACACGACGGCCAAAACCATAGCGGCGAGCGTCAAGCGCAGCGTGTGCGGAAAGACGTCGCCAATCTCCGCGGTCACAGGCCTGTTGGAGAGTATCGAGCGTCCTAAGTCGCCTTGCACTACGTCGACGATGTAACGTGCATAACGCACCAGGAGCGGGCTATCCAGCCCCAACTTGGCGCGCAGCGCGGCGACTTCTTCCGGGCGAGCGTTTTCGCCCAGCATCAGGGCGACGGGGTCGCCGGGGATCAGGTCCATCACCAGCATGGTGACAAAAATGATGCCGAGGAGCACCGGGATCAGGGCTAACAGGCGGTTGGCGACAAAGCGGGGCATATCGTCTTCGAGTCTTCGTGGAAGGTGACGCCGGCTTCATTCGTGCAGAGAACCCGGCAAGATGCAGGACCCGGCGCGGAGCGCAGAGCAGCCGGACTGTCGCAGCGTTGCCGGGGGAACTGCGACAGTCCGGTCTTTAGAACACGGTATCCGCTACTGGGCTAACTGGGCCTTGCCCAACCAGAGATAGTAGTCGATCGGGTGCTGAGCGAAGCCAGTCAGCCTAGAACTGGTCAGGATGGTCTCTTTGGAGTTGTACACGGGCACGATCACCGCATCGCGTGCCAGGATATCGAGCGCTTGGGCATACAACTCGGCGCGCTCTTCCTGATCCGTGCTCTTGCCTGCGGCGGCGACAATCTCGTCAAACTCCGGATTCTGGTACTCGTGCGAGTTCCAGCCCGCCGGCGGGATGCTATCGGAGCCGAAGATCGGGCCCAGGGTGTAGTCGGCGTCGCCGGTAGCGGTGGACCAGCCCAGCGTGAAGAAGTCAGCCGGGAAGTTCGGCTGGCGCAACTGCTCGAAGAGCGTGGCCCATTCGAGGATCTCCAGCTTGACGTCGATGCCCAACTCGCGCATGGCCGCCTGGAAGGCCTCGGCAACCTCGGCATCTTTCAGGTAGCGCCCGCGTGAGCTGTAGTGCAGCAGCGATAGCGGCTCGCCGTCCTTGTCGCGGATGCCGTCTCCGTCGCTGTCCGTCCAGCCGGCTTCATCCAGCAGCGCCGCGGCACTCTCGGGGTCGTAGACGAAGTACTCGCTGACGTCGGCGAAGCCGAAGACGGGCGGCGAAATGTAGGCCTGCGGCAGATAGCCGACGCCTTCGAGGACGTTGTCGAGGATCGACTGGCGGTTGAAGCCGTAGTTGATAGCCTGGCGCACGCGCACGTCGTCAAGCGGCGCGCGCGTGGTCATCATGCCGAAGTAGACAACGCGCACCCCAGGCGCCTCGTGGATGACGAAATCGGGGTTGTCGCGATAGCTGTCCAACTGCGACGGCGCAGGTTCCATCACCATCTGCACCTCGCCCGTGTCCAACGCCAACATGCGGGCGCTTTCCTCAGGGATGACGCGATAGACGACACGGTCGAGCTTGGCCTTTTCGCCCCAGTAATCGTCAAAGCGCTCGATCACGATCTGATCGTTGGTTCTCCACTCGACGAAGCGGAAGGGGCCGGTGCCCACCGGGTTGCGGGAGTAATCCTCGCCATATTGCTCGACAGCCGCCGGGCTGACGACGCCGGTGGCGTAGACGAG
>JASGTU010000386.1 GCA_030058085.1 Chloroflexota bacterium
GACTCGCGCTCAGCGCGGGTCTTTTTTCTTGCTTGCCATTGAACGAGGCGGGCCGGCATGGTAGGTTAGGCATGGAGGGTATGGGCGATGTTCGGCAGAGAGATGGGATACCGGGCAAGATGGATGATGCAAGCTTCGTGCAGTGGCTCATAGGCCAGGCGGGGGTCAGCGGGCTGGCCGGCTTTGCGTTGTGGATGCTGCGCCAGAGTTATCAAAGCCAATACCGGCGCGAGCAGGAGTATGCCAGGGAAAACCGTGATGACAAGAAGCTGCTCATGGAGCTCTTGAGCGAAAACTCACGCGTGATGTCGGCGCTGAAGACGCTCCTGGAGAGCTATATTCGCCAAGAACGAGGGGACACGAAGACTCGAATATAGGCATGCATAGGGCCAACTTGCTCCGGTTGAAGGCGGCGGCAGTCTGCGCGGCGCGGCCCGCGGAGCGGTCGGGTATGGCGCCGGCGGCGCGCCGGATTCGGGACGATTGCGGATAAGCCTGCGGGCGGGAGACGGCGATGGAGCAAGAAACTTTCTGGATGGCGGCGAGCATCGTGATTGCTCTGGCGGCGGCCGGGGCCGCGATGTGGCGGGCGTGGAGCGTAGGCGAGCAGGTATCGTTGCGGTCGGCGGCGGAGCGGCTGACCGACCTCGAAAGGGCTGCGGGCGCGGCGCGGGAATTGGTGCTGGCCGCGGAGCAACTGTATGAGACGGGCAGGCTGCCCAAGGACGACCGTTTCGAGTGGGCGCTGACGCGGCTGGCGGAACTGCACCCGGCCATCGACCGCGATACGCTGACCTGGGCGATCGAGGCGGCGGTCAAGGGAGTGAAGCTGCTGCGGGGAGTGCGGGAGTGATGTTTCGCGACGATGCTTCTACAGAACCTGTGAAGCATCTTTATGGGGTGCATGACTGGTCGGAAACGTGGGCGGCTTGGGTGCGCGATGCCGGCGTGACGGCTTGGTGCGCGACTACGCATGCGCGCGACGAGCGACGATATGACTTCGGCCCGATGGCGGCCCAGAGCGTGACGCCGATTGCGCGCCTGAACTGGTCGCACCATGGGCAGGGAACGATTCCGCCCGATCCGGCTCAGGATGCCGCGTTCGCGGCGTGGTGCGCCGCCTTTGCCGCGGACAGCTTCGCTTGCCGCCGCTTCATTGTGGGCAATGAGCCGAATTGGTCGGCGGAGTGGGGCGGCGGGCCGCCCATTACGCCGGGGCGCTATGCCGAGTGCTATCGACGCGTCTACGACAGGATCAAGGCGGCGCGGCCCGATGCGTCGATCATGCCCGCGGCCGTGGCGCCGTGGAACGTCGAAGCGGGCATGGGCTGGATCGAGTACTGGCGCGAGATGTTGCGGCTGCTGGCAGGCCAATACGACGGCCTCGCGCTGCACACCTATAGCCGCGGCTATATGCCGGCGGCGGTCGCCGACGAAGACCGGATGAACACGCCGTGGGGACAATATCGCAACGGCTTCCGCACCTATCGGGACTTCCTGGAGGCTGTACCCACGGGCCAACGGCACAAGCCGTGCTTCATCACGGAGACCAACGGCAACGGCGTGTGGCCGTCAGACCGTTCCGGCTGGGTGCAGGCGGCGTATGCGGAGATCGACGGTTGGAACAAGACGCCCGGCACGCAGAAGATTCACGCGTTGGTCTTGTTCCGCTGGCCGCGCTTCGACGTACACTGGCAGTTTGAGACTAAGCCCGGCGTACACGCCGATTTCCGCGACGCGCTGGCGCGCGCTTACCGAGCGCCCGATGCGGCGGACGCGGGCATCGAGCCCCCTCCCGCCCCTGAGCAGGGCGGCTATACCCTGTATCTTCCCGCGGTGTCCGGGAGCGGCGCGAAGAAGCCGCCCCCATCCCTCCCTGGGCGCGAGTGGGACGAGCGGCTTACGCAGCGGGGCGTCGCTATCGAAGAGGCGGAGCCGGCGGGCGCGTCCGCGGTCTGGCGGGTGGTCGAAGGCCGGTGGCTGCCGCCCGGGACAGGCGAGGGTTTCAGCAACGGCCTGCACCATATCCTGGTGCGGGTGATCGACGAGAACGGCCAGGCGTTAGGCGGCGTGCCGCTACGCGTGCGGTGGCCCACGGGCGAGGCGGCAGTGCGCAGCAAGGCGCGGGTCGAGGGGGCGCAGGGTTGGAACGCCGACTACGGCATGTCGGCCAGCCGCAATGAGTTTTCGATCCGCGTCGATGACGGCCTCGACGGCGACACCGTGACGGGGATAGGCATGGGCGCCGACCTGGGCGCCGGGTTCAACGCGTCCGAGCATAGCAGCACATTTCTGGTATTTCAGCGGACGGCTTTGGGCGAGGTCAAGCGGGACGCGCCGGCGACCGCGGCGCCGGCGTTGATCCATCCCGTGGCCGAGCCGGCCTATCGGCTTGTGAGCCAGGGGTTCGGCGAGCGGCCTGAGGTCTATAAGCGGTTCATGGTGGACGGCGTGCCGCTGTTGGGGCACAACGGGATCGACTTAGCCGTGCCGGCGGGGACGCGGATACGGGCGGCCGCGGCGGGGCGGGTGTTGGAGGCGGGCGACGACCCGGCGGGCTACGGTCTCTATATCAAGCTGGGCCACGGCTGGGGCGAGACGCTCTATGCTCATCTGTCGGAGCAGCAGTTCGCGTTCGGCGCGGCGGTGGAGGCGGGGCAGGTGATCGCTCTGTCGGGCAATACCGGCTTCAGCAGCGGGCCGCATCTGCATTTCGGCCTGCGGGTGCATCCGTATGACCGGCGGGACGGGTGGGGCGGCTATCGCGACCCGGCGCCGTATCTGGGCCAAGCGTCCGGCGGCGGGGGGGAGGCGCCGAGCGCCGCGGTCGACTACGGAGAGGTCGTCGCCTTGATCCGGGAGAGCGCAACTGAGCTCGGCGTGGACTCGCTATTGCTTCTGAGCCTATGCTGGAAGGAATCCAGCTTCAATCCGTTGGCCGTAAGCAGCGCCGGGGCGCGCGGTCTTGGCCAGATTATGGCTGCGACCTGGGATGAATGGAGTGCGAAGGTCGCCGCAGAAGACATCTCCGACCCGCGGGACAACGCTCGTGTTGCTGCGGCCTATTTGCGCTGGTGCATACGGACTGCCGGGTCTGAGCGACGCGGTCTATGGGCATATGTATGGGGAATAGGGCGCGTTCTCGATCTTGGCAAGCCGGGCAAGGCGCTCCAGCCGCCGCCCGAGGTAATGGAGTATGCCAATACGATAATCTTCGGCCGAGATTTGTTGAAGGCGATAGGGCTTAGGGAACATGCGCCCAACTGATTCCTCGCGCGTCGATCACAGTACAAGCGGTCTGCCGGCGGCAGGCATTTCGTTGCCCTGAAAATGTCGCAAAAATGTCGCATTTTCGATGGTCAAAAAAAGCCGAAACCGCCGCGATTACTCTGGCAAATGGGCACACGCAAGAAGAGACAGGCGACATTGCCGGCGTCAACCGGCGAACGATTCAACGTTGGCTCGACAACCCTGAGTTTGCGGAGGAAGTCGACCGGCTTACATTCCTGACCGGCATCGCCAACAAGGCGGAAAGGTTGCGCCAAGCCAAGCGCGTTGTGCGATCGCTCGGCATCTCTACTGAGAAGGATCTGCTCGATTGGCTGAAGTACGTTCAAGGCGAAACAGATGGGGTTAAGCTGGACCTTACCGAACTCTTTGCCGCCCTCCATGAGAATGATCCGCCAGTGGCCGGAAGCGGACCTTCTCGAACTGCACCACTATCGCCGCGTGGCAAGGCCGGTCAGGAACGCCAACGGTGACGATTTGCTCGAGTGGACGCAGCAGCACCGGCGCTGGCTCGGTCCGGAGCGCGTCTTCGACCTGGCGCACCACGCCTACCTGGCGGCGCTCTATGGCGTCCAGGCTGGGCGGGCGGCGGTGATGAAGGCGGCGCAGATGGGCGCTTCGGAGTGGCTGATCTCCTATGCGTTGCACGCCTGCGACCAGCGCAACGCCACCGCGCTGTATGTGTTCCCCACCGACGCGCATGTGAGCGACTTTAGCGCGGCGCGGTTGGGGCCGGCAATCGAGGCCAGCCCGTATTTGGAGAGCATCATCGTGGACGGCCGGGCGCTGGGCGGGAAACGGGGCAGCGACCGGGTGACGCTGAAGCGGGTGCGCAATCGCTTTTTGTATTTCCGCGGCGGACAGGTGAAGCCGGACGGGTCGGCGCCGCAGTTGAAGTCTATCGATGCGGATGTACTGATCCTGGACGAGCTGGACGAACTGGACCCGCGTGCGCCGGCGATTGCGGCCAAGCGTCTGGGCCACAGCAGTATCGGCGAGATGCGACTAGTGTCCACGCCGAGCTATCCGGGCGGGGGCATCCACGCCGAATGGCAGGAGAGCGATCAGCGGCTATGGCATGTGCGCTGCGGGGCTTGCGGGCTGCGACAGCCGCTGGCAATCGAGCAGGCGGTGACGGAGTGGGATGATCTGGGCCGGCCGCGGGCATGGCGCGGGCAGGCCGAGGGACGGGCGTGGGCGGCGTGCGTGAAGTGCGGGAGTGAGTTGGATCGGCTGGGGCCAGGCGAGTGGGTGGCGGCCCATCCGGGGCGGGAAACGGCGGGCTTTCACCTGAGCAAGCTCTTCTCGGCGCGGACGCCGCTATTGGACGTTGTGCGGGCGTTGGACACTACAGACGAGACGAAGCGGCGGGAAGCGTTCAACCAGGACTTGGGTCTACCGTACCGGCCGCGCGGGGGCGGCCTGGATGGGGGCGCGCTGGACGACTGTCGCCGCGAATACGGGCATGGGCCGCGTCCAGAGGGCTCCCGCGGAGCGGCGTGCTACATGGGGGTGGACGTGGGCAAGGTGCTGCATGTCGTGATCCGTGCCGCGGCGGACAAGGAGACGGGCGAGCGCCGGCAGTTGTTTGCCGGCGAGGTCTCTTGGGACGGGCTGGCGCTGCTGATGCGGCAATATGGGCCGCGGGCGGCGGTGATGGATGCGTTGCCTGAGACGACGAAGGCGCGGGAGTTTCAGCGGCAGTTCGCGCGGGGGCGGGTTTGGCTGGCGTATTATCCGGCGCAGGCGTCCGGCAGCAAGCGGGAGGACTTTGCAGCGTGGGATTGGGCGCAGTCCAAGGTCGACGTAGACCGCACGCGCAGCCTGGACGAGACGCTGGCGCGCTTTACTGACGGGAGCAATACATTGCCGGCCAATGCCAGGGATATCCGCGACTATTATGCGCATTTGACGGCGACCGTGCGGGTGATCGAGAAGGACGCCAGGGGCCAGGAGGCGGCGCGCTACGTGGAGACGGGACCGGATCACTTCGCACACGCGGAGAACTATTGCACGGTGGCGGCGGAGTGCCCGGCTGCGGCGGGCTGGGCGCGCGGGGCCGCGGGTTAGGAGCGAGCCATGAAGACGACGCAGAATGAGCGGGTGACGTCGGCGGTGGAACGGCTGGGCGAAGCGATCGAGCGGGCGACGCTGAGCCGGCAGCCGCGCTTTGCCGCGGGCGACCGGCAGGAGTTCTTCGGCTCGGTGTTGAAGTGGCTGCGGCGAGCCGAGATGGAGGAGCCGCCGTACCAGGCCGACAGCCGGCCGCGAGACGCCTGGCTGCGCGACTTCTGGCGGCGAGAGCCGCACTTGGCGGGGGTGCTGCACAGCGTGGTCGCCATCGACCAGAACCGTCACTGGACGTTGACGGGCGGACGCAACCAGGTGCGGCGCTATACGGAGATATTGCAGCAGGCGGAGAACGGCGCGGGCTGGCGGCACTATGCGGGCTTGCAGGCGTTGAGCTACTACACGGCAGATATTGGGGCGATCACGGAGATCGGCCGGGAGGGGCGCTATGGGCCTCTGCGCGCGCTGTATCATGTGGACCCGGCGCGCTGCCGGCTGACGGGCAAGGCTGACAGGCCGCTGGCCTATGACAAGACTAAGCAGGCATGGCGGCCAGAGGACTTTTTCCGTATGGCGTCGCTAGCGTCCACCGACGAGGAGATGTACGGGTTAGGATTATGCGGCGTGAGCCGGGCGCTGGAACTGGCGAAGCTGATGGCGGGGGTCTACGAGCACAGCCTGGAGAAGCTGGGCAGCCGCGCGCCGAAGGGGTTGCTGCTGCTCAAGGGCATTAGCCAGGAGCAGTGGAAGGAGGCTATGACCTCGCGCGAGGCGGCGCTGGAGGGGCTGGAGCGGGACTATTACGGCGCAGTGGCGGTGCTGGCGAGCATGGGCATGGACGACATGGACGCCAAGCTGGTGGCGCTGTCGCAGTTGCCGGACGGCTTCGACCTGAAGACGTGGACTGATTTGACCATGTACGGTTTTGCGCTGTGTTTTGGCTACGATCCCATCGAGTTTTGGCCTGTGCAGGCGGGCAGTCTGGGCCGCGGGCGGGAGACCGAAATCCAGCATATGAAGGCGACGGGCAAGGGCGCGGCTTCGTTCATGCGCAGTCATCAGGATCAATTGCAGATGCGCTTGCCGCCATCGTTGTTGTTCGAGTACGAACAGCGCGACCAAACCGGGTTGCTGCTGGAGGCGGATGTGACGCAAGCGTGGGCTACGGTCGCCAAGACGCTGTACGAGCAGGGGATGGGCGTGCTGACGCGGCAACAGGCCATGAGCGTGCTGGCGGAACAGGGCGTGATCCCGCGCGAGTGGACGATGCTGGAGGAGGACGCGGAGGCGTCGGACACAGGCGAGATGGATCTGGGCGCGGGCGAACAAGAAGAGCGACAGCGGCTGCTTGAGACAGAGCCGGTGCAGCGGGCGATTGCACGATTTCCGGATGAGCCGATCGTGCGCTACGAATGGCCTAGGGGCCGGATGACGATGCTGTGGCGGCGCGGGGACGAAGCTGTAGCGCGGAGGCGGCGGGCGGTTTCGCCGCCTCAGTTGGTGCAGAGGCAGGACGACGTGCTGTACCAGGGCGACGATTTCACCGTTACTGAGAAAGATGTCGAGCACGCGATCCGGGCTGCGCGCGAGCGGGTAGGCGATGAGTTCGGCGATCTGTTGGAGGCGCGGCCGTTGACGGATGAGGAGAGCGAGACGCTGGACTCGATGCAGGGGACAGCGTCATGAGCGATAGCCCGGAGCCGAGCGAGACTGCAGGCGAACAGGCGGTCGTGTGCGCCAGGTGCGGGGAGAAGCATGCGCCGGCGGCGATGATGCAGGAGCGGCGAATTCGTGACGACCTGCTGGAAATGGTTCTGGTGTGCCCCGGCTGCGGCCATCAGGTACATTGCTACTTCGATTCGCCGGCGTTGCGCGGGAAGCGACAGGCGGTTCAGGAGGCGTTGGCACGTTATCGGGCGAAGAGGACGCGGGGAACGTGGCATACGTACCAAACGGCGCGGCAGGCATATAACCGGCAGTTCGACAGGCACAATCTGCGCTGGCGGCGCAAGCTGGGGATGTACGAGGGGGGCCATGGCGAGCGGAGTAGTCGAGGAGAGTGATTGATGGCCTGGGCGTATGACCTGCGGGCGCATCGCTATCGGGACAATGAGACGGGGCGATTTCTGAGCCAGGCGCGGGCGCGGGAGTTGATTGGCGAATCGCTCCGGGCGGCGGGCGACGCGGGAGACGAACTGGCGCGGCTGATGGCCGGGGGCCGCATGTCGCCGGAAGATTGGCGGCAGCGGATGCGCGAGGAGATCAAGGGAGAGGTGATCCGCCAGTATCTGTTGGGTCGGGGGGGCCGGGAGCAGATGACGGCGCGGGATTGGGGGAGCGTGGGCGGCGTCATCAGCGACCAGTATCGGCACCTGGATCGCAAGGCCGGGAACTTCTTTAGCTTGGTGGAGGCGGGCGAACTGGAGGAGGGGGAGATTGCGCGGCGCACGAGGATGTATCTGAACTCGGCGCGAGAGGGACACGAGCGGGCGCTGTTGCGGCGTTTGACCGGCAGCGAGTATGGCGAGGAACGTTGGGTGACGACCGCGGAGGAGTCGTGCGACGACTGCATCGACCTGGCGCTGCTGGGCTGGGTGGAGATCGGGACGCTGCCGACGCGGCCGGGGGCGGGCGACACGGCGTGCCTAACAAACTGCGCCTGTTTTGTGAGCTATCGCAATCCCGACGACGGGCGTGTGTTCGGTGAGGATGAGTAGGATGTGCGAGAGGGACGCGGCGCCGCGCCGGGTGGCGTTGACGGTGGCGGGGGACGGGTTCTTGTATGCGGACGGGGTGAAGTTGCCGGCGAAGTTTATCCCGGAACGGGGGGTGCTGCAATTCGTGGACAAGGATAGGCGCTCGGCGAGCCGGCGCGGGAGCCGATATGTGGAAGTGCCGGTGGCGGAGATGATCCGCTTTGCAGAAGAGAATAGCAGCTAACGCTTGAAGCGGCGGCGCGAGTGTGCTAGGTTAGGTGCAGCGGGATGGGGGCGGCGGCCGCCCGCTTGGCTCATAACCAGGAGAATGCAGGTTCGACTCCTGCTCCCGCTACCATGCCCGATTAGGCGGCATAGCCGTGGGCGGCATAGCCGTGGGCGGCCAGCCGTGGGCGGCAAGCCGTAGGCGGCATAGCCGTAGGCGGCAAACCCTAGGGCGCCCGGAACCGGTAGCGCAGGCCGGTTTCCAGATTCCGAGCGCGACGGTCTAAGGCAATGCTGCGCCGGGAAGCCGCCGTAAAGGAGAACTGCCGCGGATTGTCGGGAAGACCGACCTATCGCGAATCTGCGGCGCAAAACGGCTTTGGCGGTTGAGCCGTTGCCGCAATCAACCGCCGACTACAACCGATGTCGTTGAGCGTGAGCCGATGCGCCGCTCTCCCTTCGCCGGGGAGCGGCGCGTTTGTTTTGGCGGGAGGGCAAGCCAATGAAGACCGACAACATGTCGATGCTGCGGCGAATGTGGAACCGGCTCTTCGACCGCCTGGTGGAACGTCGCATCAAGGACGTGGAGAGTTGGGACGGGTCATCGTCGCGCTGGCCGGACGCGGATGCGTACTGCGCGGACTGCCTGATCGACGTGAACGCGGCGGCCGGGCGCAGTGAGAAGGGGCGGAGCCATTGCAAATTGCCCATCCGCGAGCCGGGCGACGCGGGCGACACCTATGTGCGCCAGGCCATCTACGCGGCTGCGGGCGGGCGCGGCATAACGCGGGTAGAGAAGCCCGACGACGTGTCGCAGGAGGACTGGGACGCGGCGGTGACGCGCGCGGCCAACCGCCTGATCTCCCTCTACGAGGAGATGGACGAGACTGCGCCGGAGAGCGTCTACGAGCTGGCCGGCAAGGAAGCGCCGGCGCGAGCGCGGAATGGGGATGCCCGCCACGAGCGGGCCATGAGCCTGTTGCGACTGCATGAATATCTGTGGGACGCGCTGAACGGGCCGGAGACGCCGCCCGACGAATGGGCGTGGCCCGTGAACGTGTATCTGGAGGGCGACGGCCTATTTGTCGTGACGGCGCAAGGGGGAAGGCTCTACCGGCGCGACATCAGACTGGAGGGCGAGGACGTTATTTTGGGCGAGCCGGTGCAGGTCACCGAGGCGTTTCCGGCGGTGGGCGAACAGCGGGGCGCGTTTACGGTGCGACGGCAGGCGGACGGGCGTCATCGCTGGCTGATGGTAGCCGCGACCGCTGTGCTGAACCGGGTGGGCGAGATCGATTCTACTGAATTGTTCGACTCGTTTATTCGCCACGCGGAGGAGACAGGCGAGTACCCGAGGCTGGACTTTTATCATCTGGGAGACGAGGACCCGGATACATGGGAGTTCGGCCAGGCTGACTATCTGGCGCGGGACGGCGTGTGCTATGTGGCGACGGGGCTATTCGACGAAGATCATCCGTTGGCGCGGGCGACCATTGCGGCATCACAACGGGAGCCGGGCCGGTGGGGCGCGTCGATCGAGTTTCGGGCGCGCGGCGGGCCGGAGCAGATCGCAGCCGATCCGGACGTGCGCATACCGGTCTATCGCGCCGGCGTAAACACGCACATCTCGGTAGTGCTAGAGATGGAAGCGGCGGGTTGGTACACGACGTTGGGGGTATCTCAGGAGGTGACGAGGATGCGAGACGACATCATGGAGAAGCTGCGCGAGCTGTTCGGCGACGACGAGGACGGGCTGGAGGCGTTTGCGGCCGGCGTGGACGACGTCAATCGCACGGTGGCGGAGGAGGGGTTAATCCATCGGACGCAGGGAGACGAGGCGGAGACCGACGAGCCTGACGAGGCGGAGGCGGAGGCTGCGACGTTGCCGCTTCACGAGGAAGACTTCGATGCGCTGGTCGAGATCATAGCCGAGTCGGAGATGGTGCGAACTCTGATCGAACAGGTGACGACGTTGACCACGACGGTGACTGAACTGACTGGCCAGACGGCGGAACTGGCTGAGCGGTTGACCGAGGCGGCAGAACGGGAGCGGACGGCGACCGGCGAGCTGGATAAGCTCGGGCGGCGGCTCACGGCGTTGGAGCGCAGCGACGAGGAAAAGCAGCGCGAGTGGCTGGCGGACCTGCCGCCGCGGCGTGGGGGCGGGGCGACCTACCGGCCGCGGGGGCAGGAGCAGGATGAAGACGAGGGCGACGAGCTGAGCGCCGAAGACATTCGGGCCAAGACGCTGGCCATGATGAGGCCCGTTTAGCGGGCCCGTTTAGCGGGCCGGTCTAGCGGGCCGGTCTAGCGGACGGATACAGGCGCAAGGCAGGCTAGTGCGGGCAACGATTCGAGGAGGATATAGCGAGATGAAGAGAAATAGACAGGCGCGCACCGTGGCGCGGCAGATGAGCATCAGCGGCAGCGCGCCCGATTCGCCGTTCGTGGCCGACGCCACGCCGTTCTTCGACCGCTGCGAGACGGGCATCATGAGCCTGCATCACGGCGGGCGCATGGGGCTGCTGGATTTGTTCAACTGGCGCATCACGGACACCTTCCTGCGGGAGGTGAAGTTCATCACCTATGTGCGGCCGGAGATGGGTGAGAGCGGCGCGACGGCGGGCCATCTGTCCGACCCGTGCGCGACGCCCAACGGGTTTGAGTTCGGCACGGTCACGTTGTCTCTGGAGGATTTCGGTCGCTACGGGCGGTCGGGGCCGGTGCGCGATGTGTACAAGCCGGAGCGCTATTGCGAGACGGACCCGCGCTATGACCTGGACGGCACGCTGGTGACCAGTGAGACGGAATGGGACATGCTCTTTGCGATGGACGCGCTGAAGCAAGACCTGTTCCGCCACGTTATCACGGGCAATGCGGCTGTGGCGGGCCAGTTCGACGGTCTGCAACAGTGGATCAACACGGGGTATGACAGCGCCATGCTGGACAGCTACGTGATCGACTGGGCGGGCAACGACATGGACGGCAACGGCGGCGGCGCGATCACCGTCAACGGGGACGCGACGCCGGGGTCGTTTGACCTGGTGGATATGCTGTTGGCGCTCTACCGGCGCTATAAGCAGCGCGTCAAGTGGTCTCCGCAGTTGGACACGCAGGCGCGGCGTCCGGGCGACTTCGTGTTGGTCATGCCGCAGTTCCTGACTGAATGCCTGCTCAACAAGTACACCTGCTGGTCGGTGTGCGAAGGCAAGCAGTACAACGAGGCCAACCTGCAGACTTTCGAGGCGCGTTCGTTCCGGGACGGCCTGATGGGCGGGTTGTTCGGCGCGGGCGAGATCACGCTGGATGGCGACCGCATCCCGTTGTATGTCTATGACTGGGAGACCATGCACGGGTCGAACCGGGGTGACATCTATTTCCTGACGCGCACGGTGGGCAATGTGCGGATTTGGGAAGGCGAGCATTTGGACGCGGCCAGGGCTGCGACCACGGTGCGCGACAAGGGTCACGCCAACTACCGCGCCTTCGAGGGTGACGGCGAGGGGATGCGGCTGCTGGTGGCGGACAAGATCGACAACTTGTGCGACCAGATTCGCATGTGGTGGCGCGGGCGGCTGTGGTGCCGAGCGCCGTACTTGCAGGCGCGCATCATGAATGTGGAGTGTGAGACGATCCTGGACCCGCTGTCGCCTGACCCCCTGGCGACGAGCTTCTATCCGGTGACGAGTTTCACGCCGGCGACCACGGGCTAGCATGACTGCGGATGGGTGACGGTGAGGAGGCGCGACCGCGCCTCCTCGCGATGGAGAGGGCAGGCATGAAGATCGGGTGGTTGATCCCGACGGTTGGCGCCTTCGGCGCGGTGCGCGAGATGGTGGAGATCTCGAACGTCTGGGCGCGGGCCGGGCACGAGGTGACCATTTATCACCCGGACGGCGGCCCGGTGACGTGGCTGCCGTCGGCGGCTCGGACCGCGGATTTGCGACAATTGAGCCGGGCCGAGCCGGACGCGTTGATCGGCATCATCGACTGGCGGCCGAACCTATTTGCGGCGCTGCGGGCGAACGCGGCGGCGATCAAGGCGGTCTGCCTGATGGGCTTTGAGCCGAGCGAGGCGATGGCCGCGGCCTTGCGCGGGGAGGGGCCGGCTTCCGACCCGGCATGGCGGATGATGCGGGAGGCGATCGAGGAGGGCATGGCGATCCTGGCTGACTCTTCCTGGCAGACGGCATGGCTGGCCGAGCATGTAGGCGTTGAGGCGGGGCCGCCCTTCGGCGGGGTGAATCTGGCGCAGTTCCGGCCGGCGGCGAAGCGGAAGCGGGATGCGCTGCGGGTGGCAGCGTCGGGCGATCCGCGGACGCGCAAGGGCAGCGACACGGTGTACGCGGCTATGGACCTGGTACAGGCCGAGCTGGGCAAGCGCGTGGAGTTCGTGACGTATTGGGGGCGGCGTTTGGACCAGGCGCAGTTGGCGGAGTTCTTGCAGCAAGCCGACGTATTCGTAGACGGCCATCGGCGCGGCGGCTGGTGTAATCCGGTGGCCGAGGCGATGGCGTGCGGCGCGGCGTGCGTCTGCACGCAGATCGGTGCGACGGCGGACTTTGCGGTGCATGAGCAGACCGCGCTGGTCATACCGGCGGACGATGCAGAGGCGATGGCTGCGGCCATCTTGCGACTGGCGGAGGATGACGGCCTGCGGCGGCGGGCGGCGGCTGCAGGCCTGACGCGGATCAGCGAATTCGACTATGAGATCGTGGCGCCGCGGCTGGCTCGCTTTTTGGAGGAGCGGCTATGCACGGCCTAGAGATCTTGCCGCCCGTGGCGGAGATCGCGAGGCGACAAGCAACCGCCTCCCAGCGGGAGACCAAATGATCTTCCATTTGCACATCCCCAAGACAGGCGGTTCTACTCTGGTTGGTCTGCTGCTCGATTGCTATGGAGATCGTTACTATCGAACGCCCAACCGGATCATGGCGAACGAACCGTTATTGCGGCGAATGGCCGCGACCATCGAGCGCTTTTCGTGCATAAGCGGGCATTTCGACTATGGACTGCATGAGCGGTGGGGCGTGACTGATGCGGTATACATCACCTTTGTGCGCGATCCGGTAGATCGGTTGTTGTCGCTCTATCACTATCTCAAGCAAAGGCCCGCGGGCCACAAATACCGTGACGAGACGGCGGCGATGTCGTTCGATGACTTCAGTCGTAGCCAACGCCGTGACTGGACTTTTCTGGATAACGACATGGTGCGCCGGATCAGCGGGGTCGGGAACAAACCGCGTGCGGTCGGCGAAGAGCACCTATAACTGGCGCTGGCGAATCTGACCCGGTTCCCGATCGTGGGCTTAACGGATCAGTTCGACGCTACGATACGCCGTTGGGCGCCCCTGTTAGGGTGGGGCGATATTCAATACAAGCATCGTCTGGCTCAACCGGATAGGCTGAAGCAAGAGGATTTGTCGGCGAGTTTGGTGAAGGCAGTCAGGCAGCGGCAGCAGTACGATCAGGCGCTTTACGAGTGGGTATTGAACCGGGACTGGGCGGATGGATAATCTGACCGTCGTCGTACCTTTCTATCGCGGCGAAGCGACTTTGCGCCGCCTTCTGGACTCACTGCCGCCGCGTCTGCCGGTCATCATCGTAGACGACGGCTACAGCGAGGGCCTGGAGTTCCCCGACCTGGGCGAGGCTGAGAACGGGCGCGTGAGCGTGATGCATCTCAGCCGCAAGGGCTATTTCGCCGGCGCGGTCAACGCGGGCATCCGGGCGTGTGCGGGCGATGTGCTGGTGCTGAACCAGGATGCCTGGCTGGAGGGCGACGGCCAGCTCGACCTGTTGGCGGAGAAGCGCGGCGACTATGCCTTGATCGGCGAGCGCATCGGGGGTGAGCATCCGGCGTTTCCGCATGGTTATGTGCACGGTACGTTCATGTTCATGCGGCGGGACGCCATCGACGCGGCGGGTCTGCTCAACGAGGCGGACTACCCGCTGTGGGGCTGCACGGCGGAATGGCAATGGCGGGCGGCGCGCAAGGGGTTTGCGGTGTTGCCGCTTGCGGATGTGCCGGGGTTCCGCCATGGGCGTAAGCAGGGAGAGCGGTTCGGCTCGTCCATTCGCCATTTGTTAGCGAAAGAGCCGGGCCTGCGCGATGCGCTGGTGCGGACGCCGCCTCTGGCGTCGGTGATCGTGCCTTGTTACAACTACGGGCGTTACCTTCAGGACTGCGTACACTCGCTGCTGGGCGGGTCGACCAGCCTGGGCGACCATCCGGGCCAGACATTGCAGAGCTTCGAGGTGATCATCGTCGACGACTGCTCTACTGACGATTCGGCGGAGATCGGGCGAGGGTTGGCCGACGGGTGGACGGGCGTTCGCTTTTACCAGACGCCGAAG
Organism: Chloroflexota bacterium; assembly: GCA_030058085.1. Taxonomy (GTDB): domain Bacteria; phylum Chloroflexota; class Anaerolineae; order Caldilineales; family Caldilineaceae; genus JASGTU01. Next base: position 14,637 of record JASGTU010000386.1, read on the forward strand.
AACGGCGGCACAGCGAAGGCGCTCAATTTCGGCATCAAGCGGGCGGCCGGGCAGTACATCACATTCCTCAGCGCAGATGATATGCGCGAACCGGACAGCTTGGCGGGGCTGGTGCGCGCGTGCGAGGCTAACCCGCACAGCTTTGTCTACGACGATTGCCAATACTTCGCCAACGGAGAGCGGCTGCGCGTCTGGCGCTTCGGTGACTATGACTTCGAGCGGCTGCTCTTCAAGAACCACGTCCACGCCGCCATCCTGTTCCCTAAACGCGCCTGGCAGGAAGCGGGCGGCTACCCAGCGGCTTTCGGCGACGGGCGCGAGGACTGGGCATTCAACGTGGCGCTGGGCGAAAAGGGATGGTGCGGCGTTCACGTGGACCAGACGGGCTATCTGTATCGCTGGGAAGGGCAGAACCGAGTGCTGACCAATACGACGGACAGGCACCGGGCCTATTTTCTGCGCAAGATGCAGGAGACCTTCCCGCATTTGTATCGAGGGGAGCGACCGATGGGATGTTGCGGCGGCAGACGGGCGAGCGCGCGGCCCGCGGCCAAGACGGCAAGCGTCAACGCAGAACTGGCGGGAGCGCGGGGATTTGTCGAATTGGAGTATGTGGGAGACCAGCAGATCGCCACCTGGACGGGACCGGTTACGAATACACAGTACCGCTTCGGTGCGACACGGCGCATGGGCTATGTGGACAAACGCGACGCGGGCGAGCGGCCCGGCGACGGGCGCGGCGGCGCGGGGTTCCTGGCGATGCGGCGCAAGGGGAAGTTTCTGTTCCGGGTCTTCGAGGCCCAGCCGGCGGCGGCGATGGCGAACGCCCGCCCCGTAGGGGCGATCGAGCAGAGCGCTGATGCGGGGCCGGAGCCTTCGCCTGAAACGGCGGTCGCCGCAGACGAAGAGGCGGGCGTCTATCCCGAGGCGCTCGCTCCTGATCCGAACGCGCTGACGGTGGATGAGATACGCCTGTTGAAGCTGACGCCTGACGAATGGCGCGTGTTGGGCGAGGCGGAGAGCGCGGGCAAGGCGCGCAAGTCGGTGCTGGCGTTGGCCGCGGAACGGGGGGCGACGGCGAATGGCACAGCTTGATGCGCTGCGTCTGGCGCTGGCGGTGTTGGCGTCCTATCGTCTGGCGCGGCTTATCGCGCTGGAGGAAGGGCCCGCCGGCGTCCTCGTGCACCTGCGTGAATGGGCAGGGGCCTACGATTACGGCGAGAACGGCGAGCCGGCCACCAACCTGGGCCGGGGCATCTCCTGCCAGCTGTGCGTGGGGGTGTGGGCGGCGCTGCCGGCGGCGGCGTTGGCGCTGTGGCCGACGCGGCCGGGTACGGCAGCGCTTGCGTGGCTAGGCATAGCGGGCGCGCAGGCGTTTCTGACACGATTGGAGGAATGATCATGGCCCCATCGATGCCGGTGCGATTGGTGGACAAAGACGGCAGGCCCATCAGCGCAGACAACCCGCTGGCGGTGGATGCGGAGATCAACGCCGAGAGCATCGACATTGACCTAACCGGCGTCTCTACCGAGGCGGAGCAAGAGGCGCAGACGGCGGAATTGACGGCAATCAGGGAAGCCGTGCAGGGAACGTTGGACGTCGATCTGCAAAATGGCATGCCGGCCGGCGACAACGTGATCGGCCGAATCGGGACGCCGGATATCGTCGTGCCGGTTACTCCGACGCTGGACACAGATGCATACTCCGACGGCGATCTGCTCTTCGACAGCACGCAGATTTCGAATGCCGTGAGGGTGAATAACCACACGGCTGTCATTCAGACGATCACGATCATCGATAAAGATAATCAAAAGGCGCCGATGACGTTGTTGATCGCCAATGCCGCGACAGATTTCGGCAGCCTCAATGCCGCGCCGAATCCGAGTGACGCCGCTGCCGAAACGGTGGCGGGTCATTTGGAGATCGCAGCCGACGACTATGTGGACCTGGGCGGCGCAAGCGTGGCGTGCGTGAGAAACGTCGGCATGTTGGTTTCGGCTTCCGGGGAGACGACTAGCCTGTGGATCGCGGCGATTACTAGGGGGACCCCAACGCACACGGCGTCCGGCCTAGTGATCAAGGTCGGCTTACTGCGGTCGTGATGAAGGCGTGATGAAGCAGACATACCGAGACATCGTCTACACAATACTGCGCCAATGTGCGTTTCGGTCTTCCGCTGCCGATCAGATCATGGCGCATTCGACATTTGCGATTCGCGACCTGAACTCAGCGGCCGGCGGAGGAACGGTACTGCCGGCGGGGCGTCAGCGCTGGGACGTAAAGCTCGATTCAGTACAGCATGAAGCCTGTGTTCACGAGTGCGCTCACGTATGGTGGTTTCTCAATCAAGACGACGAATCTACAAAGACTCTCATCACGCAGGTCGAGATGCAGGCGGATTTGGCGCATCTGCCCGGATACGAGCGGGTGCGGAATCTCTGCAAAACCTATATCTATGGAGACGGCAGCGGTTTTCCCGGCATGTGGGTCGGAGAGCCCTACAACCGCTGGAATGCCGACGAGATCTTCGCCGGGCTGGCGTCGGGGACGATGGGCGACCTGAGCTTGTTCCCGCCTGGGCTGCAGGCGATCTATGGGGGCATGTTGCGGCGCAATGAACAGATTTGGCTGCCGACGCTTTTCGGCGCGGGGGTGAAGTCGTATGTCTAAGCGAGGGGCTGTTCGTCGCCTGCCTGCCGGCTTGTTCGTCTGCCTGGCTCTGGTCCTGGCGTTGGTCCTGGCCGGGGAGGCGCGGGCTGAGGGTCCGCTGGTGGCTGTAGTCGATTCAGGCGTAGATGCGACGCACCCCGATCTGGCCCAGCGCGTGGCGGAAGGATGCAACGTATGGGACGGGGGCGACACGCACGATGCGTGCGGGCACGGCACGAACATCGCCGGCGTCATGGCGGAGGCGGCGCCGGCGGCGCGCATATTGCCGGTGAAGGCAATGTCCGACGATTGCTACGGCACATACAGCCGCTTGATCGCCGGCGTGGAGTGCGCCGTGGAGATGGGGGCGCAGGTGATCTTGATCGCCTCGGGGGCGTACTTTGACAGCCCGGCGCTGCACGCGGCGGTCAGCGCCGCCCGACAGAGCGGCGTGTTGCTGGTGGCCGGGGCGGGCAACGACGGCACGGCTGCGCCGTTCTATCCCGCTGCGTATGAAGAGGTCGTGACTGTGGCGGGCGTCGACCGTCTAGGCGCCCCGTATTGGCGCACGAACTACGGGCCGCATGTGGACATAGCGGGGCCGGCGCTGGAGGTGCGCTGTGCGGCGGCGGGCGGCGGCTACGATGTGTGCAGCGGAACGTCGTCGGCAGGGGCGTATGTGGCGGGGGCGGCGGCGCATGTGTGGGCGCTGCGCCCGGAGTGGAAGGCGGATGAGGTGGCGGCGCACCTGTGCGCCGTCGCCGTCGACTGCATTGCGCCGGATCAGGGCGCCTATTGCGGCTGCGGGCGAGTCAACGTCGAGCGGGCCGTGCGTCTGGCCCTGCCGCTGCATGTGCACCTGCCGGTGTTGTTGTGCGGATAAGGCCGCATTGCGGATAGGGCCGTATGAGGACGGTGAGGAGCAACGCAATGAGAGGATCGCCTGAGAGAGGATCGCCTGATGCCGTATAAAGGCGTGAGAAAAACGCTTCTCGGCGTAACCCAAGTGAGCGAGGAAGCGGCGATGGATGCGGATGCATTGACGTTGATCGCCGCCATGTCTCCTACGCCTGATAACGACCGGCAACTGCTGATCAACGAGACGATTGTCGCTCTCAAGGCTGCCGGCATCTGGTCTTTGCTCGACGAACTCTGGTTCTTTGCGGCGCACTCCGCACAGGCCGGGTTGCTCGGCTGGAAGCGCTACAAGGACTGCACGGCCGTAAGCTCGCCGAACTTCGTCGCGGACCGGGGGTATAGAGGGAACGGAACAGACTCGTACATCAATACCAACTATGCCCCGGCTGACGACGGCATCAATTACACCCTGGACGATTGCAGTTTCGGCAACTTCACAACAGGACATCAGACATCCGCCGGGTCCGACATGGGCGGTCGGGGAGCAAGCAGCGCGGGTTCGACAGCGATCAGGGACAGCGACGCGAGCAATCTGTTCGTCCAGATCAACCGAGCGGCGTCATCGGTCGACGTCGGGGCTATACCGAGGCGGCTGGGGTTGCGCGTGGGCAGGCGCGTCACATCTACGCACGTGCAAGGATTCCTGGACGGAATTCAAATAGGCAGCGATGTTTCCGCTGCAGCGACGGGGCTGTGTCCTGTACCGTTCTTTATCGGCGGGTTCAACAACAACGGGGCCTTTCTCGAACCAAACACGAGACGGTTCGCTTTTGCCTTTTTCGGCGCGGCATTGACCACACAGCAACAGGCTGAGCTATCCGATATTGTCTACGATTATCTGTATGCTCTTGTGCCAATCGTTTCGAGTCCGGCGCAGTTCGACGCCGACGGCCTGTGGAGATGCCCGTCCGGGGTTACGTCGCTGGTCGCCGCCGCATGGGGCGGCGGCGGCAAGGGATCGACCAACACCGGAACCCCACCGGAAGGGTCCGGATCCGGCGCCGGCGGCAGGGGCGGCGGCGGGGGGGCATATGCCAGAAGCGGGCTTTCGGTTACGCCCGGAAAGCTGTACTCGATCATCGTAGGCCCCGGCGGAATGGGCAACGGGGGAGATACCGGCTTTTACGGGGACGGCGGGGCTTCAGACGCCGCCGTCGCCCTGGGCGGAACAGCCGGAACCGACGACACGACGAACGGCGGCGGGATTGGCGGCAATGGAACCAGCTCGATAGGCAATCAGGCTAAGTTCTGGGGAGGTAATGGCGGGGTGTCCACCGCCAATACAAGCGCTAGAGGCGGAGGGGGCGGAGGCGCCGCGGGCAGCGCCGAAGACGGCGGCGCAGGCGGAACCGGCGGAACCTCCGATCCTCCTGGGGCGGGCGGCGCGGGGGGGGCTGTCGGAGGCGGCGATGGCGGCGACGGCGGATTACTCCAACAAGCCGGACAGCCTGGAACAGCCCCTGGCGGCGGCGGCGGCGGCTGTGGCGGTCAAGGCGGAGTTTCCTCTGTTCGTCAGGGCGGGGCCGGCGCCCCGGGTCGTGTGATATTGACATACTAAGATGAATCAATCCGTATACGATATCTACGAAGAGTTGACTGAGCAGGCAAACTGTGCGATCTCGTTGCCGAAATATGCGCAGATGATCGGCTATGACGAGTGCGCGTTTTTCGGCGTGGTCTATGAGGGTCAGGCGCAGGCGGCCTGCAACGATCTGTGGAGCGAGTACCAGCGGCTCGAAATGGCCCAGGCGCTGGCTGAGGCGCAGGCCGACATGGAGGACGTGATCGGCTACCCGCTCTGTCCGACCTGGATCGTTGGCACGCCCGACGACGAGCCGGGCGGCGACCTGCGCCGGGTAGACCAACAGGCCTATGGCCGCGTCCAGACGGCCCGTTACCCGCACGTGCTGGAGGTGGGGGCGCGGGCGACGGAGACCGTAGCCGCCGGCGCAGCGATAAACCACGCCGGCGACCCGGCGACGGTGGGGCCATTGGCGACCAGCGCTCTGCACCCACAGGAGATCAAGGTCTACTATCCGGGCAGCCGGCGGGAGATTGTGCCGAGCAAGGTCACGATCGCGGGCGGGGACATGACGATAGAGATTCCCCGCTGCCGTCTGGTGCGGCCCGACCTTCTCAACAACCCGCGCGGCGGGTGGGGCTATGAACAGACGGCGAATTTTCTGGCCGAGGTAGACGTAGAGCGGGAATACGTAGACCCCAGCAGGAACGCAGTGCTGGTGCGCCGAGACTGCGAGTGCAAGAGCGGCTGCGGGGACTGCACCCAGGACGCTTGCATTTATGTCAAAGACTGGGAGGCCGGGATTTTTCATGTGCGCCCGGCAGTTTACGAGGATGGCGTGTGGCAGCCGCGCAGTCTCACCCGACGCTATGACCAGGTGCGGCTCTACTACCGGGCGGGCGCGCGCCGGCTCTCGCCGCGGCTGGAGGCGTCCATCGTGCGGCTGGCGCACAGCAAAGCGCCCGAAGCGCCGTGCTCGTGTCCGCACACTGAGCATCTGTGGCGGCGGGATCGCAACGTGCCGGAAGTATTGACGAAGGAGCGGCTTAACTGCCCGTTCGGTCTCTCCGACGGCGCGTGGATCGCATATCGTACCGCTATGTTGATGCGGCATGAGCGGGCGGATGTGCTATAGGGCAGGGGGTGCAGATGGCCGGCGTATGGAAGACGATCAAGCCCAGCCGGTTGAAGGACGACGCCATGCGGCTGGAGCTGCTCAACGCCATGCGGCGCATGGGCACGAAGATCAAGCAGGACTTCGAGCAGACCACGGCGACCTGGGAACACAAGCCGAAGTTCGAGACGTTGGTCTCGCTCTCGCAGCCGGGGCCGACGGTGGTGGTGGACACCAACGACGAAATCTACCGCTACGTGGCCGAGGGCACGAAGCCTCATGCGATCCGGCCCAAGCGGGCGCGGATGCTTGCCTTTCCGGGCACGTACCGGGCAAAGACCACGCCGGGGGTGATCGGCTCGCAGGCGGGCGGC
>JASGTU010000387.1 GCA_030058085.1 Chloroflexota bacterium
GCGGGGTATTCGGCGGGACGCTTCATCTGGATTCACACGCAGGCGGAGCCCGATTTTGCCCTGCATCTCGAGGCGCTGGCACGCGGGGCGTGGATTGAGTACGACGCAATTGGCAGCGACAACTTCCGCGACGAGTTGTGTATTGACTTGATCCGGCGGGTGCTGGATGCCGGCTATGGTGAGCGGCTGTTGTTGAGCCATGATCGCGGCTGGTATGACCCATCCAAGCCGGGAGGCGGCACGCCGCGTCCATTTACGTATCTGAGCGAGAGTTTGTTGCCCAAGCTGGCCGCGGCGGGCGTCGACGAACGGACGGTCCGGCAGCTAACCCACGACAATCCCTTCAACGCTTTCGCGCGGTAGAGGCGAGACCCCACTGCGGCGAATTGAATATCGAGTGTGGCGCGCTGTTCTGCGAGCGGCGGGACGGTTTGGCGCGGCCTTATCTGGGGATGGGGAAACGGGAACGATATGAACTGGTGGGATGGGGCATGCGTGATGCGCTGCTTGGTCGGGGCGAAAACTGGCGTGGTTCCAAATTCGACCGGGACGGGGGCGTCGGGGCGACGGGCGCAGGCCGGCGCGGATGGTAGGGGACGGTGATTTCGCGGCTGGGTCTTCGATCGGGCGGCGGGATGGCAGTTGGCGCGCTGCGGGCGGATGCGGGTCTCGCAAACGCCGGGGTGAGAAGCACCGCGCCCACGAATAGAGAGGTCGCCAACACGACGTGAAGGCGGCGAGCCCTCGTGCCGGTGATGATTCTCGACTTACTGCGTTGCGCTTTAGAGGACTGCATGGGTCTTCACTCGCGACGTGTGACCTGCAGTAACGACCTTCCCAGTATGTCCACCAGTGTACACTGTTTACAGCGATCTGCAAATCGGCAAAATGACGTAAGGCGGGCGCAGACAGCCTAGCCGACTTCGCGTGCCAGATACGCCTGGCTAAGGGGTTGCGCCGGCGCGGTGAAGAACTGCTGAGCGGGGCCATGCTCGATCAATTCGCCCAACCACATGAAGAGCACGTAGTCGGCGACGCGCCGGGCTTGGTCGATGTCGTGGGTGACCATAATGACGGTGTAGTGTGTTTTGATGTTGCGGATCAGGCTTTCGACGCCGCGAGCGGAGATAGGGTCGAGCGAGGCTGTGGATTCATCGCAGAGCAGCACTTCGGGCTGAACGGCAAGCGTACGTGCCAGACAGAGCCGCTGTTGCTGCCCGACCGAAAGGCCGGAGGCTGGGGCGCTGAGCCGGTCTTTGACTTCTTCCCACAGCCCGACCGACTCTAGCTGAGACTGGACGACGGCTTGGATATTGCCGTTCGCCAGCCCATGAATGCGCGGTCCATAGGCGACGTTGTCGAAGATAGACATGGGCAGCGGGAAGGGTTTTTGCGCCAGCAGTCCGATGCGTGTGCGGATTTCCGTGGCATCCTGATCGACCGCATAGATGTTGTCCCCGTCGAGAAGAACCTGGCCCTCTACGCGAACACGCTCATTGAGATCGAGTAGGCGGTTGAGGCTCTTGAGCAGGGTCGACTTGCCGCAGCCGGATGGGCCGATGACCGCCGTAATCTGGCGCGGGGGGATGTCGACGCTGATGTCTTTGATCGCGTGCTGCGCGCCATACCATACGTTGAGATTGTGTATGCTCAGAGAGGGCATCAGTTTCCTCCTAGCGAATGACGTGGCGGCCCAGGCGCGCCATGGACAAGTGCGCCAGCAAGCTGATGACCAGTATCAGGACCGTCAGTACCAAGGCGGAGGCATAGGCGCGGGCTTGCACTTCTGGGAAGGGCGTGCTGAGTTGGAAGAACACGGCCAAGGGTAGCGATGCCACGGGGCGCAGCAGCGATTGCGGCATGTTGTCTGTGTAGCCTGCCGTGAAAAGCACCGACGCGGCGTCGCCGATGCCGCGGCCAAAGGCTAGCAGAATGGCGGTGACGAGACCGGGGATCGACTGGCGCAGCAACACGCCCATCCATTCGAAACGGGTGGCGCCGAGGGCGAGCGTGACCTCGCGCAACTGGCGCGGCGTCATCTCGACCACCTCGTCGAGCGTGCGCGCGAGGATGGGCAGAACCACCAGGGCTAGCGTAATGATGCCGGCTAGCAGCGAGGCGCGCAGGCCCAGGAAGACCATGAGGGAAAAGCCAAATGCGCCGTAGACGATGCTGGGGATGCCCCACATGATATCGAGTGCCAGACGCACCCCGCTGCGGATGCGCGGGTCCGCCGCGTAGGTGTGAAGGTAGAGGACGACGGGCACGGCGATGCAGAGAGCAAGCAGGGTGGCGCCGGCGCCTAGATAGAGCGACCCGACGATGGCGTTGAGGATGCCGCCACCTTTGCCCAAGTAGAACCCGCCCTGCGGCGCCTGGCTGATCATCTCCCAACTGAGCGCATCGAGGCCGCGCCAGAAGATCGTGAAGAGGATCAGGCCGAGGACACATGCCGCGCCCAGGAGTGAAAACCGCATGAGCCAGGTGAAGAACTGCTCTTCGGCCTTGCGTCGTCGCCTACGGCTCATGCCGCCCCCTTTCGCACCAGGCGTTCGACCGCCAGCCGCGCCCCGGCGTTGAAGACGACGACAACGACCAGAAGCAAGAGCGCCGCGCTCATAAGGGCCGACTCGTAGAGCGGAATCGACATCATTTCGCCGTAGTTGTTGGCGATCAGCGCGGGCAGTGGATAGGCGGGGTCAAAGATCGAGCGGGGCATGCGGGCGACGTTGCCGACCGTCATCATCACCGCCAAGGTTTCGCCGAAGGCGCGCGAGAAGCCGAGCACGATTGCGGCCAAGATGCCCGGCAAGCCGGCATGGCGCACGATAGTTTTGGTCGTCTCCCAGCGGGTAGCGCCGAGTGACAGCAACGTTTCGCGCATCTCGCGGTGCACGCTGCGCATCACTTCCTCGGTCACCGCTACGATCAGCGGGAAGACCATGACAGCCAGGACGAAGCCGGCTGCGAGCAAACCGTAGCCGCTGGGATTGGAGCGGCTGAAGACGGGGATCGACTGCCCGAGCGTACGATCCGCCCAGGGGCCGAGGTGGTCGCGCACCAGTGGCACGATGAAGAGCACGCCCCACAAGCCATAGACGACGGACGGGATACCGACCAGCAAGTCGATCACCGGCTTGAGCGCGGTGCGCGTACGCGCCGTAACGTACTCGGCGAGGTAGATACCGCTGAGAATGGCCGGCACGACCGAGATCGCCATGGCGACAGCCGTCACGACAAGGCTGCCTGCGATAAAGGGCGCAAAGCCGAAAAGCCCCTGGGAGGGGAGCCAGACTTGGCCCAACAGCAATTCGCGTAGCGAATAGACGTCGAGCAGGGGCCGGCTGCGCGCTAGCAGGGCGGCGCCGATGCCGATGACCAGCACCGCGACCACGACGGCGGTCGACGCGCTGAACCGGTGCGCCGCCCAGTCCAGCGTCGCGCGGCGGAGACTGGGGCGGCGACCTGAACGGCGAGGCAGGACGCCCGTCCTGCGCACCAAGGTCGTATCTCGAATTGCTTCCATCAGGCTTACTCCCTTTACTATTTGCAGAGGCGCAGCGCGCTGCGTTTCGGTTACCGCGGACGCTCGTGCTTGCCGGCGCTGAACGCAAACGCGCGGGGTAGCGTTACTGCTCGCCGAGCAGGCGCAACGCCTCATCTATGCGATTCTCGGTCAGTGCCACGTAGCCTGCCTCGGCTACGAATGCTTGGCCGTCGTTCAGTATCCAGCGGAAGAAATCTCTGACGGCTGGTGTAGGCTCGCCTTTGGTCACCAGGTAGAGGACGCGCGCCGGGGGAAAGGGGTAGATGTGGGTGGCGATAGCTTTCGTGAGGTCATCGCGCGAGCGGTAGAAATCCTCATCCGGGTCGATGCGCCCGTTGGCGTTGAGGTCGATGGGGATGATTGCCAATCCCTCGTTTGGTTCGCCGGTGACGGGATTATAGGCGAAACCGACGTTGTTGTATCCCACGCCAAGCGGGTCTTGGCGCACGGCTTCGGCCAAGCCCGGATCGGCGTTGACGGCTGTTCCTTGCAGTTCTTCCTGAGCTTCACCGCCGGCGAATAGGGCCCACATCTCAGCGGCCCCGGCTGAGTCGGAACGCGTATAGACGTTGATACTCTCCGCTGCGTCGTTGCCTAGCCATTGTCCCCACGTGGTCGTCTCGCCCGAGATCCAGATGCGGCCTGCTTGTTCCGGCGTAATGCCGTGTGCGAGCACATCGGCTTTATGCGGGTTGCCGGCATTGAACACGCCTACCACAGCGTCAACGGTCACGGGAACCAGATAGGCTCCCTGATCCAACTCGGCCTGGCGCGGTTCGCGTGAGAGCATGGCGATGTCGGCAGCGCCGCTGAGCATGTCGGTCATGCCCTTGCCCGCACCACCTGCCTGAACGTCGAAGCTAATATTCGGGTTAATCTTCTCGTATTCCTCTGTCCATACCGTTACCAAAGGGAAAAGAGCAAAGGCGCCGGAGATGGTGATCGAAGCGGTCCCAGCGGTATCCGCCTTTGCGCCGCCGGACGAACAGGCGGGCAGCAGCGACAGGAGAATCGTCAATGCCAGGAACTTGCGCAGAGTTGTCATCGCGGGGATTCCTTTCAGATCGAAGGGCGGAGGATCAGCACGGGCCGTCCGCTATGCGCCTCACAACGGTCCAACTCGGCCAACACGCGCCCGACAAAGACGCCGTCCCCCTCGGCGCTGATCAGGATGAGGTCGTAGGAGCCGTTTGCCGCCTCATCGGCGATCTGCCGCACGGGATCGCCGGAGCGCATCGATAGACAAGCGCGGATGTCTCCTGTTTCGGCGCTGCGGAAGAAGTTCTCGATCTCCTGCCGGTAAGAGCCGTTGTCCTCAAGCGCGCGATATGGAGTCTGTGGGCTCGTGGAATTCATGGGCAACAACGTGAGGTCGGCGGGCCCGCGTTGCGCCAGACGCGCGCCCCACTGCAGGACCTGTTCGTCCGAGGAGAACCCCCGAAGGACCACGAGAATGCGACGTAAGGGCGCGACCGATGCGCTGCGCATTAGGAAGAGAGGGCCGGCCGCTTGTTCAAAGATATCGAGGCCGGCGCCGTTTATGGGCTGGCCGAGGATTACGAGTTTATGACGCTGGCGAAGAATACCTCCAGGGACGGTGCCCGGGATGTCACAGCGCGCGACTGGAGCGTCCAGCAAGCGGCTGAGTTGTTCGGCCCAGGCTGCTGCGGCGGGCTGCCACTCTGCGCGGCCGCTCCAGAACAGGATGCCGGGAGTCGAGGGCGCACCCGTGGGACGCATGGCCTGCAAGAGAGAACGGATGGCTGCAGATGAGCCGCGCACCGGTACGATTGGGCCGTCGAGCAGACGGCTGAGTCTTGCCAGCGCAGCGGCGTTTTCCGGGTGGGCGATGGCGACGCTGACTTCGCCGTCTTCGCGCGCGAGGGGCAAAGCCATGTAGTAGAGCGCCATCTCGTGCGGCACGCGGGCTACCAGTTCCAGGTCTGGCGTGACATGATTTACGTCAATTAGGGGGTGCGTTCTCATCGGCTTATTCCTCGTCATGTTTGCGTCTGGGTTTGAGCGTACTAGGAGGAGGTCACAAGCGTGGTTACGGGCCGGTTACAATGTGGTAACAAATCTTACAGCGGCACGGCGCTAGCCACTTGGCGCGGCTAGCGCGCAAGGCGCGTAGACAGAGGGCGCAGAAACTAGAGGGGGAGAAAGGCTGCTAGCCGGGGAAATCCGCGTCCGGGTCGGTCAAAGCATAACCGACGCCGGGCACGGTCTCGATATAGAAGGGCTGGGAGGGATCGGGTTCGATTTTGCTGCGCAGCCGGTACACGAGTTGCTTGAGCATGGCGCGATCGCCGCCTTCTGCGCCCCAGACGGCGTCGACAAGCGCTTCGGCGGTGAGAACGTGACCGGCGTTGAGCAGCAGGGTTTCGAGCAGACGAGCTTCGAGGGGCGTCAGGCGGATGGGCGGCGAGCCGGGGCGCATGGCTTCGTTGCGTGAGCGATCCAGGCTGAGGTGCGCCGTCGCCAGCACTGTGGAAGTGGCGGGCGTCGCGTCGGCGCGGCGCAAGACGGCGCGCACGCGTGCGACCAGTTGCTTGGGGCTGAAGGGCTTCACCACATAGTCGTCAGCGCCAAGCTCCAGCCCCTTCACCACATCCTCATCACCGCTGCGTACAGTGAGGATAATGATGGGGGTGTCGCTTTGCGAACGGATTTGGCGGCAGACGCTCATACCGTCCAGCTTAGGGAGGTTTAGGTCGAGGATTACCAGGTTGGGATTGGCTGTCTGCCAGGCTTTCAGTGCAGCCAACCCATCGTGCGCCGTGACCACGTCGAAGCCAGCGCGGCGCAGCGTGAAGGCCAGCACGTCCGAAAGGGAGAGATCGTCTTCGACAACGAGTATCTTCATGCGGCTGTCTCCTCTGGCATAACTGGAAGTTCAAACCAGAAGACCGATCCGCCGCCGGCATGCTGTTCCACGCCGACCTGGCCGCCATGAAGCTCGACGGCGGTCTTGACGACATGCAAGCCCAAGCCGACACCGGCTTGTTCTGAGCCGTCCTTGCCACGGACAAAGCGCCGGAAGATGCGGTCGCCCTCCTCCGGGGGAACGCCTGCTCCCTGGTCAATTACAGACAGGCGCAGCGTTGCGCCTTTGCGCTCGACAACGAGGTGGATGATCGAATGCATGGGACTGTATTTGCTGGCATTGGTGAGCAGATTGACCAGTACCTGAGTGAGGCGGGCGGCGTCTCCTGTCAGACGCGGCAGGAAGGTCGGTTCGGATACTGCCAACGATTGGTCACGGCGCTCTAGGAGCGGCTGCACAACCTGCGCAGCATTCGCAATGACCTGATTCAGATAGACGGGTCCCTGCCGCAGGACGAAGCGACCGGCTTCGATGCTGCTGCTCTCCAACAGGTTGTCGATCAGGGTCTGGAGGCTGATGAGGCTGAGATGCACCGGCTTCATCAGTTCGCGCATCTCAGTCGCAGTCAAGTCCGTCTCGCTCATGAGCAATTCCATCGAGGCGTTCAAAGCGCTCAGTGGCGTGCGAAACTCGTGGGAAATGCTGGACAGGAAGTAGGAGCGTAGTTGGCGCAGCGATTCCTCCTGGGTAATGTCGCGCAGGATCAGAACGGTTTGCGGGGGTGCGCTTCCGGGCGCCGTGAGTCGCGCCGCGCTGATTTCCAGGAGAATGATCGCTTCGGGCTGCGATGCAGTGGTGCTATGGACGCGGCGCAGGGCGCGTTCTCCGGGCCGGCGACCGGCCTTGCTCTCTCTGGCATCATGCGACAAGATGCCGGCGCGATGTTTGCTTCGATCGTGCGGGATATCCGTCAACGAGATGCGGACGCCAGACTCATCGGATGCTGCGAATAGGTCGTCGATGTGTTGATCGAGCGCGTTTTCGACGTCGACGCCCGCCAATCGGGCGGCGGTCTCGTTAATGAACGTCACGCGTCCGGCCTGATCGAACGTCGCTACGCCTTCTACAACAGAGCGGATGAGGCTGTCGAGCCAGTCGCGTGCCTGCGCCAGGTTGTCTAGGGCGGCGAGCATGCTGTCCTGACTGCGTTGGAGGGCGACAGCCAGTGTGCGCACTTCGCTTGGGCCGGACAGGAGGGGAACAGGGGCTGTCAGATCGCCGCCGCTGATCGCCTCGGCGACGCGGGTAAGCTGCTCGAGCGGGTTGGTCAAGCGCCGCACCGTCCATACGCCGGCGATAGCGGCTAAAAGAGCCACGGCGCCGGTGCTTAGGGTCAGGATGGAGAGGGCGCGGTTGCGCGTGGCGATCAGGTCGTCGACGGGTAGCGCCGCCTCGATGTATAGAGTCGAAGCATCGCCGCTCTGGGGCAAGGGAAACGAGGCTGCGTAGTAACGCCGGTCGTTCACAATGAGCGTCGTTGCGCCGGCTGCAAAGGCCGTCGGCGCCGGATGATGTTCGATAGGCGACGAAGTGAGGTTCTCGCCTAGGCTACTGGCAAGACGGCGACCGTCATGGCTCAGGACGCTCTGCTCCACGCCGGTGTCTGTTGCGAGACGGCGAAGAAACGCACCGTCCAGCAGCCGTCCGGCAATGGCGACAGCCGAGGACGTGGATGAATTGTGCGGCGCGATAGGCCGGTTTGCCATTGCTGCGGGACCAAACTCCATAGCCTGGAATCCACTAGGCAAGCGATGCGGACAAGGGGGCAAAGATGGAAAGGCCGGCGCCTCACCGGAGGGGTTGCACAGGATGAGAAAGCTAAGGTCGCTTTGGCTCTGGAAGGCGGACAGGTAAGCGTCGATATCATCTGGCGTACCCTCGTTCAGCAGCCGCTGCAGCGTTGGACGCTCAACGAGCAAGGCCAACAGGTTGACAAGCCGCTCCTGCTCTGCCTGCAACAAGGAATGCGTGGCGTGCTTTGCCGCAGCGACATGCGACCAAGCCAGCCGCTCCAACTCGGTCCGGGTCAGCCAATAGGCAGGCGCCCCAGCGCTTAGCGTCGTCAGCAAGATCAGAATGAGGCTACCCAACACCAGGCGAGCCGGGTAGCTGCGTAGATCGAGCAGGTGTCTCATGGCATCTCGTTAGTTCAACCAGGCACAACGCACAACTTGTTCGATCACTACTGTATCATAGGTTGGGCAAGTCCGGATCGCATCGATAGAGAGGGATAGCCTACCTTCGCGCCAGAATGAGGTGCCGGAAATAATGGCGGGAAATTGATGCGAATTGGCCGAACAAAGTTGCCAATTCTGATTGACGGCGGTGCGCGGATGTGTTATTGTATGTCAACAGGGGAAAACCGTATCGAATTTGGTGCTATTTCGTCATCAATAATTGAGGGGTTCGGAATGATTCATATCTGCAGTGATCGTCGTTGCGGACGAACTGAGCCGATGAATGTCCCTATGATACTCGAGCGAGCGCAAATATCTCACTCAGCTTAGGAGGGCGAAGGTAATACGGTCATTGCAAACGGCAGCTGGGTTGCCGCCGACGTATAGGCGCAGCGACGCTATCTGCAAGAGCAGGACGAATCGCTTCTTCTTGCGGTTCGTTGTGCTCGCGGCAGTGTTGGCGTTGTGGAGCGCGCCGCTACGCGCTCAGAGTGCGACAGGGACCGCTGAAGGCCTATTCACCCGACCGGACCGGCGCTGGACGCACTTCACACAGCAGACGGGCGGTTTGGCGTCGAACGACGTTCTCGCGGTCATCTCCTCGGACGAAGCCGTTTGGTTTGGCACCGAGCAAGGGGTGAGCCGCTATGACGGCATGTGGACGACCTTCGCGGCGCCTGTTGGCGAGGAGGCCATCGCGCCCATGTATGGGCAGCCGCCTCAAGAGCCCGTGCGGGCGTTGGCGACCGGTTCGTGTTGCGGCGAGGTTTGGGCCGGCGGTGATTCGGGGCAGCTATATCGCTGGGATGGGCGAGCGTGGCGTCATAGTTGGGCCGCGCCAAGTCCCATACAGGCAGTAGTCGATTGGCGCGGCGAGGTCTACGTGGGGGCGGCAGACGGCCTATACCGGTTTGGATCTGCCGGGATCGTGCGCGAGACAGCGCACTCAGGTGCGCCGGTGTTTGCGCTATTGGTTCATGGCGACCGGCTCTGGGCTGGTTGCGAGGATGGGCTGTGGCGGCGCGAGCAGGATGGCTGGGTTCGCGAGGCAGATGAGCCGGGGCATTTCATTCACGGCGTATATGCCTTGGGTAGAGCGGCGGACGGCAGCCTTGCAGCCGGTACGGTGCATGGGGCGGCGCTCCGCAACGCGAATACCGGCGAATGGCGACTGGTCCCCGTGCGTGATGAATATGGCCGCGACGCAGCGGTGCAAGCGCTTGTTACAGACCGCGATGGTCGTCTGTGGGCGGGGACCGATGGGGCCGGCGCCTATGAATTTACGCTCGATCCGCTGCGGGCTGTGGTTTACGGGCCCGCCGGTAATACGAGTTTGACGACGCGCTTTGTGCGCGGGATTGCCGTGGACGCCGATGGGAACATCTGGTACGCCACGCCGGCAGGCGCATTTCGCTTCCAGGCGCATATGTGGCGTACGGAGATCCAAGGCCAGGGCGAAGGCGATCTGATCAATCATGTAAACGATCTGTTGGTCGATCGCCAGGGCAGGCTGTGGGTGGCAACGGGCGGAGGCGGCATCCGTGTCAAGGTGAAGCCCTCTGCCGAGGAAGTCGTCTATACGCCTGAAGACGGCGTGCCGTCGCGCGTTTTGACACTCGCCGAAGCTGCCGACGGGGCGATATGGGCGGGGACTTTTACCGGTGTGTTCCGCTACGCCACCGGCAGATGGGAACAGGCGCTGACGAGCGATCTGCTTCCCAGCTTGGTCGTGACCGTACTGCTGTCGGATGGGCCGTATATGTGGATCGGCACGGATCTGGGCTTAATCCGCTATGACACGCGTGACGGATCCGTGGAGCCCTTGCTCGAATTCGCGCAGCAGAGCGTCGAGGCGCTGATGCTTGATGGCCGCTCACGCCTGTGGGTGGGTACGAAACATTCGGGCGTCTGGCAGCGCAGGACCGACGGCCAATGGGTCAAGCACGCCCATAACCCGGAGGATGAGGCCAGCATACCGGGAAACTGGATCATCGGCAGCGGTCTTGCGCCCGACTGGCGTGCGGACGGGCACATCTGGGCTATTGTCTACAACGCCGGGTTAGTCTATTGGGACGGCCAAGCATGGTCGCCTGCCGACCTGGAGGGACAAGTTGCCAGCAGCCTGATCTGGACGTTGGAGGTCGAGGCGGATGCGGGCATGTTGTGGGTGGGGAGCGAGGCCGGCGTCAGCCTCTTTGATGGCCGCACCTGGGGCAGCTTGACGCCGGAAGACGGCCTGAACAGCCCGGTGGTGTATGCCATAGAACCGGCTGAGGAAGGCGCGTATTGGATTGGCGGACCGGCAGGCCTCTCCTATTACCGGCCTGACCGAAGACCGCCGTGGGTCCGGATCGGGTCATTCACAGGCGACTTCGAGATGCGTGCCGACGGTGCGATTGAAGTCCCCGTAGGCGAAGCGCTGCAACTGAGCATCGCTGCGGGTGACTTGCAGACGGATCGAGACAAACTCGAGCTGCTATATCGTCGCTCCGGCCCTGGAGATGACGGCGGCTGGCAGGAAGTCACGGCCAACGCCATCGAGACTACGTTTGAAGAGGCCGGCCAGTATCGGTTCGAGATCGTGGCGCGTGATCTGTCGTTTAACTACTCAGAACCGGCTGTGCAGACGGTCAACGCGTTTGTGCCGCCGCCGAAGGTGAATGTGCCGGGTCTGGGCCTTGTTGCTCCGAACACTTTCAGGGCGCTCATCGTGCTTGGGCTCATATCAACGTTGGGCGCCGGCTACATCACGGTTGAGTTGCTCAACCACCGGCGGCGCAGTATTGACGCCGTGAATCGCGGGTTCAATCCGTACGTCAGCGGTGAGCCGGTGCGGCGCGATGATATGTTCTACGCCCGCCGCGGTTTGGTGCAGCGCATCGTCAACACGCTGCACAACAACAGCATCATGATCCACGGCGAGCGACGCATCGGCAAGACGACGCTGCTTTTTCAGTTGATGGCCGCGCTGCGCGAGGTGGATGACGCAGATTACTGGTTTGCGCCGATCTATGTGGACTTGGAAGGGACGCCGCAAGAGGCATTCTTCCACTTCCTGATCGAGGAGATCGTCGACGGCGCGCTGCGCTTGCCGGATTCGGAAACGGCTATCTTGCCTCGGCTTGACGGGCTGCGCTATCGAAGGATGGCCGCGACTGAGTACAGCGACCGTGAATTCAACCGCGATCTGCGGCGCGTGATCGACGCGCTTCAGGAGTATGGTGCGGTACGTGAAGGCAGGCGGCAACTGCGTCTGATTCTGCTGATGGACGAGATGGATGTGATGAGCAAGTATGACCATCTGGTGCAACAGCAGTTACGGCGCATCTTTATGCGCGAGTTTGCCACGACCGTGGGCGCGGTGGTGGCGGGCATACGTATCAGTAAGGAGTGGGATCGGGTCGAAAGCCCGTGGTACAACCTATTCAACGAGATCGAACTGGAGCCGTTTACGCCGGAGCAGGCGTTGGAACTGCTCATTGCGCCGGTTCAAGGCTACTATCGCTATGAGCCGGAGGCGATTGAGTTTATTCTCGACCATGCAGACGGACGGCCGTATCGCATTCAGCAATATGGTCTCGAGGCGGTGAATCATATGTTGGCCGACCGTAGGCGCAAGATTGTTGTGTCCGATGCGCTTGCCGCCCATGAGCGTATCGAGGCGAATAATGGAGGCGTTGTATAGCAACATGCGAATCCCTTACGTTGTTGGGCGCTGGGTGCGCGGCCATAATCACTACGGGCGGCAGCGGTTGATCGACTACCTTCTGACAACGTCCGACTCTGCGACGTGGCTGGTGGGCACGCGTCGCATGGGCAAGACGTCGCTCTTGCGCCAGATCGAGCAGTTGACGGCCTCCGGCGAGTCGCTGTTCGTGCCGGTTTTCTGGGATCTGCAGGGCTGTCGCAACTCGGGCGATATGGCGGTGGAACTTGCCTACGCACTGGAGGAGGCGCAGCCGCGCTTCGAGCCGCGCGGCGTTGCTGTTCGCCCGAACGCCGGGGAAGACGCCGCCGATGCGCTGCGTTCTCTTGGCCGGAGCGCGATTCGGGCGGACGTGCGACCTCTGCTGCTTATCGACGAGGCGGAAGCACTCATCCCCATCGCGGAGGCGGAACAGGCGTGGCTTGCCAAACTGCGCAAAGCACTGCAGGAAGGCAATCTGCGTTGCATCGTTACTTCGACCAAGCTGTTGGCGCAACTGAACGAAGTCAATGCCGGCTGGACGACCAGCCCGTTTCTGTTCGGCTTCAACCTGGCGAACTTGTGGCAGCTTGACCTGGAGGCGGCGCACGCTTTGATCCGGCAGGAGCAGTCGCCTCATCCGGTGCAGGTCGATGATGCGCTGGCGGAGGAGATCCTACGCCACACGAATGGGCATCCCTATCTGATTCAGTACCTCTGCCACCGGTTGTTCGTCTCCGGCGAACGGCGAAAGGGGATCTTGCGCGATCTTACTGACGAAGACCTGAACCCAGATCAGCTGCTGGCGGGCTTCTTCCGGATCGACTTCCAGTATCTGACGCAGGTGGAGCGGCAATTACTGTTGACGGTCTCCGAGCTGTCCGTCGCCACGCGCGAAGAGCTAATGGCCGCGCTGAGCGAGGAGCCGCCGCAGCGCGTCGATACGTTCCTGTATGGGCTGCGAAAACTGGGGTATTTGCGGCGGCTGCATGACCGGTGGGCTGTGGGCAACGAGTTTATGCGGCGCTGGCTGCAGGATCATCGGGCGGAGTTGGTGGAGTTGTCGGCGCCGCCGGTGGGGGATGCCGTCCATGAGGAAATTTTGCGTGCAGGGCGAGACAATGAGCTCATCTACTTGCGCTATGAGATCGAGGAGCTGCAGGCCGATCTGAGCCGGATCCTGTTGCAGCAGCCTGATGGGCAGACGAATACCAGCGAGGCCACTCGCGAGGAGTTCGAGCGTATTCAGCTTGATCTAGTGCAGGCCCGTAAAGAGATCGAGCGGATCCAGTCCGGCGAGTAACACGTGGCTGAGGCTGGACTTTGCTGCCGGACGTCGCCGGTTCATCGGGGCGTCCGGCGCTGTTTTTTCGCTCAAAGTGGTGCTGGCGTATAATCTTTTACATGGCTGTGCAGGTTGAGGGCTAAGGCTGAGCTGAACGGCTCAGCCCTCTTTTTGTAGCGACAAGGCAAGGCTATCATGGCGCAATCCATACCTCTGGCGGACCTTCAGGCGCAATACCAAGTAATCGGCGAGGAGATCGATGCCGCCATCCGGCGCGTGATCTCGAAGTCGAGCTTCATCTTGGGGCCGGAGGTGGCGAATTTTGAGCAGGCCTTTGCGGCCTATTGTGGGGCCGAACACTGCGCCGGCGTGAGCAGCGGCACCGCGGCGCTGGAACTAGCG
Organism: Chloroflexota bacterium; assembly: GCA_030058085.1. Taxonomy (GTDB): domain Bacteria; phylum Chloroflexota; class Anaerolineae; order Caldilineales; family Caldilineaceae; genus JASGTU01. Next base: position 13,984 of record JASGTU010000387.1, read on the forward strand.
CTGAGGGCGATGGGCGTTGGGACTGGCGATGAGGTGATTACCGTGGCGCACACGTTCATTGCCACGGCAGAGGCCATCAGCGCGGTCGGGGCCACGCCCGTGTTCGTCGACGTCGACCCGCACTCGTACAACCTAGCGCCGGAAGCGTTTGCAGAAGCCATCAATGCGCGCACGCGAGCGGTCATGCCGGTACATTTGTACGGCCAGCCTGCGGACATGACGCGCATCAATCGCATCGCCCGTGAGCACGGCATCCGCGTGATCGAGGACGCGGCGCAGGCTCACGGCGCAACGTGGCAGGGGCGGCGCGCCGGTGTGTTGGGAGACGCCGCCTGTTTTAGCTTCTACCCGGGAAAGAACCTGGGCGCCTACGGCGACGCCGGCGCGGTTGTGACCAATCAGGCGGAGATCGTCGAGCAGGTGCGGCTGCTGCGCAACCACGGGCGGCGCGCCAAGTACCTGCATGAGCAGATCGGCTTCGGCGAACGACTCGACGCGTTGCAGGCCGCGATTCTGGGCGCGAAGCTGCCGCACTTGGACGACTGGATCGAGGCGCGTAACCGGCTGGCTGCACGCTATACGAGCTTACTGGCGGATCTTGAACTGGAACTGCCCCAGGTTGCAGAGGAAGCGCGCCACGCCTGGCACCTGTACGTGGTGCGCACACCGCGCCGCGATGAGATGCTCGAACACCTGCACCAACACGGGATCGGCGCGGGCGTGCACTACCCCATCCCGCTGCACTTGCAGCCGGCCTATGCCGAGTTGGGCTATCGCAAGGGCGATCTGCCTATGACCGAGACTGTCGCGGATACATGCCTAAGCCTGCCGCTCTATCCGGAGATGACCGAGGAGCAGCAGGACCGCGTGGTACAGTGCATCGCCGAGTTTGTGGGACAGCCGGAGCGGGCGGCATGAGCGACTTGGCTGCATCCCCCACGATCAGCGTGGTCGTGCCGGCGCGCAATGAGGAAGGGACTATTGCGCAAGTGGTGGCGCGCTCCTTTGCCGTTTTCGAGGAGCTTGGCTGTTGGGGAGAAGTGCTCGTGGTGGACGACGGCAGCGCCGACGGCACCAGGCGCGAACTCACGGCGCTGGCGGAGCGTTACGTCGACCTGACGGTGTATACGCACCGGCGCAGCCTGGGCATGACCGCGGCGTTGCGGCGTATGTTTGCGGACAGTCGCGGCGATATCGTCATCCTTATTCCTGCTGACATGGAGTCGGATCCGGCAGTAGACATTCCTGCGCTGGTGCGGGCTATGCAGGAGCAGGACTTGGACGTAGTTGCGGGGTGGCGACAAGGCCGGCGCGATAACAAGGTGCTGGCGAGCGCGATCTACAACTTTGTCATGCAGCGTATGGCCGGCGTGCCGGTACATGACGCCAACTGGATCAAGGCAATGCGCCGCGAGGTTGTCGAAAGCTTTCCGCCTCTGCGCAGCGACTGGCACCGCTTCTTGCTCATGATCGCAGTGCATCAGGGCTTTCGCGTGGGCGAGACGCCGACTTATTACCGCCCGCGGCGCTCGGGCAGCAGCAAATTCGGATGGGAGCGGATTCCCATCAGCTTCCTCGATGTGCTGGTCGTCAAGTTTCTGTTGACCTTTAGCCAGGCGCCGATGCGCTTTTTCGGGGGGCTGGGGCTGGCGGGGATGGCGGTTAGCCTGCTGACGTTCGTCTATTTGACGCTGCTCTATGTCTTGACGGATACGCAGCAGCGCCCGATCTTTATTGCAGCAGGCGTGTTGGCGATCATCAGCGTGCTGCTGTTGCTGGTCGGCTTCCTAGCCGAACTAATCGTTAGCCAGGGCGAACGGATCGCTGATCTGGAGCGCGAGTTGCCGCGGCGAGGGCAAGTACAGAGCCCTCCGCATCAGTAGATCTCGACCTCGGCGCACATCACCGGAGCGCTCACATCCGACCCGTCCGGAGCGGTGAGGCCAATGTAGACCGGGTAGATGCCGGGCGGCGTTACCGGGTTTAGGTTGATGTCGATCTCCTCGCGCACGTATTCGCCAGGGACCCACTGCGACGAAGGCCAGAAGGCCTTCGTTTCGTTTTCCCGGAAGAGCCGGTCACCCCAGACGCCCTCCGGGCCGATGACCTGCGCCGTGGTAACGTAGTCGTGGGCAGGCGGCTGGTCTGTGTGCCACCAGAGGCGGACGTGAACCCAGCCGCTGGGCGGGTGCATGTCGGCGTCTTCAGCGCGCGCTGGCTGTGTGGTGATCTCACAGGCGGCTAGGGTGACGCCCGGGGCTAACTCGGCTGCTGGGCGGGCTGCGTGCGGTCCAAGTACGGGCAGGTCGTCGTAGCGGTATCGCAGCATGTAGCCGCTGAGTTTGATGCCCGCGGGATACTGCTCGGTGATGAGGGGGAAGCGTTGGGCCAGCCATTGCTCGACCAGGCGGTTGTCGTCCACGCCTTCGAGGTGGCTTTGGGTGAGCCAGAGCGTATGTGCTCCGAATTCAACGATGCCCAACAGCGGCGGCGCGATGACCGTCTCCGTCTCGTCCGGGTCGAGCGTTCCGCCGAAGGGGAAGAAGACGGGCAAGTCGTCGAACGTGGCTTCCTGGCGCAGATACCACTCCAGGGGCGCGTGCGTGTAGTCGACGTGGGTCACGACTGCGGCGGGCAGGTTTTGACTTGCCTGCTGGTAGTCGAGGATGTAGGCGGCGGCGGCTCGCCAGTTTTCGCGCGCCGTGGCGGGCGTCCACAGGACGGGCAGGGCCAGGGCCAACGTGAGCAGCGCGGCCGGTCCAAGCGCCCAAAGCGCCGTCGTAGCGCGGCTGGCGAGTGCGGCGATGCCGCGGGCAACGGCCCAGAGAAAGAATGGCGCCATAAACAACAGGTAGCGGTCTTGCGAGAAGATCGAGCCGCTGCGCGCCAGCAAGATGTTGGCGATGAGCCAAGGCGCGCCGAGCCAGAGGATGAGCCACCACTGGTCAACGCCGAGCGCGGTGAGCCGGGCGTCGCGGCGTTCACGCGGGTAGGCTAGGCTTAGGCCGAGCAGGGCGAGGACGCCAAAGATCAGCACTAGCGCCGTGATGACTGCGCTGGGCCAGGCTGCACGCCAGACGGTGAAGACCCGGATCAAGCGGGCTGCGTTGGGCAGCAGGCCGGCGAAGGCTTGTCCAGGCGTGCTCTCGGCGGCGTTGACGGCCCAGGCGTTAAGAGCTAGGGGCAGGAAGAGTAGCCCAGCCAGCGCCAACGCTAAGGCGCCCTCGACGAAGAAGCGGAGGGAGCGGCGCTGTAGCGACAGGACCAGTAGCGTCAGACCCGCGGCAGGCAGGATGAAGGCGCTGAACAGATAGCTGTAGAGGGCGAGTTCGAGAAAGACAATGAACGAAGCCCACCAGAGCAGCCTTCTGCTGAAGCTGGAGGCGCGCCAGGCTGCATCTAGGGCGAACGCGGCCCAGACGACGGCGGTGGCTGCCGGCTGGAACATGCGCAATTCTTGGCTGTACCAGATGAGGAGCGGCGCCAGCGCCACGAGCGCGCCGGCGAGCAAGCCTACTGCGCGGCCGGACAGCCGCCTCGCCAGGAGCATAACGCCGAGGACGGTGAGCGCGCCGAGGATGCCGCCCAAGGCGCGCAGCGCGGCGTCGTTCTGTGCCAAGCCAAAGAGCGATAGGAACTGCTGCCAGTAGTGCAGAGCTAGGTAGTAGACCGGCGGGTGCTTTTCTTCGATCAGGGCGAAGGCGACGCGCCAGGTGTAGGCGGGGTCTGCTGCAGCCCATTGCAGGCTGACGGCTTCGTCGAACCAAACGCTATGGCGGGCTGAGCGCCAGAAGCGCGTGGCGAGCGCGACCGCGAGTACGGCGATCTCAGGCCAGGGCGGACGATAGTGGGCGGTTCGCCAGGAGGCAACTCGGCGCGTGCCGGTTATGTTCGACATCGTTCTGTGCGTTCTCTAGCCGGCGGGTGGGTCAATGCCCAAGCCGAGCTGGTGGAGGCCGGCGCGCAGGTAGTAGCGGCGATAGGCGCGCACCTCGGCGAGTTCCTGCTCCAGTTCCGCCTGAAGGATGTCCGCAGCCGTATCACGTGTGCCGTCGCTGTCGCCGGCGGATGGGCGTGGCCCAGGCTCCACGCGCAAGGAATCGCCCTGCTGCCATTCGGCCAAGACGATCAGCCCGCGCGATTCCAGCCAGAGCAGGCTGCGGCGGATGACGGCCTCGGTTGTGCCGAGGCGGGCCGCCATGCGCTCGACGTTTAGCTCCTTGTCGTGCGCGAGGGCGTATTTGCACATGCTCGCTACGTTGCGCAGCGTTGTTGACGATGTATCTCCGGCAGGGGCGCGGCCGCAGAGATAGAGCTCGGAGGGCTGGACGGTTTCGGTCAGCCAGAGCAGCAGGTCCGGCGAAGGGGGAATAGACCACACGACGAGGGGCCTGTGGCGAATGGCGCCCGATAGAGCTGTGCGCGGCGCGTAGGGCGCGCCGGCTTGCTCCACGCCGGCGCCTTCGGCGTACCAAATGGCGGCGTCCGGGCCGGGTAGACTGGCTGGCGAAGCATCCTCGTTTCGCAGGTCATGCACGGCGGCGAACATGGCGCGCCGCACCAGCGGCTGATCCGCAGGGCCGGTTGCAGCGCGGCTGTTCATATAGGTCAGTTGTACGTTGCGATTGCCGTTGTATTCGTTGATGCCCACGGTGTGGACGAGGTCGATCGGCGAGGCGGCAAGATCGGCGTCGCCGCCGCCGAACCAGATGACGGGCAGAGCGACCTCGCCCTGTGCCACGGTAAGCCGCCGGTGGCTGGCATCCTTGCCGATGCGCCTGTCTTCAGTGACTTCCACACCAGATGTGATAAAGACCGGCGCGGGGTTGCCGTTGCCAAAAGGGGCCAGGCGTTGCAGTTGCTCGACGAGGGGCATGGTGACGTGGGCGAGCGGCAGTTCGGCGTCGATGACCAGGCCGGGAGGCGTGTCCGCAGCCGTATGGTGGGCAACCTGCCGGTGCAGCGCTTCGCGGAAGCGATCGACGTTCTCACGCGGCAAGGTCACGCCCGCCGCGCCGGGGTGACCGCCGTGGGCGATCAGCAGGTCGCTGCAAGCTGCGATGGAAGCGCCGATGTCGACCCCAGGGATGCTGCGAGCGCTGCCGCGTGCGGGCGCGCCTTCGGGCGTGAGCAGCAGGACTGCGGGCTTATGGAACTGCTCGACGAGGCGCGAAGCGACGATGCCGACGATACCGGCGTGCCACGACGGATGAGCCAGGACAAGTGCGTTGTAGTCTAGCAATTGCGGGCGCCGTTCGAGCATATCGAGGGCGGCGCCGGTGATCTGGCTGGTGAGGAGGCGGCGCTGCTGGTTGAGGCGCTCCATCTGAGCGGCGAGTTGCCCGGCCCGGATCGGGTCGCGCGTGGTGAGCAACTCGACGGCGACGGTGGCATCCTCCAGGCGACCAAGCGCGTTCATACGCGGGCCAAGCTGGAAACCGATGGACTCGGCGTCGACGATCTCGGGTTTCAGGCCGGCGATGTCCATCAGCGCGAGCAGGCCGATGCGGCGCGTACAGCGCAGGCGTTGCAGGCCAAGCTGGAGCAGGTAGCGGGCGTCGTGTACCTGTTCAGCGACGTCGGCGACAATGCCCAGGGCGACGAGATCGAGCAGTTCTTCTTCCTGTCCGCTACGGCCTAGCAGGGCATAGACGTGTTGGATGAGCTTATAGGCGACGCCGACGCCTGGGAGGGTGCGCAGCGGGTCATCAGGCGCCTGGAATTTGGGATTGACGATGGCGTCGGCGCGGCGCACGTTGGCATCGGGCACGGACGGGGGAGACGCGCCCCAAATCGGCGCGCCTTGGCGTGCAAGTTCGACCAGAGCAGGCGCGGGGTCGTGGTGGTCCGTGACGAGCACAGTCAGGCCCGCGCCTTTCGCATAGCCAACAGAAGCGTCTTCGGCAATGCCGGTGTCGCAAGTAAGCAAGAGCTCAGGTCGAAAGTCGGGGCCGGCGAGAAGCTGTTTGAGCTTGTCAAGGTGGATGCCGTGGCCCTCTTCGAAGCGGTTGGGAACGTGGAAGCGGACACGGTCTGCGCCAGCCACATCCTGCAGGGCGGAGACGAGGAGCGCTGTGCTGGTCTGCCCATCCACATCGAAGTCGCCCCAGACGAAGATGCGCTTGCGCTCGGTGAGGGCTTCGGCAAGCAGTTCGCCAGCGTGGGCTAAGCCATAGAGGGAGTCGGGCGGCGCGGGCGTATAGTGGCGCGGGTCGAGGAAGCTGCGCGCCTTTTCCGGCGTATCGATGCCGCGCTGCGACAGCAGCTGGGCGACTAGGGTTTGGCCTTCTACCAGCGGGAGAAGGTCGAGCGGCGCGTCGACGGGCGGCAGGATAGACCAGGTATCAGGCATAGATAAGCTGTGAATCGTCAGAAGGCGAGTTCGTCCACATCTTCGAGACTGAAGTCAATGCCTTCATAGGTATTCTGGATATCCGGCGACTCGGTGTCCTCCCACTCATCAATCGATGTGGCGCGCTCGCCGCGATCGCAGAGGCCTCGATAGGTGCAGAAGCCGCAGAGGTACTTGCGGTTGAAGTCCGTATCGGGGACTTTGGGGAAGCCTGCTTCACTTTCGCCGGCTAGGATTTGGCGGATGATGGCGGCGATGCGGTTGCGGTTGGCCTCGTGCTGGGCTGCGTCATAGCGGAAGGTGATCGGGTGCTCTGGCGCGGCGACGAACCAGTAGCGCATCTCCGCCTGTTCCGGCGCGATAGGGCCCCAGGGCAAGCGCGAACTGGCCTCGACCAGCACATAGAGGTAGAGCGCAGTCTGTAGACGGCGTTGGAGTGAAGACGGGTCAGAGCGTTTACGGCCAGTTTTCCAGTCGATGATGACGGCACGGCTTTGGTCTTCGGCAGTGATCAGATCGTATTTGGCCACCAAACGCACTGCGGAGTCGTCGAGCGTAAACGGAACGTCCAGCACGCGTTCGACTTCGACGTGACCGCTAGGCAGGTCTGCGGGACGATGTTGGAGATAGGCTCTATACCACTCCTGCAGCGGCGGCTCCAGATCATTCACGAATTGGTGTACATCGTCGCTGGGGACGCCGGCCTCGGCGCGTTCGATCAGTCGATGGAAGGCCTGACCAAGACGCATGACGCGTTCGTGTTCGGCGATGGGCGATGCCTGAACCGAAGGCCAGGGCGTTTGCTGCATATAGGACAACCAAAAACGCCGCTTGCAGTCGTCGTAAACCTGCAAACTGGTTTGGCTGAAGCGGAAGTCTTCCGGCAGCCGGGGGCCGGCGGTTGTGCGCGCACCCGTCATAGCGTTCATCGTTCGTGGATTATAGCACAGGCAGGCGCATTAGCGCCCTCGCAGCTCCGCGACGTGGCGGTAGACATCCACGGTCTCGGCTGCGCAGTGGTCCCAGCGGAATGTTGCCGCCCGCGCCTGTCCCAACTCACGGAGGCGCGCGGCAAACTGTGGTTGGTCGATGATCAGGCGGATGGCGTTTACCAGGCCCGCGTCGTCATGCGGGGAGACGATCAGAGCGGCGTCGCCTGCGATTTCGGGCAGGCTGCTGGCGTCGCTGCACACAACCGGCGCGCCGCAAGCCATAGCCTCTAGGACAGGGAAGCCGAACCCCTCATACAGGCTCGGCGCGAGGAAGCAATCCGCTGCGGAATAGAGCGCGAGCAAGTCGGCGTGGGACACGTAGCCGAGGAAGCTGACCTGATTGTCGAGGCCGAGCGTGGCGGGCAGTTGACGCACGGGGCTAAAGAGCCAACCGTCGCCGCCGGCGATCAGCAGCCGGTGCGGATAGCCGGCTTGACGCAGCGCGGCTAGGGCGCGGAAGGCTGCGGCGTGATTCTTGCGCGGCTCAAGGGTTCCGACCATCAATAGGTAGGGGGCGTCGGGGCTGTACTGCATGTGCACGCGATGCTGCTCGCTCTGCGGCGCGGGCTTGAAGGATTCGTCGATGCCTTCGTAGATGACATGCACTTTTTCGTCAGGAAGCCCGTACAGTTCGAGCAGGTCGCGCTTGGTGTGGCGGCTGACGGCGATGATGGCGTCGGCACGACGGGCGAAGAGCGGCACGGCTAGGTTGAGGAAGGCGCGGTTGGTCAACGTGTGGTGCCGGGGGTAGCGCCGGAAGATTAGATCATGGACGGTGAGAACGGTCGGCGCGGCGACATTGGGCAAGAGGTGCTCGGTGGCGTGATAGATGGCACGGCTGGGCGTTGTTGCAGCGGACTGGGTGAACGCGGCCAGCCGCGAGTTGACAGGCAGATAGGGGAATTGGAAGACCTGGCTTGCGAGGGCGGAAAGCCGCCAGGTATAGCGGCCCATCTGGAGCGGGTAGGCAGGGGCCGCGGCGAGTTCCAGTGGCGGGGCGTTTCCGGAGTGACTGTTGTAGAGGACGGCGAGATCTACCGAGTCCCGATGATTGGCTAGCAACGCACCGGCTAAATTCACCGTGTAGCGGCTGAGGCCGGCGCGCTGGTGGACGGCTGGGCCGATGTCCATCACGACAGCCAAGCGTGAATCGGCAGGCATTTGCGATGTGTTAGGCGCAGGCATCGGCTTAGGTCGCCCCTATCACGGCGAGGAGCCGGCTGACGATCATCTCCATGGCGACTCGGTTGCCGCCGCCTTCGGGAATGATGACATTGGCATACCGCTTGCTCGGTTCGACGAACTCCAGGTGCATGGGGCGGACGGTGGTTAGGTACTGGTTGACCACGGATTCGAGCGTGCGCCCGCGTTCGTTGACGTCACGATGGAGGCGGCGGATGAAGCGGATATCGGCGTCGGTGTCGACATAGATACGTAGGTCCATCAGCTCGCGCAGACGCGGTTCGACAAAGATGAGGATGCCCTCGAGCAGAATGATCGACGCGGGGTTGACCTGGATTGTTTCCTCCTGTCGCGTATGGCTTGCGAAGTCGTAGACGGGTACGTCGACTGGCTGCCATTTCAAGAGGGCGTGCACGTGGGAAATGAGCAGGTCGGTGTCGAGGCTGTCCGGGTGATCGTAGTTGTAGGCGGCGCGTTCTTCCGGTGACATATGGCTATGGTCATAGTAGTAGCTATCGTGTTGGAGATAGGCGATATGGCTGCCGCCGAGTGCTTCGTGTATGCGCCGGCTGACTGTAGTCTTGCCGCTGCCTGTGCCGCCGGCGACGCCGAGGATGAAGGGGCGTTGGTGTGTTGGGGTGCGCATGGTCGGCTATATTGCTCCGTTTGAGGTTAGGGTGGCTCAATAGGTGCTGGACCTGCTGCGTTGCCCGGTTCGAGCGACAGCCGATCGAGATCGGTTAGCAAGGTCGTCTGTACGATCACGACGGCGCGTGCGGCAGGCCAGGGCGCGATTTGGACGAGCGTGAACGCCGGCGGAAGGACGTAGCCGGCGGCGCCGATGATAAGGAGAATGGCTGCAGGCCAGATGAGCCCGAACCCTGGCATGTGGCGGACGTTGACGCGCAGACCGGGCATCGGTATAAATTCGAGCTGCAATTTCTGCTCCGCCGCACCGATCTCGTGCTGGGCGGGGCCGGTGATTTCGATGCGCTGTTCGGGTTCCAGGTTCAGACCACGGTAGACTTCGACCAGGAAGGAATCGGAACCGTCGGGCGGTCTAACCACGCGCAGCCCTCCCTCGAGCGAGGGCAGCAGGATGGATTCTTCGCTGCCTGGGCTGGGTAGAATGAGGCCGGCATCGACGGTTGGATCCGTCTGCCCGGGGAGCGCCAACAGCGGTTCCTGCGTGATCGTGCGCACGAGCAGGCCGGCGCCTTCCTGCTGTATCTGGAGCGAAATGCTGCCGGTACGGAGACGAGCGCCGGGCGGCGCGGCGGCGGCAACCTCCTCGCCTTCAACAAGGACAGAGACGGCAACAGACGACTCTGCGCCTGGATCAACCAGATACTGGATGAGCAGATCTTGGGCCGGGGCGCGGTAGGCTTGCCCGGGGGCAAGGATGGGCGAGCTGATGTTCCAGCCGGCGAGCAGGAAAAGCCAGACCGCGGCCAAGGCGAGCAGCAGGCCCAGCGGCGGTAATACCTGGAGCGCGTAAGCGTGCCGGCGACGCACGCCCAAAAATCGCGTCTCTTGGCTCCCGGCCAATTCGCCGGTTTCGTGCCGGGCTAAGTAGCCATACCTCTGGGCCATGGACGCGGCGATGCGCGCGGCGAGGGCGGAAGGCGCGTCATCGACGGCCTTGCGCGTGCGATAGACGGCTAGGCCATCCGGCGGCGTCACGGGAGAACCGGGTTGGGCGGTCAACGTGCCGAAGCGTGCCATAAGCGTTCGCACGGCGAATGCCTTGCCCAGGCAGTCGGCGAAGTGAAGCGCTACCAGCAGGGTAATGAAGGCGAGCAGCGTGCGAAAAAGAAGGCTGCCCAGGAGGTTGAACAGCCCAGCCACACGCAGGGTATTGCCGAGCGCGCCATAAGCGGCCCCTGCCGCGAGGAGCCAGCGCGCGGCCGCGGCCGGCTCGTCGTTGAGTTGCCCCGGCAACTGGGGCAAGAAAAACGCCGCCGGCAGGAGAATGAGGGTAGCTGTTCCTGCCGAGAAGAGCGTCCACGGCGAAAGCAGCCACCGCCATACCGTCGAGACCAGGTCGACACTGCGTTGCCGTCGTTCGTCGCGCCCGGTGCGATTATCGATCAGATCGTGCGTGCTTTGCTCAAGCGTCACGCGGCCACCCGGTGTTTGAGGCGCGCAGAGGCACGGCGCGTGGCCCCGGTTTCAGCCATTGGTTGATCTCGTCGCTGAGGTTGGCTAGGGGGGCTAATCGGGTCGTGCATATGGGCAACGATTCGATGAAGGCGCTGCCGTAGTCTTTGCGCCAGATGCGACTGTCGAGGATGACGACGATGCCTTTGTCCGTGGATCGGCGGATCAGACGTCCGAACCCCTGGCGGAAACGGATGATGGCATCGGGGAGCGTGTAGTCGCGGAAAGCGTTTTCCAGATCGGCTGTGCGCGCGGCGACGAGCGGGTCGCTGGGTACGGCGAAGGGCAGGCGGACGATCAGCAGGCATTGCAGCTCTTCGCCTGGGAGATCGACGCCTTCCCAGAAACTGCGCGTGCCGAGAAGAACGGCGCGCTCGGTCTGCCGGTATTCGCGAAGCAGCCGGCGGCGGCTGGCGGATCCGTGTTGCAGTACGGTGATGCCGTGGCGGTCTAGGGGGGCGCGAATGGCGTCCGCCGTGACGCGCAACTGGGCGTAGCTGGTAAAGAGCGCCACAGTGGAGCCGCCCGTAGCCAGTGCGGCTAGGATGATGGCTTGTTCGACCGCTTGCTGGTATTGGCCGTCGCGCGGGTCCGGCATGTCGGAAGGCATGAAGAGCAGCGTGCTGGCGGCATAGTCGAAGGGGCTGTCGACGGTTGAGGCTGTGACATCCCACAGGCCTAGGCGGTCGCGGATAAAGGCAAAGCCGGAGCCGGTGCGCAGCGTTGCGCCTGTGAGGATGACGGAACGTTTCTTGTGGATCAGTTCACGCTCGATTACGTCGCTGACGAAGAGGGGCGCGGAGACCATAGCGGCGTTGCCGGACGGTTCGTCTAGTTCCGCCCAGGCCACCGATTCGCGGCGGCTGTCGCCAGGGCTGTAGATGATCTGCTCCATGTGCGCATCCAACTCGCCGAGATCGTGGGCTACGCCGGCCAATTCTGCGAGGTACGATGAGAACGGTTCTTTTTGTCGCCACTGTTTGTCGTCGAGAGCCTCGACCAGATGATCGAGTTCGTGCAGCAGGGCGTGCAGGCTGCTATTGACCGTATCCCATTCGATCTCGAGTTCGCTCCAGGCAGGCTGCGAGCGCAGCGCCCGGTCGAGCGCGATGCGCTGCGTATACTGCGAGTCCGTCCGGATGGCCTCCTGGTTGCGCACGAAGTGGAGCAGCCGGCCTGTGAATAGCTGGATTTTGTCTGCCGTTTTCCGTGCGAGAGAGTCGATGCGCGCCAACCTGCGCAGGCTATCCGTGTCCTCGGCGCTTGTGCAGGCTTCGGTCAGGAGGCGGGCCAGGCTGCCGTCCTGCCCAAGGATCCCCAGCCAGACGGCGACGGCGTTCCAGTCGGTGCGATAGGTGAGTTGGTCGGTTGCCGCTTCTTCGAGCCGGTGGGCTTCGTCGACAATGAGGTGGTTGAAGGGCGGCAAGACTCTGCCGCCAGCCTGAATATCTGTCAACAGAAGGGCGTGGTTGACGACAAGGATATTGGCCGACTCAGCGCGCTGGCGGGCTTGATGGAAGAAGTCATGGAAGTGGGACCCCAGCGATTCTTGGCCGGCCTGCGTGGGGCGGGCGCAGCGGCTCTCGGAGCATGAGTCGGCGTCGGAGGCGATGTGCAGCCAGATTGCTCGTTCGGCTGGCGTCGGCAAGAATAACTCGCTGACGTCGCCGGTGGCGGTATGACGCAACCAGACGAGGATGCGCGCCAGCAGCCGCAATTCTAGGGGGCGAAGACGGCGATTTCGATACCATGAGTAGAGGCGGCGCGTACAGAGATAGTTGGAGCGCCCTTTTAACAGCGCGCTGCGCGGCGCAGGGTAGCCGGCAAGGTGGAGCAGATCGCGGACGAGAGGCATATCCTTGTCGATGATCTGGTCCTGTAGGGCGATGGTGTTGGTGGCAACGACCATTCGCTGCTGGTTACGCATGGACCAAAGCGCACTGGGCAGCAGATAGGCCAGCGTCTTGCCGGTGCCGGTGCCGGCTTCTATCAGCAGGTGATCGCCGCGGTTGATGGCGTCTAGAACGCGATGAGCCATGTCAGCCTGGCCCTGGCGCGCTTCGTATGTAGGGCCGAGCGTCTGGCTGAGGAAACCTTGAGGAGCGATAAACGTGTCCAGGTCAGCCGGATCGACATTGCGATAGGTCGTCGCTTCGGCGGGTATGAGTGCGTTTTCCGGCAGTGCGCCGTCACCGGCCTCCGGTTCAGAGCCTATCGTGCCGAACGAGCTGTCATGGAAAAGGGCGCCGCACGCTTCGAGGTCCTCCAGCAGGCGGATAGGCGGCCAACCCGAATCCTGACCGCAGTCGAGCAAAGTGCGGACGAGGCCGGCGGGCAAACTCGCCGCTTCCTGCAATAGGCGGGCAAAGAGGCAACTGGCGGCTTCGGCATCGTCGAGGGCGCGGTGCGCGTCCGGCAACGGGATGTCGAGGTCGCGGGCTAGCTCGCTGAGGCTATAGCTGGCGGCGCCGGGGAGCAGGATGGAAGCTAGTTCGAAGGTGTCCTGCACAGGCCGATGAAAATCGATGCCCCCAGCCTGGAGAAAGCCCATGTCGAAGCCGGCGTTGTGGGCAATGACGTAGTACACGTCGGAGGAGATAAAGGCGAGCAACTCGGGCGCGACCGCGTCGAGCGTAGGCGCACCGGCTACATCAGCGTCACGGATGCCAGTTAATTGCTGGATGCGCAGCGGAATGGGGCGTTGGGGATTGACGAACGTGACGAAGCGTTCCAAGACGCGATAGCCGCCCATGTCGGGCCACGAACACGCGAAACGCACAGCGCCGATCTCTATGATTGCGTCGCGGTTGGGATCGAGACCTGTCGTCTCGAGGTCGATGGCGACGTAGACTCGCTCGGATGTCAAGTGGATTACCCTTCTAGGGCGTAAAACGCGGTCTGCGACGGTGAGCTTGGCCCATTATACAATTTCCCGCCCAATTATCCGAATGGGTTTCGGCGGAAAGAGCAGCCCCATAAGTGGAGGAACCGGCGGCCCTGTGCCGGATCTGGCCAACGTCGACGACGGCGAAAGAAGCGGCAGTCTGGCGAATCTGCAAGTTCGCAGCCGCGGGCGCAACTTGGTGTTCGGTAGGGCCGTAGGGCACAATGGAGCCATGCAGGTATCGGTTGTGGCGACGGTATATAACGAACAGAAGAGTATCGGCAGGCTGCTTGCGTCGCTGGCAGAACAGACGCGACTACCTGACGAAGTTGTGATCTGCGACGGAGGCAGCACCGATGAGACCGTACGCCTGATCCGTGAGTGGGCGGAGGCGCAGGGCGGCTGTCTGGGCGAGGTTAAGGTATTCGTCGAGCCAGGGGCGAACATCAGCCGCGGTCGCAATGCGGCAATCGCCTGCGCTGCGGGGCCGCTAATCGCCGTGACCGATGCAGGCGTGCGACTGGACAAGGACTGGCTGAAGAACCTCACCGCGCCGTGGGATGGCGCCCCGCAAGATGCCGCCGAACCTCTCGCCGCCGCCGGCTTTTTTGTACCGGACTGCCGCGGCGTTTTCGAGACGGCGATGGCCGCGACCGTGCTGCCGCTTGTCGACGATATCGATCCGGAGCGTTTCTTGCCCAGCAGCCGCTCTGTAGCGTTTCTCAAATCGGCTTGGTCCGCTGCGGGCGGTTATCCGGAATGGCTGGACTACTGCGAGGACCTGATCTTCGATTTTCGCCTCAATGCGCTGGCTGCAGAAGGAAATAGCGCGTTCGTCTGGCGGCCTGATGCGTTGGCGCATTTTCGCCCGCGTTCCAGCCTGCGTTCGTTCTGGCTGCAATACTACCGCTACGCACGCGGGGACGGCAAGGCCGATCTGTGGCGCAAGCGTCACGCCGTACGCTATGCGGTGTACCTGGTTGGATTGCCCATACTAGGGATGTTGCTATGGAAAGGAGGCGTCGCGCGCTTGTTCGGGTTGGCAGGGCTGCTTGCGGGGACGGTCGCCTACTTTGGCCGGCCGTGGCAGCGGCTGCACGCGCTGTCCACCCGGCTGACGCGGGCTGAGCGCTGGGCAAGCTATCTGCTGCCGCCCTTGATCCGCCTAGTGGGAGACCTCGCCAAAATGGCGGGCTACCCGCCAGGCCTGTTGTGGCGATGGCGGAACCGCGCTCGCAAGGAGATCTATTGGCGTCGCCTACTCGGAAAGACAGATGCCCTTACTGATTGACGGGCATAACCTCATCGGCGCCGGCGTGTTTGAGGATATCAACCTGGCGGACGAGGACGACGAGGCGAAGCTGGTCGCCCGGCTGCGCGTCTGGAAAAGTCGCTACCGCGGCGCGATCACAGTGATCTTCGATCGCGGCATTCCCGGAGGCCGTGACCGAAACTTAAGCGGTGGAGGCGTCGAGGTGGTCTTCGCCGCGGACCCGGCCCAGGCGGACGACCTAATCCGCCGGCGGCTGCGCGGCAGGCGCAAGGGGTTGACGTTGGTGAGCAACGACGCCGCGCTGCTGCAGGTAGCCGAGGCGCACGGCGTGGAGACGCTGCGCGGCGACGAGTTCGTGGCGCGCTTCACGCTGCGTGCACCCGAATCGCAGGAGGCCGGGGCCGAAGACGATGTGCAACTGAGCGAAGATGAGGTGCATGAATGGCTGGCTTTGTTTCGCTCGCATCGCGCCAAGCGACCGGACAGGACTCGGCCTGGCAGAAGCAGACGGCGCAAATGAGGCGTCGCCGCGCTGCATTGTGAGGCAAGAAGAATGAGTCGAGAGCCGGCGCACAAGCCTAGACGCCGCGTCGTCCCCGCAGACTTGATTGAAACCACGCCCGATGCTGGCGCTACCTTACATTGGGCGCTGGCCGCGCCGCTCCTTCTCTTTCTGGCGTGGATCTGGGTTGACGTCTTTACGCATTACAGCCCGGTACGCCCCTTTTGGCTCGACGTAGGACTGGCGGCGTTAGCGTACGCGGTCGTGTTCGTGCTGCCGCTTGGGGTTGCGGCTCATCGCGCTGTGACCGCAGCGCCGCGGCTGTTCCAGCATGCCGGCTGGGACCTGCGGCCCCTCGAACCAGTTGCGTCGGAGGAGCAGTACCTCGTACGTTATACATACCGCGAACGGCGGCGCGCGCCTGGGAGCTGGCGGCGCTGGTTGATGCGCGCCGCCCAGGGCTGGGTCTACCTCGAGATCGCGACGATCTTCGCCGGGGCGGTGTTGATGATCCCTCTTTTCTTCAGCGCGACCGAGTTTGGCTTCGGACGGTAAGTAAGACTGACTCCCCTACGCCCGGAGATCTGTGAAACAGAGGCGCGGGAGCCCTTTACTCCACTGAACGGGCTGTTTGAAACCTTCGACGTTTACGTCCACGAGAACAACTGCATAGACGCAATTTTCGCAATCCAAGTCAAGAACCGACGTCCATTCTCTGCTAAATTGGTTGTTGGAAGGAGAGGCGCGGATGGAACGATGGGAAAGAGTCGAAGCCGTTCAGCGTATGCAGGACTATGTAGAACAGAACATTCATTCACCCATCACATTAATCGAGTTGGCGAGGCGCGCCGGCTATTCGCCTTTTCACAGCGCGAGAATCTTCAAAGAACTCACGGGCAGGACTCCTTTCGAATACATCCGTTCTCTCAGGCTGAGTCGCGCTGCCCTGGTATTGCGGGACGAAAAGGCGAAGGTCATCGACGTTGCATTGGATTTCGTTTTTGACTCACACGAAGGTTTCACCAGGGCGTTTTCGAAGGAATTTGGCGTAACGCCCCACAAGTACAGCAGAAATCCGACGCCGGTCTACCTGTTCATGCCGAGTTCAATCCGAGGCTATCACCTCCATATCTCAGAAGGAACTGGAACGATGGCAGAGAATCCCAATGCTCATACAGTGTTTGTTCAGATCATAGAACGTCCGCAACGAAAGCTGATTCTCAAGAGAGGAACCAAGGCAAGAGACTACTTCGAGTATTGCGAGGAAGTGGGCTGCGACATCTGGGGGTTGCTGTGCAGCGTGAAGGAAGCTCTCTATGAGCCGATTGGGATGTGGCTTCCCGATAAATTCCGGACGCCAGGCACATCCTATTACGCCCAGGGTGTCGAGGTTCCGGCGGATTACGCCGGAGTCGTGCCGGAAGGCCTGGAGATCGTTGACCTCCCGGCGTGCAAGATGATGGTCTTTCAGGGACAGCCGTACGACGACGAGAGCTTTGGCGCGGCCATCTCGGAATTGTGGGAAGCGATGAAGACCTACAATCCTGAGGTTTACGGTTTTGAATGGGCGGATGAGGATGCTCCGAGGTTCCAACTCGCGCCGCAAGGGTATCGCGGCTACATCGAGGCGCGCCCTGTTCGGCAGATCGCCAAGTAGACAGCATAACCGTTAACTGAAAGTGGCGCCCAGGGTCTCCGGGCGCCACTATTTTATGTAGATGCTTGGACCTCTAGGCGGCGGGATGATGCGAGCCGCGGGCCAGATCTGCGGCGAGCGCTTTGAGCGTCGCCAGATCATCGTCAACGCCCGCGGCGCGCACCAGCGCCGAGCCGACGATGACGCCGTCGGCGATGGCGGCGACCGCAGCGGCCTGCTCGCCGGTGCTGATGCCGAAGCCAACTGCCAGGGGCAGGTCTGTGTGGCGCCGGACGCTGCGCACAAACGCGGCCAGGTCAGGCGGCAGTTCGCTGCGCGCGCCGGTGATGCCGGTGACGCTGACCATGTAGATGAAGCCTGTGGCATGGCCGGCGACGAGGCGGATGCGTTCTTCGGTGCTGGTTGGCGCAAGCATATAGACCGTCGCCAACCCTGCGCGTCTGCATGCCTGCTCTAGTTCTGTGGCCTCCTCCGGCGGCAAATCCGGCACGATCAACCCGTCGAGACCGGCAGCGGCTGCGTCGTTGACGAAGCGCTCGACGCCGTAGCGGTAGAGCGGGTTGAAGTAGGTCATGCCGCAGAAGGGCTGGGTGACGCCGCGGTCGCGCAACTCGCGCACCATCTCAAGACAGGCGGTGACCGTCGTCCCTTGCATCAGGGCTTGGTGCGTGGCCGTCTGGACTGTGGGGCCGTCCGCCAGGGGATCACTGTGGGGGATGCCGATCTCGAAGAGGTCGGCCCCGGCATCCGCCAGGGCTGCGATGGCGTCGATTGTCACCTGGCGACTGGGATAGCCCAGGGCGTGATAGGGCATGAACGCGGCGCGACGCTCCTGGCGTGCGACGGCAAAGGTGTGATTGATTCGTTCAAGTCCGGTCTTAGCGCTCATGATTCGGTTGGTCGCTCTCTGTTGGACTGGGTTTGCATTCGTTCATCGGGCATGGGTCAGGACTTCTCACTAGCCAGCACGCGGTTGACGGCGCCGAGGTCCTTGTCGCCGCGGCCGCTGAGGTTGACGAGGATGATCTGGTCACGGTCCATCTGCGGGGCCAACTCCAGCAAGTGCCCGATGGCATGGGCGCTCTCCAGCGCGGGGATGATGCCTTCCAATTCGCACAGAAGTTTGAAGCCCTGCATGGCTTGGTCGTCCGTGCAGAAGGTGTACTCAGAGCGGCCAAGGTCGCGCAGCCAGGCGTGCTCCGGGCCGACGCTGGCGTAGTCGAGGCCGGCGCTGATGCTGTGGGTCAACGCGATCTGCCCGTCGTCATCCTGCAGGACGAAGCTCTTGGTTCCCTGTAGGATGCCGAGGCGTCCGAGCTTGGGGTCGGCGAAGCGGGCTGCGTGCGCGCCGCTGTCGATGCCCAGCCCGCCCGCCTCGACGCCGATCAGGCGTATCTCGTGATGATCGAGGAAGGGATGGAAAATGCCGATGGCGTTGCTGCCGCCGCCGACGCAGGCGACGATGGCGTCGGGCAAGCGGCCTGGCCCGTCCGGGCTTTCGGTCATCTGGCTGAGGGCTTCACGGCCAATGACGCTCTGGAAGTCGCGCACCATGGTCGGGTAGGGGTGAGGGCCGAGCACGCTGCCCAACAGATAATGCGTGGTGCGCACGTTGGTGACCCAATCGCGGATGGCTTCATTGATGGCGTCTTTGAGCGTCTTGCTGCCGGATTCGACGGGACGTACTTCTGTGCCGAGCAGGCGCATGCGGAAGACGTTGGGTTCCTGGCGCGCCATGTCGACCGTGCCCATGTAGACGACGCACTCCATGCCGAGCAGGGCGGCGGCGGTAGCCGTGGCGACGCCGTGCTGTCCGGCGCCGGTCTCGGCGACGATGCGCGTTTTGCCCATCTTGCGCTTCATGAGCAAGGCTTGGCCTAAGGCGTTGTTGATCTTGTGTGCGCCGGTGTGGGCGAGGTCCTCGCGCTTGAGGTAGATCTGTGCACCCCCCAAGTGCTGGCTGAGGCGGCGGGCGTAGGTGAGCGGCGTCGGCCTGCCTACGAAGGTGCGCTGCAGGTAGGCGAGTTCTTCCTGGAAATCGTGATCGCTCCGTGAGCGCAGATACGCTTCCTCCAGTTCGTCCAGGGCGGGCATGAGGGTCTCGGGCACGAATTTCCCGCCATAGGGGCCGAAATGACCGCTCTCATCGGGATAGGCGCTGTAATTCACGGTCTGTTTGCCGTGTGCTGCGCCGGCGGTTGAGTTTGGCATCAATCAGGTTCCTCTCTTCTAGTGGCCTACATCGTTTAGGCGGCAATTCAGGGGCATGGCTCTTGTCGTGGGCGCCTATTACGTTCTCCGGTCTGCGGCTGCCATGCCGATGGCTGCCTTCATCACGTCGATGGGCGGCTCGACGCCGGTCCACCAGGCGAAGGCCAGCGCGCCCTGCCAGACCAACATGCCCTTACCGCCGATGGCCGTCGCCCCGTCTGCGCGGGCTTTGGCGAGCAGGCGCGTGACGGGCGGGTTGTAGACGAGATCGTAGACGACCTGATCGTTGCGAAAGGGCAGCGCAGCGTCCCAGGGCATCGCGTCGACGTCGGGCGTCATGCCGAGCGACGTGCAATTGACGATCAACTCCGCATTACCGGCGGCTGCGGCGAGAGCCCGCGGGAAGGCTTGGGCGGCTATAGTGCAGCCGGGGAAGTGCGGCGACAGATCGTTCGCCAGCGAAGCCGCGCGCGACTCCGTCCGGTTGAGAACTGTGACACTTGCCGCTCCGGCTTCGGCTAGCCCGTAGACGACGGCGCGCGCCGACCCGCCGGCGCCGATAACGAGGGCCTGCTGCCCTGCCGGGTCGACGCCGTGGTCGCGCAGGTCGGCAATGAAGCCGCGGGCGTCGGTGTTGTCGCCGTGCAATTCGCCGTTCGTCTCGACGCGGATGGTGTTAACTGCGCCGATAGCCTGCGCGGCGGGCGTGAGCTGGTCCAGAAAGGGCATGACCGCCTGTTTGTGCGGAACGGTGACGTTGGCCCCGCGCAAACCCAGGGCGGCTAGCCCGCGCACGGCTTCCCCAATGCGCTCTGCCGGGGCAGGCGAAACGAGCAGCGGCACATAGCGCCAGTCGAGGCCAAGGGCAACGAAGGCAGAGTTATGCATGGGCGGGCTGACGCTGTGCCCGACAGGCCAGCCGATCAGCCCGACGACCTGGGTGCGGCCTGAAATGGAAGTGTCCGGCGTCATGGCTGCACTCTCTGTCATGGGCGCACTTCCAGATCCGCGCCCAGCGCCTGGAGGGTGGACTCGATGCCGGGGAAGCTGTCGGCGGTCACTTCCGAGCCGTAGATTGTGGTTGGTCCCTGCGCGGCGAGGGAGGCGACGATCAACGCCATGGCGAGACGGTGATCGCCGAGGCTCTCTACGGTTCCGCCCATGAGGCGCACAGGACCTTCCACGGCGAAGCCGTCGGGCAGCGGCTCGATTTTGGCGCCCATCTTGCGCAGCTCGCTCACGGTGGTGGCGATGCGATCGGTCTCTTTGACGCGCAGTTCGCCCGCGTCTTGGATGACCGTGCGGCCTTGGGCTTGGGTCGCCACGACGGCGAGGACGGGCAGCTCGTCGATCATGGTGACGATCTGTTCGCCGCCGAAGGTCGCGCCGCGCAGTTCGCCGGCGCTGACGTCGAGGTCGGCGACGGGTTCGCCGGAGCGTTCGCGCGGGTTGCGGTACTCGATGCGTGCGCCCATCTCTGCCAGCGCGTCGAGGAAGCCGGTACGCGTGGGGTTGACGCCGACGCCGGCGATGGTGATGCTGCTGTCGGGCACGATGGCCGCAGCTGCAGCGAGGAAGGCCGCAGACGACGGGTCGCCAGGTATGGCGATGTCCAGCGCCTGAAGCGGCTCCGTGGGGCGTTCGCAGTGAACCGTGCTGCCGTAGACCGCGAGCGGCGCGCCCATGGCGGCCAACAGGCGTTCCGTATGGTCGCGTGCTGGGCCTGGCTCGCGGATAACGGTCAGCCCGTGGGCGTAGAGGCCGGCGAGGATCACGCAACTCTTAACCTGGGCGCTGGCAACAGGCATGTCGTACTCCATGCCGCGCAAGGAACTGCCGTTGATGGCGAGGGGAGCGTGGTCGCCGCCTTGCCGCCCGATGATGCTGGCGCCCATGGCGCGCAGTGGGCTGACGATACGGCCCATAGGACGTCGCCGGATCTGGTCCGTGCCGGTGAGAAAACTGGTGAACTGCTGGCCCGCCAACAATCCGGCGAGCAGGCGAATGGTTGTGCCGGAGTTGCCGCAGTCGAGCACATCATCCGGCTCTTGCAGGCCGTCGAGGCCGCGCCCGTGGACGAGCAGCTCGGTGGGGCCTTGTTCCTCGATATTCACGCCGAGGCGACGCATGACGCGCACGGTCTGCCGGCAGTCGCCGCCGTCCAGGAAGTTGGAGATGCGGCTGACGCCTTCGGCGATGGCGGCAAACATGACAGCGCGGTGGCTGATCGATTTGTCGCCGGGGACGTGGCAGCGTCCTTTGATCGGCGGCCCGCCTTGGATGCGGATGCTGGTCATAGCGAGTTCCTCGGGTTCATTTTGGTTGCTGGTACATGGCTGGTTCATAGCCGCTTCATGGGCGGGTGCGCGGTCTCCAAGCGGAACGACGGGCCTGGGATGCGCTCAGTCGCCTGTTGAGCTCGCACTCGTCGCCATCGGCCAAAGCGGCGCGCAGGCTTTGCAGGTGGCTGAGCATGGCGTCGAGCTGGTCGAGAACAGCCTCACGGTTCGTCATGAGTATATCCAGAAACATGCGCGTGTCGCTGGCAGCCACGCGGCTTGTATCGCGGAACCCGCCGGCGGCGAGGTCCCAGACCAGCGGATCTTGATCGCCCAGGTTGGTGACGGCATGGACGAGGGCGCCGGCTGCCAGATAGGGCAGATGGCTGATGGCCGCCACGAGCCGGTCGTGACGCTGCGGCGTGAGTAGTATGGGCTGTGCGCCGACCGCATGTACGAGTTCGTGCGCTAGATCGAGCGACTCCTGGCTGGTGCGGGCGAGGGGCGTAATCGCCCACGGCGCGCCTTGATAGAGGCCTGGTTCGGCAGCGCTGAATCCGGCTGTTTCCTTGCCGGTCATAGGGTGTCCGCCGACAGGCTGGATGCCGTGCGGCAGGCGCTCCATGGCGGCGCAGATTTCGGCTTTGGTGCTGCCCATGTCGATAACCAGGCAGCCAGGCCAGAGCAGCGGGCCGATCTCCTCCAACATGGAGAGGATTGTGCGCACGGGCGTGGCGAGGACCACGATGTCCGCGCCGAGGACGCCGGTATTGAGGTCGTTGGTCGCGAGGTCTACGGCGCCGCTGAAGAACGCTTCGAGCACGGTGTCGGTGCGCCGTGCGATGCCGCGCACTTCGCGACACAAGCCGCCACGCGTCAAGTCCATGCACAGGCTGGCTCCCATCAGGCCTAGCCCCACGACGGCGACGCGACAATCCTTCAGGCGTTTCTGCATGGCGATCCCTGCTTGCGTGATGGCTAGCGCCGGCTAGAGCGTGCGACCGACAGCCTGGGCGACGGGCGCCAATGCTTTCATCATCTCGGCAAAGCGCGCCGGAGTCAAACTCTGTGCGCCGTCGCTCCAGGCTACAGTCGGGTCGGGGTGAACCTCGACCATGATGGCGTCAGCGCCGGCGGCGACTGCCGCCATGGCTACCGGTGCGACGAGGCTCCACTTGCCTGTACCGTGGGCTGGGTCCGCGACGATGGGCAGATGGCTCATTTCCTTGATGACCGGGATGGCGTTGACGTCGAAGGTGAAGCGGGTCAGCGGCTCGAAGGTGCGGATGCCGCGCTCGCATACCATGACGTGCATATTGCCGCCGCTGAGGATGTATTCGGCGCTCATCAGCAACTCTTGGATGGTGCTGCTCATGCCGCGCTTGAGGAAGACCGGCTTATTTTGTTTGCCCAGGGCGCGCAGCAATACGTAGTTCTGGGTGTTGCGTGCGCCGACCTGGAGGATGTCGGCGTAATCGCCGACGATCTCGATGTCCTCCGGCGTCATGACCTCCGTGATGACGGGCAGGCCGGTCTGCTCGCGCGCTTCGGCCAGGTAGCGCAGGCCTTCTTCGCCAAGGCCCTGGAAGCTGTACGGGCTGGAGCGCGGCTTGAATGCGCCGCCGCGCAGGATGGTCGCGCCGGCTTCCTTGACGGCGTGGGCTGTTTCCAGAAGCATTTCGCGGCTCTCCACGCTGCAAGGGCCGGCCATAACGACGATCTGAGGCCCTCCTATCTTGACGCCGCCCACGTCGATTACCGTGTTCTCCTGTGAGAAGTCACGGCTGGCGACCTTGAAGGGTTGCATGACGCGCATCGTCTTTTCGACGCCGTCCATAGCCTCAAAGGCTGTCGGCTGTAAGAGGTGTTCGTCAGCCCCGATGATGCCGATGATGGTTCTGGCCTCGCCGCGGCTCAGGTGGACCTTATAGCCGAGTCCCTCGACGCGCCGGACGACATCTTCGACCTGCTTCGGCTGGGCGTTTTGCTGCATGACGATAATCATGGCGCGCTACCTCCTCGTGGTTGGCCTGCGTGCAGGGCCGTTTATGCAACGTGGCTAAGCTACCTGGGCTGTTTCCTCTTGTGCGACCGGCTCAGCGCTCGGCTCGCCGTCGATAACGCGGTCGACCGCTTCGGCTACGCGCCGCAGATCGGCCATGAGTTTGCGGAAGTCGGTGAGGCTGAGACTTTGGCGACCGTCGCTGAGCGCATTGTCGGGATCGGGGTGGATCTCCAGGATCAGGGCGTCGGCGCCGGCGGCGACGGCTGCCTTAGCCATCGCCGGTACATATTCGCGGTAGCCGGTGCCGTGCGACGGATCCGCAACCACAGGCAGGTGGCTGGTGTGCTTAATCACAGGCACGGCGCTGAGGTCGAACGTGTTGCGCGTGGAGGTTTCGTAGGTGCGGATGCCGCGCTCGCAGACCATGACGTTGTAGTTGCCGTTGCTGACGATGTACTCGGCGCACATCAGCAACTCCTCGATGGTGCCGCTGATGCCGCGTTTGAGCATGACGGGGCGCTGGGCTTTGCCCACGGCGTGCAGTAAGCCGTAGTTCTGCATGTTGCGCGCGCCGATCTGGAGGATGTCGGCGTATTCGGCTACCATCGGCAGCGTCTCCACCGTCACGACTTCGGTGATAATGGGCAGGCCGGTGACGGCGCGGGCTTCAGCCAGGTACTCGAGCCCTTTCAGGCCGAGACCCTGGAAGCTGTAAGGGCTGGTACGCGGTTTGTATGCGCCGCCGCGCAGCACTTTGGCGCCTGCTTCTTTGACGGCGATAGCCGTTTCGACGATCTGGTCACGGCTCTCGACGCTGCACGGCCCGGCCATGACCACGACTTCCGGCCCGCCGATACGCACTGCGCCGCCTACGTCGATTACCGAGTTTTCGGGCCGTGTGGTGCGGCTCGCCAGTTTGTACGGCTCCTGGATGCGTACCGTCGTGTTTACGCCGTCCATGGCGTTGAACGACTCGCGGCTCACGCGCGTCAGGTCGCCAACCAAGGCGACGACGGTCCGATTATCGCCGTAGATGGGGTGGGTGGTGACCCCGAGGGACTCCGCTCGCCGGATGACGGCGCCGATCTCGGCGGCGGTTGCGTTGGGTTTCATAATGACGATCATGAACGTTTCTCCTTCACCATTATGGTTGAGACTGTGTGACTGGCTAGATCTGCAGCAGTTCTGACTGTGCGACAGTTGACTCGTTGTTCAGCGGCGGGGCGGCGGGATAGCTGCCCAGCAGCTTGACGAAGACGGCCCGGTTGAGCAGCCGCAAGATGGCTTCGGCTGCGTTGGCATCCTGCCAATGGCCGTCAAAATCGAGGTAGAAGACATAGTGCCAGGGCCGGTTGCGACGCGGCCGGCTCTCCAACTTGGTTAGGTTTATCTCGCGCTCGGCGAATTCGCCTAAGGCGTGATAGAGCGAACCGGGCGTGTTGGGCACAGCGAAAACGAGCGAGGTTTTGGAAGTAGGGGTGCGTTCGGCTTCGCCCTTGCCGACGACGAAGAAACGCGTATAGTTGTGGCGCATGTCTTCGATGCCCTCGTGTACGATCTCCAAGCCGTAGACTTCGGCGGCGAGTTTGCCGGCGATGACGCCGACGCCTTCCGCAGGCTGGGCGGCGAGGTCTTTGGCGCTGCCGGCGGTGTCGTACCAGGGAACGGCGGTGTAGCCGAAGCGGTTAAGGAAGCCTTCACACTGGGCGAGGGCCTGGAAGTGGCTGCGCACCTCGCGGATGGCGCCGGCGTTGCCGGGTATCGTGAGCAGGTTGTGGCGTACGCGCAGCAGGATTTCGCCGCTGACCCTCAGATCGCGCTCCAGCAGCAGGTCAAAGGATTTGTTGATGCTGCCCGCGGCGGAGTTTTCGATGGGCACGGCGCCGTAGTCGGCTTGGCCTTTCTCGACGGCCTCAAAGATGTCTTCGAAGGCGCGGCAGGGCAGGGTGGTGATGTCCGGCCCGAACTGCTGCCGGATCGCTTCTTCTGAATAGGCGCCGCGTTCTCCCTGAAACGCTACAATGCTCATCGGTCATTCCTCCGAGTGGTAGAAAGGACAGCTTGGTTGCGCCGAGCGGCCTCATGCGGCTTGGGTCAGAGGCCAGCGCGCTCGACGGCATAAAAAAAACGAGGGCGGGAATTTCGCCATTCCACGCCCTCGGTGAGTTTCGGTGTTACCTGATGTCAGCCAGGTATCAACTTCCCTCCTGCGCAGGATGGCGTCGCGCCGGTAAAATAGTAATAGCTAAACCAGAAGCCGGAAAAAGAAAACCCGCGCCATGTGGGGCGCAGGTTCGAGGTCGCGGAGAAGGAAGCGGTACGTGCGGTACGCTGCGTACGGTCAAGGATCATCTGCGGTTTTTCGACAATCACTTGCGATGCCATGGAGATCAACTCTGCATCTATGACAAGTTGTAATTGCATCCATCTAACACTTGGCGGATAAGATAGCACGCATGGTCGGCGCTGTCAAGAAGCAATTTTGGCCGGAGGAACCATTGTGATCAGTATGGCCGCGCTTCGGTCCAGTGTACCTAATCATCGCGCCAGGAGGGTTCTGGGTTATCGCCGTGTTCGAGCAGCCAGTCGAGAGGCGGTCCTGACCAGCGCACCTGGCGGAAGTCGACTTTGCCGGATGCGTCGAAGCGTACGCCTTCCTCTTCGAGCAGGCGATGCTGGAGTGCGGCCCCGGCGCTGTCGGCGCGCAGGCTGATCTTGCCCTGGGCGTTGATGACGCGATGCCAGGGGACATCTTCGTGGCGGCTGGTCAGCGCGGCCATGGCGTAGCCGACCATGCGCGCTGTGCAGCCGCCGACGATGGAGGCGATCTGTCCGTAAGCAGCGACCTTGCCGGGCGGAATTTGGCGGACGACTGCATAGATGCGCTCGTAGGTCGGAGCGGAGGCGTCGACAGGTGGTTCGGCTGCGCGTGTCATGGGGTAAACTCCTGCTTTTACGTTACGACAACACGGAGTTTATCGCGAAAAGGGCGCGACCACAAGCCGCCGCAGCATATCATGCCACACATCCCACCAAGCAGTTTCCTCGGGGACGGCGAATAGATGCGTGTGCCCGCGATGGTCGTGTGCGCCGAAGCCCGGAACGATGATGCGCGCGGCGGGGTCTTGTTCGAGATAGTCGACGAGGGCGTGTTCCAGGCGAAGTGGACTGCGGATGTAGTATACCTGGGCGAGCAGCGTGTGCGGCTCGTCCAACAGGTAGTCGATATTCCAATGAAGGCGTTTTGGCGTCCTAGGCAGCAGCCGGACGGCGTCCAGCCCGCCGGCAGAGAATCGCTCTAGGAGTACAGCACGTAGCGGGTGCGGGGGCCGTTCAGCGCTGCGCGAAGCGTGACGCAGCAGCCTACGCGGCAGGGCATGGCCGCTATGCGCTCCTAGTGCCGAGCCGGCGTAGACGTAGTCTCCGGCGGGAAAGTCGATAGGGTGACCGCCCTGTACGCGACCGGCGCGGATGGACAAGGGGCGGTCGAGCCGGAGCCGGAGCGCATAGGTTCCGATCCAGCAGTCATCGCACTGCACTTGGATGACCGGCTCATCGTCATTCATGTGGCGGATCTATCTGGATCTGTCGTACGCCAGTGCGGCTAATGACCGCATTGCCTATAGCAGCAGGCCGGCATTCACGCCGGCCTGCTGTTCCATCGCGATGTTGACTGCCTTGCGCGATACGGCTCAATTACTATCGCTGCATACGCCTTGACGTTATGCCAACTCGTTGTTATGCCGCCTCGCTGCCGATGGCGAACATGCGCTCGAGATCGTGCATCGAATAGGCGCGAAATGCCAGTAGGGTCTCGGTGTTCTCGATGTGCTCTATCTTGAGCATGTGGCTCGTCACGACATCGGCCATCTCTTCGTTGGTCTTCACACGAATGATGGCGACCAGGTCGTAGCGTCCGCCGACCGAATACACCTCTGAAACCCCGTGCATTGCCAGCAAGTTTTCGGCCACGTCGTTGATGTGACCGTGCTTGACGTTGATCAACACAATGGCGGTGACCATTCGTTCCTCCTGCGCGCCGTGCTATTCTTTCTCTTGCACCGTAACTTTGATCATTGTATCGCCTTGGCGGATGGCGTCGACGACATCTTGTCCTTCAATCACCTTGCCGAAAACGGTGTGCCTGCCATCCAGGTGCGGTTGAGGGGAGTGGGTGATGAAAAACTGGCTGCCGTTGGTGTTCGGGCCGGCGTTTGCCATGGAGATGACGCCTGTCTCATGTCGCAAAGGGTTGCCGGCGAACTCGTCCTGGAAGCGGTAGCCGGGACCGCCGCGCCCCGTGCCTGTGGGGTCTCCGCCCTGGATCATGAAGTTGGCGATGACGCGATGAAACGTGACGCCGTCGTAGAAGCCCTGTTGCGCCAGAAAGACGAAGTTGTTGACCGTCTTGGGGGCATGTTCCGGATAGAGTTCCAGGACGATGTTGCCGCGCTCGGTCTCAATCGTGACGGAATAGGTCTTGTCCGTATCGATCTGCATTGCAGGAGAAGCACTCCACTGTTTTGAAGCCATTATTATCACTTCCTCTAAACTTGTTTAGCTTTGTACGGCGATATTAGCCGTGATTCCAGCTATCAGCATACCTGCTTTTTGTGTTGGTACGCGTACCCCCGCACCCAAATGGCTTATTTGGCAGGGATACGCCGGCGCAGCAGGATTTCTGTCATCGCCCCGCCCAGCCCGCAGAATGCTCCGGCAAAGACGGCGAGTTGCCAATTCAATGCAAAGACGTAGATGGCAAGGATCGGGACGCTGAGCATACCGCCGATAAAGGCGTGCATGGCGCCGCGCTGTCGTGCATACAAGGCGGACAGCAACCCTGCAATGAACGGGGCGACCAGCGTGGCGATGATTTCGTAGTCTAGGCTGACCTGCAGCCGGCGTACGACAATGTCGGCGCCGGTCGTCAACAAGAGATTGGCGGCTAGGGCGAACAGGACGCCAGTCAATCTGATAGGCGCTTTGGCTCGCTGTCGTTGACGTGTTCGCTTCACACGATAGCCCTCCATGCCGCCCTAACTGAACGTCAACCCCAGTTCACCATAAGCCTGTTCAAGCAGGGGGACAAGGGTGTCCCAGTCGTAGTGTTCGTCGACGAAGCGGCGGGCGTTCTCCGTAAGGAGCGTTGTTAGCGCCCCTGCCCGCAGCCGCTGATCATCGAGCAATTCGAGCACTGATTCTGCAAAGGCGGACGGCGTATCGGCCATGAGGAGTTCTCTGCCATGCTCCACGCCGATGCCTTCTACGCCTAAAGAGGTGCTGACAATGGGCTTACAGGCCGCCATCGCTTCCAGCGCTTTCAGCCTGGTTCCGCCGCCGACGCGCATCGGGATGACGAAGACGGCGGCTGCGGCGAGGTAGGGCTCGATTTCCGGGACCGTACCCGTGATGTCGATGGCCGGATTGCCGCGCAGAACTTCTAGGCGCGGGTGCGGGTTTTGGCCGACGATCTGAAAGCGAACCGCAGGCGCATTTGATTGTATCATGGGCAGCGCCTCCTGGGCGAACCACAGGGCGGCGTCGACGTTGGGCCGGTAGTCCATCTTGCCTATGAAAAGGAGGGCGTTGGGGTCGGGTGTGCGGTGACAGAGCGGCGCATAGGCGGCGGCGTTGATGCCGTTGGGTACGACTGCGATGCGCGTGCGGATGCCGATGCGCGCGAGCGCCTGCGCATCCGGTCCGCTGACGGCGACAGTTAGGTCGGAGGCATTGGCCACACGCCGTTCATAAAGCCGCAGCTTCTGCCACTGTACAAGACTGTAGGTTGCACCGATCCAGCGCGAGGGCGTGCGCAGATCGCTAAGCGCATTACGCTTCTGCAGCAGATATTCGCAGTTGTGGTTGTCGAAGACCAGGGCAGGACGGCTGCCGTCTGCGCGGCGTCTCAAGAGGCGCAGGCCATAGGGGGCCATTTCGATGCCTTCGATCTGGACGAGTTCGTAGGCTTGCGCTGGCGCCTGGTCGATCAATGCGTTCATTGCGGGACTGGCGAGACGGTGGGCCATATCTGGGAGGGGCGAGAAGAGCGTGCCGGCTGCGCGACGGGCGAGCGACCGCTGCGGCTGGCGCGCTGTGCCGATACGACGGCAGAGGGAGTGGAGCGGATTCGAAGGCTCCAGCGATTCGCCCGGGGCGAGAAAGGTCAGCAGGTCGACCTGGTGGCGCTGCGCCAAGCGCTGGATGAGATTGAAGTTGCGAATGGTGGCGCCCTGACGCGGCGGGTAGGGCAACTGGGGCGTCAAGAAAAGGATGTTCATGTTCGGCGCAGGCCGGCGAGCTAGAGCCGGCTGGTCGGAGGGCTGGCTGCAGGCGTACCGGTTGCGGCCACAGGCGCCGGGTCCTCGATGACGTGGCGGTAGACTTCCAGCGTCCTTTCTGCGGCTTGTTCCCAGCTAAAGCAACTAGCGCGCTGGAGGCCTTTTTCGCGCAATTCGGCGTGGAGTTGGTCGTCGGTCAGGACGCGGTGCATGGCGACGGCGAGTTCTTCCCAGTTTTCAGGGTTTACCAAAAGGGCGGCATCGCCGACGACTTCGGGCAGGCTGCTGACGTTGCTGACGATAGTCGGCGTGCCGCAAGCCATGGCTTCGAGGGGCGGCAGTCCGAAGCCTTCGTAGTGAGCAGGGTGAACGTGGCAGCGTGCGCCGACATAGAGCTTGTGGAGGTCGCTGTCGCTGACGCGACCTAACGTGAACACGTTGTGCTCCAGCTTCAGCTTGCGGATCAAATCCAGAACTTCTTCGTATAGCCAGCCGCGCCCGCCGGCAATGGCGAGCCCCACGTTGTCCGTGTTGTATTTGTCCAGCAGATGCCGGAAGGCGCGCAGCAGGCCATCGACGTTCTTGCGCGGTTCGATAGTGCCGACGAACAGAAAGAACGTGTCGGGCAGGCCATACCGCTGGCAGACCTGGCGGCGGGTCGGTTCGACGGGCAGCGGACCGAAGCTGCCGTCGGCGGCCTCGTAGATGACGCTGACCTTGTTCTTGGGAACGCCCAACTGCGCGATCAAGTCCTTCTTGGTGCTCTCGCTAGGGACGATGATATGGCTGGCGCGACGTACGCCGCGGTCAATCTGCCCATAGTAGGCGGCGCTGTCCTTGGTTAGAAAGTGAGGCCAGTGGAGGAAGGCCAGATCGTGCACGGTGATGACCGTGGGCAGCGAGGCGTGTAAGGGAGGGATGAAGTCCGTGCTGTGAAGCAGGTCGAGCGAGAAGCGCATGAGTTCCAATGGCAACATCAATTGTTCCAGCCGCGTATGCACTGGAGCGAAGAGCGTCGCCCGCCGGAAATTTGGCTTGCTGATGAGCGGTTCAGTATGCCTGCGGTGCTGGAAGACGATGAAGTCGTCGTCTCGGTTGATTTCGGAAATCGCCCGCATCAAATACCGCGTGTAACGGCTAATTCCCGCCGGTTGGTGATAGACCAGCCGAGCATCAATGCCAATTTGCATAACTTATGTTGTGCTGCCACTCACTTGGCTACTCAATTGCGCACGCCGGGAAACGATGCAATCACGCCACGAACAAGAATGCCGAAGACAACGAGATCGCGTATGGCCTAGTCACGACGTCATCACGTCCACCATGGCGCAGAAAACGGAACGTGCAACTGTGCGCCGGCAACGCGAAAACATCGTATATCGCAGCAACCGGAAAACGCCTCTGACGGGTTGCTCCGAGGAACCTGAGCATTGTAGCAGCGGGTTCTGTTTTCGGTCAAACCGGACCGGTAACTTGGTTTAGGAGGGACAGGCAGCGCGTGGCATGCCTGCCGAACATCACCGATGCTGCCGGCGTCGCCCGGAATCGACATGACTGTGCTATAATACAGCCTCACAGAGCCTGTGGAGACTCTTGATAACCAAGGTGGATACCCATGGAACTTGCACAAATCGCCCAGATGGTGAATTGGTTGGACGAGGAGCACCGCCGCGACCGGGCGGAAATCGCGCGTTTGCAGCAACGGATCGAGGCGCAGTCGTCCGATATTGTGGAGCAAGCGCGCCGCATACAAGAACTGGAAGGTCGTCTGGCAGGCACCCAGGCGCATTTGACCAAGTTCGGGCAGATCGAGCACGCTATCCAGAATACCAAGTCGGAACTGACCGCAGTCGTCGAGCGGATCGAGGAGAGCCGCGTACAGGGACAGCGCGAGATCGAACGCGCTCGCCTGGCTGATCGCGAGATATTGAGCCGCGAAATCAGCGAGGTGCGCAAGGAATTGCCGCGCATCACGCGCCTGGAGGAGTCGATTGACGTCCGCTCGGTGGAGGACAATCGACTTTCTGAGCTGATCATGGGCATTCGCAACCAGATCGGCGCATTGGCGAAGGAGATTGAAGAAAGGACGCGCCAGATTCCGTTCCTAGCCGAGCAGCGCACGAGCGACACCAAACGCATTGCGCAACTGCAGCAAGAGACGGTTGAGTTGTTCAAGCGCGTGGAGGCCGCCTCATCGCGCCTGCCGGTCTTCGAGGAAAACATCCGCAAGCAGGCGGGCGAGATCGAGAAGCTGCCGGGGCAGATCGAGACGCTGCGTGAGCAACAAGAGGCGTTTATGGAGAAGATCCGCGCCACGCTTGTCGACCGTGAGCAGGTGATCGCACGTTGGCAGGAGACCATCGAAGACCAGAAAACGCTGGTGAACCAGTCGTACGAGCGAATGCAAGCGTTCGGCCAACAGGTTGAGGTGGCGCGGCGCGCCGTGCAGGAGATGCAGGAGTTCAAGGACCTGATCCTGCGCGAGCAGAGCCAGGTGCAGGAGTTACAGCGCTTAGCCGAAGAGCGCATCCGCCGCGAGATGGACGAGTTCCGCGAGGACTTCGAGAAGAAACGGCGCAAGTCGGAATTGCGCCAGGAGCACCTGTGGTCGGAACAGGACAAGTATAACCGTGAGGTGATCGAGCGCTTCCCGCCGATCATCCACGACCTGAAGATCTACGAGGCGTTGGTCCAACAGCTTTGGAAATTGCAAGAAACCTATGGCAACTACTTCCTGATGACGGCGCAATCGTGGCTGGAAGGGATGCAAGGGGCGGTCAAGGCGCGCGACGAGCGCGTGCGCGCCATGGAAGAGGAATGGCAGCGACAGCGCCGCAACGCCGAGCTATACGCCAGCCAGGTGAGCCAACGACGGACCACGGGCATCATAACCGGCGAGTCTGCCGAGCAGAAAAACGGCAACAGCCGCGGTTAGCGGCGGTGACCGTCCATGCGCATCGTAGGCACTGCCGGCCATGTAGATCACGGCAAGTCAACGCTCGTCCGGGCGCTGACAGGCATCGACCCGGATAGGCTGAAAGAAGAGAAGGCCCGGGGCATGACCATCGACCTCGGGTTTGCCTGGTTTGACCTGCCGCTCCCCGGCGGCGCGGTCGAGCCCATCGGCGTTGTGGACGTTCCGGGGCACATCGACTTCATCAAAAATATGCTAGCCGGTGTCGGCGGGATCGACGCCGCGCTGTTGGTGATCGCGGCTGACGAAGGCGTGATGCCTCAGACGCGCGAACACCTGGCGATCCTAGACCTGTTGGCCGTACCGTCGGCGCTGGTTGTGATGACCAAGATCGACCTGGTAGGCGACCCCGAGTGGCTCGATCTGGTCGAACTGGACATCGGCGAACTGCTGCAAGAGACGCGGTTTGCCGCCGCGCCTGTGGTGCGGGTCAGCCCCATGACAGGCGCGGGCGTTGATACGCTGCGCGGCGCGCTAGCCGGACAGTTGACCGAGCTGACGCCGCGTCGAGATCGGGCGCGCCCGCGCCTGCCCATCGACCGCATCTTCAGCCTGAGCGGGTTCGGAACGATCGTGACGGGCACGTTGAGTGACGGTTCTTTCGCCGTGGGCGATGCGGTCGAGATACTGCCCGGCAAACGCAGCGCCCGCATTCGCGGCTTACAGACGCACAAGCAGCAGGTCGATGCAGGCAAGCCCGGCAGCCGGCTGGCGATGAACCTAACCGGCGTCGGCGTCGACGACCTGCGCCGCGGGGATGTGGTTGTCAAGCCCAACTCGATTGAGGCTGCGCACCTAATCGACGTGTCGGTGCGCCTGCTGCCCGGCGTGGCTAAGCCCCTGCGACATAACGCTCGCGTCGACTTCTTCTCCGGGGCAGCGGAGAAGCCTGCCGTCGTGCGGCTGTTGGGAGCAGAGGAACTGAAGGGCGGCGAGTCGGGTTGGCTGCAGTTGCGGCTGGCAGAGCCGGTCGTGGCTGTGGCTGGCGACCGCTTCATTCTGCGCCAGCCGTCGCCCAGTGAAACGCTGGGCGGGGGCGTCGTGCTCAACCCGCACCCGCGACGGCGCTGGCGTCGCTTTGACGAACGGGTGATCGAGCGACTCCAGACGCTCGCGCATGGAGCGCCGGACGAAGTGATACTCGATGCGCTGGGCAACCGGCCCTTCCAGACGGCGGCGGAGCTGGCTGAAAACAGCGGATTGGGCGTGGATGCTGCGAGCGAGACGCTGGCGGAATTGCTGAATGCCGGCGCAATCGCGAGGGCGGTAATGTCACCGGAGCCGCGGTATATGACTCTAGGGCAGCGTAACCAGGTCATGGAGAGCTTCGTCCGCGCCCTTGGCAGCTATCACGCCGAGCATCCCTTACGCAGAGCGATGCCGCGCGGCGAGTTGCGCAGCCGCCTGCAAGAGTCACTGGGGAGGGCTGTCGACGTGCGCCTGTTCAACGCACTGGCGGAGACAGCCGCAGCCGGCGGCATCGTGAGCGCCGACGAGAACGGCATGTGGCTGCCCGGGCACGCGGTGCGCCTTACGTCCGATCAGCAACAGCGAATGGAACGGACGCTTCAAACCTTGGCTGATGCCGGCTATGCGCCGCCCAACGCGCAGGATGTATTGCAGATGTTGGGCGGCGATGAGCGGCTGATGGAAATGCTGGTCGAGCAAGACCGTCTGGTTCCGCTTGGCGGCGGCGTCATCTATCGCCGCGAGGAGTTCGAGGCGATGCTCGCCGGGATACGCGGCTACATCGCAGAACATGGCTCGATGACGTTGGCGGAAGCGCGTGACCACTTTGGCGTGAGCCGCCGGTATGTGCAGGCTTTGCTCGAGGAGGCAGACGCCCGGCGCATCACCCGGCGCGAGGGCGATACGCGCGTGCTGCGCTAACTCGCTACGTAAGCAGCGCCCCTGTAGACACAGACACCTCCAGAGATGTCTCAAAGGTTCATCCTATGAGTGACGGATCGACGCGTCAACCCTTGCAACAAGATAAAGACTACCGACTTGTGGGCGAGACTTCTGGTCTCCATGCGACCGCCCATTCTCGTAAGCCGATCGTTGCGTTCAGTGTGCTGGCTCCGCTGCTGATCGCCGCGGCCGCATGGTGGTTCGGCTCGAACGGCTGGACTTGGCCTTGGATCTGGCCTTGGATGCAGACTGAAGGGCCGCTGATCGCCTCCGGTACGCTCGAAGCCGACGAGATACTAGTCGGATTCGAAGTGCCTGGCCGGATCGTCGAACTGGCTCAAGAGGGGCAGATCGTCATGGCGGATGAGACGGTGGCGAAGCTTGACGATGCGTTGATCCAAGTCCAGATCATGCAGGCCAACTTAGCTGCGCGCCAGCAACTCGAGGTCCAAGCCGAGCGTTATGCGCTGCACTCGCCGATATCGGGCGTGGTAACGCGCGTGGCTATGCATGCAGGCGAGGTAGTGACGCCGGGGCAGACGGTCTTGGCTGTGGCCGACTTGACCTCGCTGCAGTTGACGGCTTATGTGTTGGAGCGCGACCTCGGCGGGGTCCAGGTAGGACAGCAGGTGACCGTCACAGCGGACCCCTTCCCGGGGCGAGGCTTCCGAGGCGTGGTTACCTCGACTAACCCCCGTGCGGAGTTCACCCCGCGCAACGTGCAGACCCAAGCTGACCGGCTCAATCTGGTCTTCGGCGTGAAGATTCGCGTCGATAACCCGGACATGGCGCTTAAGCCGGGCATGCCGGCTGACGTCATTTTCGCGCCTGCGCCCTGAGGGAGGCGCGTCATGGTTTCTCGAGTACTGGCGATGATGCGCAAGGAGTTCATCCAGATCCGCCGCGACCGGCGTACCCTGGCGATGGTGCTGGTGCAGCCGGTCATGTTGCTGCTCCTGTTCGGCTATGGGATCAACACCGTCGTCGACCATCTGGACATGATCGTCTTCGATGAGTCCGGTGATTTCGATAGCCGCACCCTGATAGCCGCCTTCGAGAACAGCGGCTATTTCGACGTGGCGGCCCATGCCCTGTCGCGTGCGGAGTTGGCCGACGCCATTGACGCCGGAAGGGCGAAGGTGGCGCTGCATATCCCGCCGGACTTCGGTAACCAGGTGATGCGCGGCCAGATGGGAGAACTGCAGTTGGTGGTGGACGGCTCAGATCCGAATGTGGCGTCGACGGCGTCCTTTGCCGCGGCGGCGGTGGCTCAGTCGCAATCGGTGCGGCTCACTTCGGCGATGATGGCGCGGCGCGGCGTGAGCGGCACGGCCGGCGGGATCGATCTACGGCCGGTGGTGCTGTATAACCCGAGCATGAAGAGCGTCAACTTCATGGTCCCCAGCATCATCGCCCTGATTCTCACTTTTCAGACGCTGCTTCTGACGGCATTCGCCGTGGTACGCGAGCGAGAGCAAGGTACGCTGGAACAGATCATCGTCACGCCCATCCGGACGTGGGAGTTTATGCTCGGCAAAATTCTGCCGTATACCGTCACGGCGTCGGCGGCCGCGGCGATATCGGTGGTCGCGGCGCGCATCATCTTCGGAGTGGAGATCGCCGGTAGCGTGTTGTTGCTCTCGCTTCTGTCGATCCTATTTCTGTTGGGGTCGCTCGGCATGGGCTTGTTTGTTTCGACCCTATCGCAGACAGCAGGCCAGGCGACGCAGATGGCGATGTTCATCATCATGCCCTCCATCCTGTTGTCGGGCTTTATGTACCCGCGCGACAGTATGCCATTCGTGATCCAGCAACTCGGACTGCTTGTGCCCATGACCTACTATTTGGAGATCCTGCGCGGCATCATACTCAAGGGCGTCGGATTTCAGGTGCTGTGGCCGGCCGTCTTTCCTCTGGCGCTGTTCAGTTTCATTGTTTTCGGACTGAGTGCGTGGCGTTTCCAGAAGCGGATCGCGTGATGTCCAAGCCTGTCGTGATCGACGTACACAACTTGACCAGGCGCTTCGGCGACCTGATCGCGGTCAACGATGTGACATTTTCGGTCAGCGAGGGCGAAATCTTCGCCTTTCTGGGGCCGAACGGTTCGGGCAAGAGCACCACGATCCGCATGTTGTGCGGCATCTTGGCGCCGACGTCGGGCGGGGGGAGCGTGCTGGGGTACGATATCGCGCGGCAGAGCGAGCGCATCAAGCAGGGGATCGGCTATATGAGCCAACGCTTTGCGCTTTATGAGGACCTGACTGTGCGCGAGAACCTGGAGTTCTACGCCAGCGTCTACAACGTGCCGTCGAGCGTCCGCAAGGCGCGGCTGGCTGAGTTAACCGCTATGGCCGGGTTGACGGGGCGCGAGGGCCAACTTGCCGGCCAACTCTCCGGCGGCTGGAAGCAGCGTTTAGCCCTGGGCTGCGCTATCGTACACAATCCGCAACTGCTATTCCTGGACGAGCCGACGGCGGGCGTCGACCCGGTATCGCGCCAGGAGTTCTGGACGATGATCTACGAACTGGCGCGCGAGGGCAGGACAATTTTCGTCACGACCCATTACCTTGACGAAGCCGAGCACGCCAACCGGATCGGCATGATCCACGACGGCATTCTGCGTGCACTGGCGTCACCCGCCGAACTCAAGCACTCGCTGCAAGGCCAGTTGTTCAAGGTCGTCTGCGCCAAGCCGTTCGACGCAGTGGCCTTCTTGGACGGGACGCCTGGCATCTATTACGTCGCTCTTCAGGGCAACGACGTGCATACGCTTGTCGATATGGACACGCTACCGGCTGAGGAGATCGCTCGACGGCTTGTCGCACGCGGCATCAGTGTGAGCGAAGTGCGGCAGGTCGAACCGACGCTGGAGGACGTTTTCATCAACCTGATCGGCAGACCTGGGAACGGAGGCATCAAGGTTGCGTAGAGCGCCCTCCTAGATGAAGACCCTTGTATTGGGCGAAATGACCTGAGTTGAAGCGGAAGAACGAAGGCCGGAGGCGCAGCCGTTGTTGGTCTCCGGCCTTTGCTTTAGTCGGGATCGTCAACCGCCAAGACCGGGGGTTGAGCACGACTACATTTTGCCTTTCGCTAGCGCCAGAAGCGCGCGATTAGGTTAAGAAGCAGCGACAGTACGACGCTCACCACGAGCATTGTGCCGAGCGGGATGTAGACGGATACGTCGCCGCGCTGCCAGCGGATGTCGCCGGGCAGGTTGCCGAGCCACGGCACGCGGCCTGCCAACACCAGGATCAGGCCGAGAATGAAGATCCCACTGCCCAGCAGCATGAGCAAGCGACCGATGTCAGGCATAATCACCCCTAGGCGTGGCGTGCGAGTCGTTGTCGCAGCGCTTCTAGCGGCTGCGCGCCGACGATCTGATCTACGACGGCGCCGTTTTTGAAGATGAGCAGCGTGGGAATGCTCATGATGTTGTAACGCCCGGTAACTGTATGGTTTTCGTCCACGTTGAGCTTGCCCACAACGGCGCGGCCGTCGAATTCGCGCGCCAGTTGCTCGACCGAGGGGGCGACCATGCGGCATGGCCCGCACCACGGCGCCCAGAAGTCCACGAGCACCGGCAGCTTGCCGGAAACCACCTGCGCGAAGTTGGCGTCGGTGAGCGTGACAGGAGTTGCCTGCTCTCCTACGGGACTGGAGCCGGCCGGCAGCGCGCCGTTGGCGCGGGTGGATGACTCAGGCGCAGGCGAGCGGGCAGGGCGAGGCGCGCCGTCGACGATGTGCGCCAGCCAGGCGCGTACCACAGCGGGATCGTTGGCTTGCGTGCGCTCCAGTATTTGCCCGTCGCGGAGGTAGACGACAGCAGGCGCTTGGCTTACGCCGAAGCGGCGCAACAGGTCCGGCTCATCGCGCGCGTCGATCTTGGCGATCAGCGCTTTGCCGGCGTAGTGCGCGGCGAGGCGATCGAGCTCGGCTTCAAGGCTGGACGAAAGCGGCCGCGCCTGCTCCCAGAAGACGAGGGCAGTGGGAACGCCGGCGTTGATCACACGGTCGATGCTGTGCCGGTTGGTATGGATGACGGTGTTTATTGGCATATCTGTTTCTCTCTTTTCGCTCGCGCCCATGCCCATCGGTCGCAGGCGGATGGCGCTCGTTTGATCTGATGATCGCATACCAACATCAGACGCGCATGAGACGAGTGTTAGCGCTTCGTTGGCGCGTGTGCGCAATCGACGGCTTTTGGGTGAGGTTCACCGCTACGGTACAATCAGGGTTCTGAGCGCTATGAGTGAGAATCATGTGAACCGCCCGCCCAATATACTTGACCGTGACTTCGTTCGCTTAGGGTTCATCATCCTGATCATGGCGTCGTACGCGCTGCGGCTGCACGAGCTGACGCGGCAGGACATCTGGTGGGACGAGGCGCGCAATATCGACGTGGCGCTGCGACCCTTTGGCCAGGTGGCGACCGCGCCGGAACTGGATATTCACCCGCCGGTCTATTTCTGGCTGTTGCACGGCTGGCTGCGGCTGATGCGCGTTGCGCACGGCATGGAACCGGCGCTGATCGCGTTCGCGGCGCGTTACGCAAGTGTGTGGGCGGGTGTAGCCGGCGTAGGACTGCTCTTTGCCCTTGCCGCAGGCGCGTCGAACCGCAGGGCGGGGCTACTCGCGGCGGCTGTGGGTGCGCTTTCGCCCTTCTGGCTGGCGGAAAGCCAAGAGGCGCGCATGTATACGCTCGGCTTTGCGCTCCTGACGGGGGCCGCGCTAGCGCTTTACCGCAGCATCGGCGCGGAGGATGCCGGCGAATCCGGTGTTGGGGCTGCGTTACGCCGCAGACGGTTTGTTCTGGCTGCGTTTGTTGTGCTGTCTGCGTTGGCGCTGCTGACGCATTACAACGCCGTGTTCATCGTTGCGGCCTGGTTTCTGTGGTGGGGTGTGGTTGTGTTGCTGCGGCGCGGGCAGGCTCGGCACGTCGAGTTGGGCGTCGCCGCGGCGGCTGGTCTGGCGATCTTCGCGCTGGTATTGCCAGCGACTCCCATCGCCCTGCGCCAGATTCCAGGTTACGCCAATCCGAACCTGGTCGTGCCCTCCGCAGCCGAGTACCTGCGGCAGAACTGGCAGGCGTATCTGGGCGGCTAT
Organism: Chloroflexota bacterium; assembly: GCA_030058085.1. Lineage (GTDB taxonomy): Bacteria > Chloroflexota > Anaerolineae > Caldilineales > Caldilineaceae > JASGTU01. The sequence continues at coordinate 53,750 of JASGTU010000387.1, forward strand.
GCTTTCGGCGCGGAAATGCTGGGCGGCTCAAGCGCGGCGTGGCTGTGGGGCGTGGCGGCGCTGGCTATCGCCGGCATTATTCTGTCTGTAATGGGCGGTCAATCTGCGACATGCCGGCGTGAACGGCTGCGCCTTTCGCTGCTCGTCTTTTGGGTCGCCGGCGGGCTAGTTCTATACTACATAGCAGTGTTGGACCGGGGGGCGTTCAATGTGCGCTATAGCAGCTTCATCACGCCTGCGCTCTACGCGCTGCTCGGCGCGGGGCTGGCGGGTTGGGGGCGACGGGTGAGCGTCGCGTACCCGTTAGCCGCGGTTCTGCTCCTGGTCGGATTCGCGCCTGCAATTCGGGCCGACCTGTATGACGAGGGCTTTGCCCGCGAGGACATCACGGGCGTGACCCGCTGGCTGCGCGAGCATGCCGGGCCGAACGACGTGATCTTCGTGGACCAGAAATACCCGTTCGGCTTCTACTACGAGCGTTTTGCCATCGACGCCGGCGAGCAGCCAACCGGCGATGAGCATGCGCCGGCGCGCTATCTGTTCGTGGATATCAACACGATTGACGAGCGGCTGACGGAGTGGGCCGGCGCAGCGGAGAATGTGTTCTGGGTACGCTGGTACGAGAGCGATACGGATCCGCGGCGGGCCGTGTCTTTTCTGCTGGATATGGCCGGCGAGCGCACGGGCGAGGAATGGTTTCGCGGCTACTCGATTGACGTGTGGCGGCTCAACCCGCCTACGACCTTCGAACTGGCCCCAAATATGGTCGAGATGCGCCATGCCTGGCCTCCGGCGGTGGAAATCGTGGAAGCGTCTCTGCCCGTTGAAGAAGTCCCGACAGGCGGCGAAGCGCCGGTTGTGCTCCGCTGGCGGCGCGTGCCCGGCGGGCAGGTCGAGCGAGGCTTGAAGGCGCGTGTGGCGGTTTACGATGCCAACGGCGGGCGGGTCGCGCAGAGCGACCAGCGCTTGCTCAACGACCGGCACCTAATGCCGGCGGAGTGGGGCGAGGGTGACCAGCCGCTGAACGTCTATCTGCTGGCGCTACCGGAGGACATACCGGCTGGAGTCGCAGAGATCCGGGCGCTGGTGTATGATGCCGATACGCTCGAACCGCTGACCCTGGTCGACGAGGCGGGCAATCCCGCCGGACAGGAAGCGCTGTTGGGGTCAATTGGCGTGATCGAGAAAGACTGACAGGACGATAGCTCAATGCCGACGCAACTGCCGTTGTTGCCCTATCTGGAGGCGGAGACCTCTCAACGACCGGCGGACTTCATACCGGTGTACACGCCGTGGCTGGGCGACCGCGAAGCCGAGTACGTGCTGGAAGCGGTGCAGAGCGGCTGGATCAGCAGCCTGGGCAAGTATGTAGTCCAGTTCGAGGAGGAGTTCTCACGCTTCTGTGGCGCCAAGTGCGGCGTGGCGACGAGCAACGGCACCACGGCCCTGCACCTGGCGATGCACGCGCTGGGCATAGGCCCCGGCGACGAGGTCATTGTGCCGGCCCTATCCTTCGTGGCCTCGGCCAATACGGTAGTCTATACGGGGGCTAAGCCGGTCTTTGCCGATGTGGACATGGAGACCTGGGCGCTGTTGCCGGAGGAGGTGGAGCGGCTGCTCTCCCCGCGCACGAAGGCCGTGATGCCGGTCCATCTCTACGGTCACCCGGCCCCAATGGGTGAAATCCGCGCCATTGCCGAGGCGCACCACCTGTGGATCGTGGAGGACGCGGCGGAGGCGCACGGCGCATGCGCCGGCGATCGCCGGACGGGCAACCTAGGCCATGTCGCTGCGTTCAGTTTCTTCGCCAACAAGATCATCACCACGGGCGAAGGCGGGCTGTTAACCACGAACGACGAGGCTCTGGCCGCGCGGCTGCGCATGTTGCGCGACCATGCCATGCCGCCGGAGAAACGCTACTGGCACGAAGAGATTGGCTTTAACTACCGCATGACCAACTTGCAGGCGGCAGTCGGCGTGGCGCAGATGGCGCGCATCGACGAGTTCATCGCGCGCAAGCGGCGCATCGCCGAGCTGTATGCCGAGGGGCTGGCGGGCTTGCCCGGCATTACCTTGCCCGTGGAGAAGCCCGGCTATACCAACGTCTTCTGGATGTACTCCGTCTTGATCGATGCGCCCTTCCCGCTGACCCGTGACGAGGTGATCCCGGCGCTGCGGCAGCGGGGCATCGACAGCCGGCCTTTCTTTCACCCGCTGGACACCTTGCCGCCCTATCTGAGCGAAACGCCGCAGCCACAGGCGCTGGCACTGAGCCGCACTGGCCTGAACCTTCCCAGTTCGCCGCGCCTCAGCGACGAGCAGGTCGACCGCATCTGCCAAGCTTTCAGGGACCTCGCAGGGTAACGCGCCGATGCCGTCCGCTTCTGTTCGCACCGCTGCGCCCGACGTGTCGGTCATTCTGCCGACCTACAACGAGCGCGAAAATATCTGCGACCTGATCGACGCCGTACGGACGCACTTGGCGCCGGCGGAGTGGCGCTATGAGATCGTGGTGGCGGACGACGATAGCCCGGACGGCACAGCCGGCGCCGTGCGCGAGCGCTATGGGCTGGATGGCTCGCCGGATGCGTCGATCGAACTTGACAACCAGGGAAAGGGCGCGCTTCGTCTGATCGTGCGCAAGGCGAACAAGGGGCTTGCCTTCGCTATTCGCGACGGCATTGAGCGTTCCGCGGGGCATACGCTGGTGGTGATGGACACGGATTTCAACCATGATCCGGCCATGATCCCGCAGATGGTGGACCTGTTGCGCTACTATGACCTGGTGATCGGCAGCCGCTTCGTGATGCGCGGGGGCATGGAGGACGCGGTTCGCTACCGCTTGAGCTTGCTGTACAACATCTTCATCCGTTTCATCTTCCAGACGCAGGTGCAAGACAACCTGAGCGGCTTCTTTGCGCTGCGCCGTGAGCGCTTCGAAGAGGTTGCGCCAATCGCCGACCGCATCTTCTATGGGTATGGCGATTACTTCATCCGGCTGCTGCTGGTGGCGTGGCGGCACGATTGGCGCATCCTAGAGGTGCCGGTGTTCTACATCCTGCGCAGGCACGGTGACAGCAAAACGGGCTTCTGGCGCATCTTCACGCAGTATACCGCTGCGGTGATCAGGCTGCGACTGCGCGGCATCTAGCGGCATGATCGCGACATTGCCGATCATGCCAGGTGCGGCGGAATGTTGTGCCGCCGGTCGGAAGGCAATGCACAGGCCTCGGCGAATCTATCGCCCAGCGCAATGATGGAGAAAATGACTCAGAGACGCTATGGCGTGATCCTGCTGGTCGCGCTGCTCTTCACGATTTATGCGTTCACCAATCCGGGCCGGTTCCATGTGGTCGACGAGGTGAGTCTATTTGGCGTGACCGAATCGATCGCGCTGCGCGGCGCCGTCGATACGAATGCCATCGCTTGGACGCAGTGGGTGAACAGCCCCGGTGAGGTGTTGGGCGCGTTCGGCCCAGAGGGAGATGTGTACAGCAAGAAAGGGCCGGCGCCGGCGTTCTTGGCGACGCCGCTCTATCTGCTGCTGCGCGCTTTTGCTCACCTGGACATCTCGCTCGGCTTGCTGCAAGGAACGCTGCTGTGGAACGGGCTGGTGACCGCGCTGACTGCGGCGTTGGTGTGGCTGGCTGCGGCCCGTCTAGGTTATTCTGACCGAGTGGGCGCATTGCTGAGCTTGCTCTTCGGCGTGGCGACGATCGCCTGGCCGTATGCCAACCAGTTCTTTGGCGAGCCGCTTAGTGCATTGGGGCTGTTTCTGGTGTTCTACGGGCTGCTCTCGTGGCGGGTGACGCGCCAACTGAGATGGTCGCTGGCTGCTGGCGTGGGGGCCGGGTTGGCGATCGCCACGGTGACGGCCAACGCATTGATGGTTGCGATCATCGTTGCGTACGGCGCGGCGGACGAAGTAATGCCTCGGTTCGGGCGGGCGGGGCAAAGGGGAGATGCGCCCGACGCAGAAAAGGGCAACGGGCAGCAGGCGATGTCACAGCTTCTCGCAGCGGGATTGTTGTTCATCGTGCCGGTTGCCGCCGCCGGCCTGTTCCTGTTTTGGTACAATTTCCTTCGCTTCGGCAGCCCGTTCGAGACCGGCTACCATTTCGACGCGGGCGAGGGATTCAATGCGCCGTTCCTCCAAGGACTATATGGTCTGCTCCTCAGCCCATACCGGGGGATGTTCTGGTTTACGCCGCTCTTTTTCGCGAGCATGGCGTCGTTCATCCCCTTCATGCGGCGACACAAGCATGAGGGCTTATTAATCGCCGCGGTCAGCGTCGTCTTCATTGGGCTGTACAGCAAGTGGTGGATGTGGTGGGGCGGCTTCTCGTGGGGGCCGCGTTTCCTTGTGCCGTTGGCGCCGTTTTGGGTATTGCTCTTGGCGCCGGTATGCAGCCGGCTCGCCGGCAATATGGCAAGACTGGGCGATTCCGGCAGGATACATTGGGGCGAGGCCCTGCGTGCGCCGGGTTTGTCCGGCTGGCTGCTCATCGTGGTTGCGCTGCTGTCGACTGTCGTCCAATTGGCCGCGGTAGCGGTCAACTACGTCAATTTCGAGGTGTTGCTGCGCTCGATCTACCCAACGGATTGGAGCAATCCCCTCGCATTCGGTCCGCCCGCCCAGCCGTTGACGGACCTGTTGAACAGTCCTGTTGCCGGCCAGTTCAAGCTGATGAACATGGACTTTCGGGCGAACACGGATCTAGTGTGGTTGTGGGCGGACGGTAACATACAGCTTCTGTTGCTGGGCGTGGGCGGCGCTGTGCTGCTGACATTGGCTGCGGCGGCCGCGGCATGGTGGATTGATGTGGGCGCAACTTCTCGTCCTGTCCCCAGCCGGCCGGTGCGCTGGCTGGTCGTCATATTGCCGTTGTTGTTCGCCGGGGTTTGGATCAACGAAGCCAGCCGTCACCCGCATTATGGCGATGCCGGCTACCGCGCCGTCATCTCGCACATCTGTGAGGTGGCAGAGCCGAGCGACGTGATCATAACGGTGGCGCCCTATGCCTACCAAGTCCCGATGAACTGGCTTGGGGCTGAATGCAACTACGCCCCGCCGGTTATCGGGTACGCGACGGATTCGATGGAATATCCCGAGGCGCAACAGGTGATGGCGCGCACTTTGGACGAGTACGATTTGATCTGGTTTGTGACGGGCGGGCTGCCGCCAAACGACCCTGAGAACACGCTGGAGCGCTGGTTGGCGGACAACGCCTACAAAGCGTTCGATATGTGGTACGGCGATTTCCGTCTGCTGGCATACGCAACGCCGGCGCGCCTAGAGGATGTCACGGCGCGAGAGACGGGGACGCCGTTGGTCGGCGCGCAGACGTCGGAGGTCATGGTCGAATCCGTGCGTGCGCCGGAGACGGTGTCTCCGGGCGAGGCGCTGCCAATTGAGATCGCGTTCCGGCTGGCCGCGCCGAGCGGATTCGGCTTACGGTGGTTCGTTCAACTGCTGACGCTCGACGGATTTCCTGTGGCCTTGTTGGATACAGCGCCGGATGACGGGTATACGCCGTTTTCGGATCTGCCCGCAGAGCAAGAGTTGGTCGAACGAGCGGGGCTGTTGTTGCCGCCGGATCTTCCTACTGGAGAATACCAGGTGATAGCCGGGATCTACAACCCGGAACTGGAGAACGCAGAACGACTTCGTGCGCCGGACGGCTCCGATTTCGTTCACATTGGCCGGCTAGTGGTGCAGTAGGTCGCCGTGACTACCCGCGAGGATACGAAGCTAAGCCCTGAGCGCGGCAGCAACCCGGCGGCGCGGTTTCGGCGCCGAGAGCGGCTGGGCGACAATGCGCGGGCTGCTCTCGGCTTGACGCTGTTGGCCGTCCTCTTTTATTTGCCCATCCTACTGGGCCTGCGCACCTTCCCCGACGGAGACTTCACGCACCATTTCCTGCCGTTCTCTCTTTTTCAGCGGCAAGCTCTGGCTAATCTCGAGGCGCCGCTGTGGAACCCCTACACCTATTCCGGCCATCCGTTCTGGGCTGATATTCAAGCGGCTGTACTCTATCCCCCGGCCAATGCCCTTTTGTTGCTGACCCTGCCCTTTGACAACGCGGCCGTTCGGCTCTATTTGCTTCAGTTGGAGGCTGTGATCCATGTTGCGGCTGCGGGCTTTTTCGTCTATGTCCTGGGGCGCGAGCTAACGCGGCATTACTGGGGCGGATTGCTCGCCGGCGTCTGCTTCATGCTGTCGGGATACCTTACGGGCTATCCGCCGCTGCAATTGGCGGTTCTGCGCACGGCTATCTGGCTGCCGTTGCTGCTGTGGCTGTTGCTCCGCGCCTGGAGCGAACCGCGACGGATGCGCTACTGGGCGGGCGCAGGTGCGGCGTTCGCCTTTTCCTTCCTCGGCGGGCATGCCCAAACCTGGTTGTTTGTCGCCTATGCTGCGGCAGGATGGTTTGTGGCGCTGGCTGTGGGCGGTTTTACAGATGACCGAGCGAAAGGGGAACGCTGGGCGCGAGCGAGGATTCCCGGTCTGGCGGCATTTGCTGTGACGGCTGCTGGACTGGCAGCTGCACAAGTGTTGCCCAGCGTGGAGTATGCCCGCCTGAGCGTACGCGCCAACGTGGACTACGCCTATGTGAGCGGCGGCTTCGCCTTGCAGGACGCGTGGAACCTGCTCCTGCCGGGTGTGCTTACGCAGTTCTCGCCGCTGTATATCGGCGTGGCGGGCCTCGGGCTGGCGCTGCTGGGCGCGCTGCCCGCTCTTGGCGGCGCAATTAATCCGGGCGCGGGAGTGATGCGTTATGGCCGCGTCTATTTTGTTGTCCTGGCGCTGTTCGGTCTGCTGGCAGGGTTCGGCGGCAATGCTTTTCTGTACCCCGTTCTTTACCGGATTGCGCCCGGCTGGGATCTGTTCCGCGGGCAGGAGCGCGCCGCCTTTCTGGCGGCATTTGGGTTGAGCATGCTGGCGGGCTATGGCATGGCGCGG
>JASGTU010000388.1 GCA_030058085.1 Chloroflexota bacterium
CGATCTGCGGCAGATGAAGCCGCCAGCCGCCGGGCGGCTGGTCGTCCGGATCGATGCCGGTCGGCGTCAGCCTCACCGTGGCGCTGTCCACCGCGGTCACCGACTGTGCGGTTACGCTGTCGTCCACGTAGGCCGTCCACGTCGCCACGTTGGTGGTAGCCACGTCGATTGTAGCGCTGACGGTTTCACCTGCGGCAACGGTGTTCACCGAACTGCCCGGCGCCAGCATATAGTCCAAGCCCGTGAAAACGGAGCCAAGCTCGCTGTCCTCCAGGTCGTGCAGCGGCAGCGCTATGTTGCCCGTGTTCGCTGCCGTGTAGCAGTAGTAGACCGTCGTCCCGGCCGGCACGGTGAGGCTGCTGAGGCTGGCGCACACGCCTGGGTCTATGCCCACGGTCTTGGTCACGGCGATGCCGGGGGCCGGCGGCGCGGCGTTCACCGTCGCGGCATCGGTCGCCTCTGCGGTAAATGGATGGAAATATTTCGGCAGGAGATCCTGGCTGCTGGGCGAGAGTGGGCCTCCCGGCGTGATCGGCAAAATCGGCCCCAAGATCGGCAGGGAGATATAGGAGACATAGGTCACCGCCGCCGTCCATGTCGCCACGTTGGTCGTGGTCACCGCGGCCGTCGCCGTACGCGTCACGAAGGTCGACGCGCCGGGCGCCAACGTGTAGTTGAGCGCGCTCAGCATCGTACCGAACTGGTCATCCTCCAGCCCATGCACGACCAGAGGAAGGCCGCCCCTATTCATGACCGTGTAGCAGTACGTCACGTCCGTGCCCTCTACCACGTCGATTTCGCCGGCGGAAGCGCACACAGCCGGGTCCGTGCCCACGGTTTTGTCGAACTCGATAGCCGGTGCGCCGTTGGTGAAGGTGCAGGTGTAATCCCCGCCATCTTCGACGTCGAGCAGGATGAAGGCCCCGACGCCGTCGATCTGCCAGCCGCGCAACAGCACGCCCGCGCCATCCTGGCAACGCACGTCGGTCGGCATCCAGCCTTCGGTCATAAACTCATAGATGATGACCAGCCCGGCCTCGGTCGGGCCGGAGATGGTCCACGTGTTGCTGATGCCCGTGCCGTCGTCGATCAGTTCGAAAAAGAAGAGCGCTTCCGGCTCATCTTGCGCGGCGTCAAACTGCGCGGCGCCAAGTGCATCTGCCGAGACTGCGCCTACAGGGACGCCTGACGTAGCCGCGCCCACCAGGAAAGTAAAAGGCTGCGTGCTGTTGGGCACGGCATCCTTAACCACTGTCAGGGTGAACTCAGGCGGTGGGGTCTGCGCCAACGGTTCAGCCCGCGCCGTAGCCTGCCCGCCGAACTGCGCAAGCTGCAGCAGCGCAACGCTCAACACCAGCGCCACAGCCGCCATCAACGCCGGATAGACAAGCGCACGTTTACGCAATTGCATAATGCCCTCCTGGCATTTGGTGATGAGGGGAGGTGATAAATGTCGTTCCGGCAAAACGATTGGTTCGTCTTCGCCGCCGCCCCGCAGCCTGGCGACTGCGGGGCGGATCTTCATATAGCGAGGATCACCGGCAATTACCTGCCGATTCGCGGCAGGAAGAGTCGTTTAACGCCCGGCTGGTCGTCCGGATCAAGATTGGTCGGCGCCAGCGTCACCGTGGCCGTGGTTGTCGAGGACGCGGTGAAGGTATAGATCTCAAATTGAGCGACGGTCAGTTGTGGAATAGGAACCGTATAGGTCATCGATGCCGTCCACGTCGCCACGTTGGTCGTCTCGATTGTGGGCGCGGGCACGGTGTGCGTGATGAAGGTCGATGCGCCCGGCGCCAGCGTGTAGTCGAGGTCGGTCGCCAACACGCCAAGCTTGTCATCCTCCAACCCATGCGTAGTCATGGTGAGGCCGCCCGTATTCGTGACCTTGAAGCAGTAGGTCACTTCGTCCTCATCGTCCTGCACGGCGATCTGTTGCGTCGTAGCGCAAACGGCCGGGTCCGTGCCCACGGTCTTGTCGAGCGTAAGCTCCGGCGCGCCGTTGGTGAAGGTGCAGGTGTACTGCTTGCCCGCCATGACCTCGAAATAGATGTTGTCCATCGGACGACCGGGCGACACACCGGCGGACCGGAGAGGCTCGTTCCCGACCGGTTCTCCGTTCTCATCTACGCACTGCAAGTTGGTCGGCAGCCATCCCTCCGGCATGGGGTCCTCTTGGACGAACGCCCAGGTCTGCGTGACTGCTTCCATGACGCCGGTGATGACCGCCGTGTTGCTCAGCCCCGTGCCGTCGTCCACCAGAGGGATATCCAACTCTTGGACGCCAACGCCGGTGTTAACGGAAATGGTGAAAGGCTGCGAGCTGTCGGGGATCGCATCCTTGATGACGGTGAGCGAGAACGGCGCCACGTTTACGAATTCACATATCGCGCCTATAGGGCCGACTGCGGTAGTCGTTTGCATATTGGTGTACGCCAAGGATATGCCGTTCACCTGGGCGTCCGACGCAAATCCATAGGCGCTTCCCAAGCATCCAGACCACACGGCATAGCCCGGCTTGGTGACTTCTGTGACGGTGACATACCCTGCGGCCATCGTCAACGAGAGTGAGCCGCCGATCGCCGGGATCGTCTTTGTCACTGCGCCTTCGACGAGTTGATTGTCAACCTCCACGCCGTTTTGCGCCACGATGACGAACGCCCAATCAGACGAGGGCGCGCTGCCCATGACCGTCTTTGTGATCGTCAACGTAGACGCGTCCAGCTGCGTCTCGGCCCGCGCCGTGGCCTGTCCTCCGAACTGCGCAAGCTGCAGCAGCGCAACGCTCAACACGAGCGCCACCGCCGCCATCACCCCCGAATAGATAATCGATCGTTTGCGCTCCTGCATAAACCCCTCCCGACAACTGAAGTGATGAGGAAAAACGATTGACGCCGCTCTAGACGTACGAGCAGAATCTCGTACAGCGATTCCGGTTCTCATAGCTGAGGGGGAAACCCCAGAAGCGTTGACTGCTCTCGTGATCGGCGCGCGGCAAAGCCAATTTCGCGACAATGCTCGTCCGTCAGAATACACGACCAAACGTAGATCGCGCAAACCGAGAGGCCATGTCAGGCGGACTCGCGCACGACCAGTTCGCAGGGCAGGATGTACTCTTGCGCCTCGGGCTGCTGGGCGTCGATCAGCGTACACAGCGCTTCCGCCGCCACTTGGCCTATCTCACGCGCCGGCTGGCGCACCACCGTCAGCGGCGGGTCAGCGACTGCGGCCCACGGGTGGTCGTCAAAGCCCACAATCGCTACATCCCTGGGCACACTCATCCCTAATTCACGCAGCGCCAACAACGCGCCCAACATGAGCAGGTTGTTGTTGACAAAGACCGCCTGCGGCCGCGTAGGCTGTGTCAATAGATGGCGCATCGCCTGCTTGCCCGCCTCTATCGTGAGGTGAGACGGGATAACCCAGCCAGGCCGGATCGGAAGCCCTGCTGCGTGCAGCGCCGTATGATAGCCGTGCAGCCGCTCGCGCATAGTGGACAGCCGCTGGAAGCCGGCTAAGATGCCGATCTCCGTATAACCGCGCGCGATCAGATGCTCCACGCCCAGCCTGGCCCCGCCTTCGTTGTCGGCGCCGACATACGGCCCCTCCATGTTGGGAAAACGGCGGTCGACAAAGACGATGGGCGTGTGCTGCGAGGCCACCTCGTTCAGCGGCGTCCAGCGCTGGCTGGTGGCCGCGGCGATGATGCCGTCCACCCGCTGCCGCAGAAGCAGATCCAGATAATGCGCCTCGCGCGCCAGCACTTCGTCCGTATTACACACCAACAGCCCATACCCCTCGGCGTGCAGGATATCCTCTACTCCGCGCAGCATCTCGCTGAAGAACAGGTTGGCCGAGTCCGAGATCACCATGCCCACCGTATTGGAGTGCTTGGTGGTGAGGCTGCGCGCCGCGGCGCTGGGGCGATAGCCCAACTCGGCGATGGCGGCTAGCACGCGCTGGCGCGTCGCCTCTTCCACATTGCGGGTGCTGTTGAGGACGTGGGAGACGGTCGACTTGGACACTTCGGCCAACCGCGCCACATCGCTGATGGTCGGGCGCTTGGTCACGGAGATCCGAATAGAGAAATGACGGTTGACTTTCCAGAAAACCGGTTGCGCAACCGGTTGCACCCATCCTATCAGGAGTCATCACCCTTGTCAAGCGCGTTACGCGCATCCGCGCCTCTAGGGACATCTGGGGCCCAACTCAACTTCTTGGCCGATCAATCCGTAGAGGCGGCATCCTTGCCGCCGCACATGCGCCTCGTGCCCTAAGGATAAGTCGCCCACGAGCCGGCGTGACGAGTATGCCAAAGCGCCCCCGTCGCGCGGCTGCGATGGGGGCGCTCCGTCATGGCGCTATTCGTGTATCTTGGGCGCAGCCGCTCACGCCGCGATCAGGTCGCGGTCATGTCGATGCAGCCGCTTGTTCGATCGCGGCCGGTCGCTGTTGCGCGGCGCGGACGCGCTCCATGTCGAACTTGACGCTCCGGTCGTAACGGTAGATGCCGTTCTGCTCCTGCAAGACGTCCGTCAACTGGGTGTAGCAGTAACCGAACATATTGGGGTCGTCGAGCAGGATGGCGCACAGCTTCTCGAAGCGGTCGTAGAACTCCTCGATCGTCTTGGGGCGTTCGCCGTATCCCCACGAATCCTCGCCCTCGCGCGCATCCGGATTCCACCAGATGCCGCCAAACTCGCTCACGAAATAAGGCTGGCCCCGATAGGGGATCGACCAAGCCATGTCGCCCCCAAACCGCGCTGGGACATCCCACTGGGCCGGCGCGTTCACGTAGGGTGCGCCGGTCGCCAGCCCCGCATGGCGAGAACGGAAGCGCTCCGGGTCCTGCACATAGTCGTGGCTGTCATACACATCCGTCTCGGGCACGCGATGCGAATAGCCCGACGTATCCAGCACCGGGCGCGTGGCGTCCATCGCCTTGGTCGCCAGGAACATGCCGCGCGTCACGTCGTCCAGCGCGGTGATGCGGTCCAGAAGAACCTGCCAGGTCTCATTCAAAGGACACCAGCCCACGATGCTCGGGTGCGAATAGTCGCGCGCCAGAACTTCGAGCCACTGGGTGATGTAGTCCGCCCCCGGCAGTTGGTGCTCGCCATCCGTCGGACCATAGCGACTGCAGCCCCAATCCGCGAACTCGCCCCACACGATGTAGCCAAGCCGGTCGGCATGGTAGAGGAAGCGCTCCTCGAAGACCTTCTGGTGCAGCCGCGCGCCGTTGAAGCCCGCCTCTTGACTCAGTGTGATATCGCGCTGCAGCGCTTCGTCGCTCGGCGCGGTCAGGATGCCGTCGGGATAGTAGCCCTGGTCCAGCACCAAGCGCTGGAAGACCGTCTCGCCGTTGATGTTGATGGCCTTGCCGTCGATGGCGACGCTGCGCAGCCCGGCGTAGCTCTGCGCCCGGTCGATCACCTGCCCGTCTGCGTCGACCAGCTCGATCTGCAGATCGTAGAGGTGCGGGTCTTCGATGGACCATAGTCTGCGCCGATCCGCCGGTATGGGCAGGATGACGTGCGGCGCCAGGTCCAGATCGGCCCGGCTCTCGGCGGTGAGGATCTCGCCCCGCTCATCGCTCAGGGTGACGCGCAGCCGCATCCCCGGCGTATTGTTAGTGATGAACTGCTCCAGGCGCAACATGCCGTTGGCGACATCCGGCGTGATGCGCGGGCGCAGCAAAGCGATCTCCGGCGCCGGCTCCATCCACACCGTCTGCCAAATGCCGGTGGTGCGCACGTAGATGGCGCCGTGCGGCCCGAACTCGCGCGCCTGCTTGCCGCGCGGCTGCGGCTTTTCGCTGCCGTCGCGGGCGCGCACGACGATCGTCGCCGTGTCGCCGCCCTCGGCTATGCCGCTCAGGTCACACGTAAAGGGCGAGAAGCCGCCGCGATGCCGCCCCGCCTCTACGCCGTTCACCCACACCGTGGCGTCGTAATCGACGGCTTGGAAGTGCAGCAGCACGCGCCGCCCGCGCCACTCCTGCGGAATGGCGACGGTGCGCCGGTACCACACGGCGTTGTGATAGTCGAGGTCTTCGATGCCGGAGAGCTTGGACTCGGGGCAGAAAGGGACCACGATCTTGCTGTTCAGTTCGCGGTCGAGCAGGCCGCGTTCGAGGCCGCTGTCGCCCCGGTCGATCTCAAACTGCCATTCGCCGTTGAGGCACAGCCACTCGTCACGGCGAAATTGGGGTCGGGGGTATTCGTTGCGCGGAATGCCGGTCATTGTCATATCACCGCTTCTTTTCACTAGATGTGGGCAGCGACCTGCCGCAAGCAGGCGCAAGAGGAAAGATAGAGTTTTGGCCGGCGATGCGGCGGAGCGCAGGGGCGCGCTCGTCCGCTCGCCGCCTCCTATCTTACCCGCGACCCGCCCCAACAAGAAATACGCCCCGGCTACTTGGATGCGGCGCGGGGCGCTGAATGCGACAAGGCAACTTGCCGGCGAAATCGGCGGCGGACTCCCGCCTACTTGAAGATGCCCAGCGGCAGGTAGGCCGACACGATCCAGTTGGGCGCGTCCACGATCTCGCTGATCTTCAGGTCGACCGCCGCGCCGCACAGGCAATAGGCCTGCGCCCGCGTCAGGCCGCGCTCGGCCTCCAGATAGTCGATCACATAACGGATGGCGTTCTGCGCGTTCGCATACAGGTCCGACCCGTGTGCAGTGCGCACGTAATAGCCGCCGGTGTCGGCTACGGTCAGCTTCTTGCCGGGCGGCGTCACGAAGCGCAGCTCCGGCAAATTGGCGCCCTTGACCAGGTTGAAGCGCAGCGTCACCGTCATGGGCGACTCGATGCCTGTGCCGTTGACCTCGCCGTCGCCCTGGGCGGCGTGGCAATCGGCGCACGAGAAGAGCGCGCCCGGAACCCACACCGGGAACCAGGCGGTCGAGCCGGGGGTCAGGTGGCGGATGTCGATGTTGCCGCCGTGCTCGCCGGGGGCGATGGTGGTGAAGCGTCCATTCTCGCGCGGCGCCACGCCCATCACGCCGCAGAACGGCTCGTAGGGGATGTGAATGTCCGGGCTGAAGATGCATGTGTCGCCCTGCAACTCATAGTGTTGCAGGTACGGCTCGGCGAAGTCGTCCGCCAAGAGGCCGAAGCCGGGCAGCACCGCGTTCCAGCCCCAGCCCTTGTGCTCGATGCTGAGGATCTCCACCTCCAGCGCGTCGCCCGGCTCCGCCCCGTCCATATACACCGGCCCGGTCAGCGGGTGGATCAGGCCGAAGTCGAGGTTGGCTACGGCGTCATGCGAGGAATCCGGCGTCACCTGGTTGGCCGACGCCTCCAGCGTCTCGAAAACAACGGTGTCGCCCGGCTGGATGTGGATGCGGGGGGCCAGCGTATTGTCCCAAAAGGCATGGGGTTGGCTGTCGTCCAAATGATGCGTCGCCATCAGCGTTTCTCCTTATAGTACGGGTGTTCAGTTAACGGGTGACATAGGAGGAATTGCGTGAAGCGAGCCGGCGAACGGAACATCGCCGGCTTCCCGCCTGCCAAACGTATAGATATCGCGTTACAGTCGGGCGAGCGGATCGACACGAGCGCCGGTCCGCAATCCAGAAAATACGTTGTAGCGAAGATAGGGCGAGTATATCACAGCGGCAAAATGGCGGGCAAGCCAAGGCCCCGATGCCAAGCTGAAAGCTCGGTCTGCTGATGATCGAAATGGAGACGTTTGCCCTACAATCACAAAATGAACGCTTGACACCGCATCGGCGCGTGATTATGCTTCAACGCGGCAACAGTGCTCGCTGTCGCATGGCCTCATCCCTGCCTTCGCAAGCTACTGGCTACGTCGAACAGCCGGCTCAACTGATTTGGGAGCACAGTGTGTGATTGTGTACTTCTAAGGAGGGACCCCCAGATGTCTAACCGAATAAGTTGGGTATCACTCGTTCTGGCGCTAGTCATGCTGCTATCCTCGGGGATGACGGTCTCCGCCCAGGACAACGACGTTCACCTGCCGCTCATCTCGAATGAAGCGGAACCCCCACTCGGACCGCTGGCGCCGGAGGCAAAACCGCACCCCGCGGCGGACGCAGCCTTACCCGAAAGCGACGTGTCCATCGTTATCATGGATGCCCTCCCCGTCGCCGCCTATAAGGGCGACGTCGTAGGCCTTGCCGCCACCAAGCCCGCCGCAGGCCAGAAGCTGCAAGCCGGCAGCGCGGCAGCAGTGCAGTACGCTCAATTCCTGCAACAGGCGCAGGACGCCGTCCTTAACGCAGCAGGCGTCGATGCAGGACAGGTAGTCTACCGCTATACGTATGCGCTGAACGGCTTTGCCGCCCGGCTGACACCGGAGCAGATCCGCGAAATCAAAGAGCAGTCCGGCGTAGCGCTGGTGTTGCGCGACGAATTCCGCTATGCCGTGGAAGACGAAGAGATCGACGAAGAAGCGGCGGAAGATGCCGAGTTCGGCTCCATCTTTGGAGGGCACGGCGCGCATGGCCGGGGCATCAACGGCGAAGGCGTCGTGGTCGGCGTCATCGACACCGGCATCTGGCCCGAGCACCCCAGCTTTGCCGACAACGGCTGGTACAAGCCCCTGGCGGGTTATGAGGGGTTGCCCTGCGAATTCGGCAACACCGCGCACAATCCCGACGACGCGCCCTTCGCCTGCAACAACAAGCTCCTCGGCGCACGACAGATGTTGGCGACCTACCGGTCGCTGGTCGGCGCTGAATCCTACGAATTTGACTCGGCGCGCGACGATGACGGACACGGCACCCACACCGCCTCGACGGCGGCGGGCAACGCCCATGTCCAGGCCAGCATCTACGGCATCCCGCGCGGCGTCATCTCCGGCGTCGCCCCACGCGCCCGCGTCATCGCCTACAAGGGCTTGGGCGTCTTGGGCGGCTTCTCTTCGGACCTAGCCGCGGCGATCGACCAGGCTGTTGCCGACGGCGTAGACGTGATCAACTACTCGGTCGGCGGCGGCGCCAGCCTGACCGGCGCCGATGACATTGCCTTCCTCTTCGCGGCGGACGCCGGCATCTTTGTCGCCACGTCAGCCGGCAACTCCGGCCCCGGCCCCGCCACGATGGGCGGCCCGGCCTCTGTGCCGTGGATCACAGCCGTGGGCGCCAACAACCAGAAGCGCAATTACGAAGGCGCGGCCGTCCTCGGCAACTGGGGCGTATACCGCGGGGCCTCCATCACCCCCGGCACGCCCAAGCTGCCGCTGGTCGACGCCGCTAACGCCGGCAGCGAGCTATGCCTCCTGGGCGGGTTGGATCCCACCGTGGTGACCGGCAAGATCGTGCTGTGCATGCGCGGCGAGAACGCACGCGCCGAAAAGAGCCAAGCGGTCTACGAAGCCGGCGGCCTCGGCATGATCCTGTATAACACCGACGACGTAAGCGACCTGGCGACCGATACCCACTGGGTGCCCTCCGTGCACGTCGACCTGACGCCCGGCCTGGCGATCAAAGACTATATCGCCACCGACCCCAACCCCACGGCCCGCATCCTGCGCGGTCGTGCCGGCACATGGCGCGCGCCGATCATGGCGGTCTTCTCCTCGCGCGGCCCTAACCCGGTCGCCGAGGACATCATCAAGCCGGACATCACCGCGCCGGGCATGCAGATTCTGGCCGGCTACTCGCCCTACAACGATCCGGTCGACAGCCTGTTCGCCGCCATTCAGGGCACGTCGATGTCCAGCCCCTATATTGCCGGCGTCTTCGCCCTGGTCAAACAGGTGCGCCCGGATTGGACGCCCGCCATGGCCAAGTCCGCCATCATGACCACGGCCTACCAGAAGGTATTGGACAACGACCGCGTCAGCCCGGCAGACCCGTTCGCCATGGGCGCCGGCCACGTCAACCCGGCCGGCAAGGTATACAACGGCTGGTTTGCGGCGGCAGAACTCGACGATGAGTTTACGGCCGAACACCGCTGGCCTTGGTTATGGCCTATCGGCATAGGCAACACGGGTTCTCTGTTCGAGCCGGGCCTCGTCTATGACGCCGGCATCAATGACTATCTCGGCTTCCTGTGCGGCGCAGCGCCAGAGGCTTTTGCCAATCCGGAGGCGACATGCAGCGCCCTGACGGCGCTGGGCGTCCCCACCGACCCCAGCGACCTGAACCTGGCCTCCATCGGCGTGGCCCAACTGGCCGGCAGCCAGACGGTCAAGCGCACGGTCACCAGCGTGGTCAACCCGTACTTCCAGCATAAGAGCCAGGAATACACCGTACACGTCGACGCGCCGGAAGGTTACACCGTCACGGTTAATCCCTCCACGCTGAAACTCAAGGCGGGTGAAACCGCGACCTACGAGGTCACCATCACCAACGTAGACGCGCCCATCGGCGAGTGGCGCTTCGGCTCGCTCACCTGGAAGGATCAGCGCCGCCAATACAGCGTGCGCAGCCCGATCGCGGTCAAGGCGGCGCTCTTCGATGCGCCCGCCGAGATCAGCGGCGCGGGTGAGAGCGGCTCAGTCGCCTTCGACGTCTCCTTCGGCTACACTGGCGCCTACACGGCCGCAGCCCACGGGCTGGAACCGGCTGTCGTGGCGGCGGACAACGTCCTGCAGGACCCGGACCAGACTTTCGATCCGGCCGACGGCTTCTCCAAGCTCCACACCTTCGACCTGTCCGGTGCGGCCTACTTCCGCGTCGCCATCCCGCCGGAGGCAACCGAAGCCGACGCCGACCTGGATGTCTACGTCTTCAACCCGGACGGTGACCTGGTTGCGTCCAGCACGTCGGGCGGCACCGATGAGCAGATCGACATCACCCTGCCTGCAGACGGCACGTGGAGCGTCTACGTCCACGGCTGGGCTGCTCCGGGCGGCGATTCCGACTACACGCTGTACGCTTGGGTCATCTCGGCGACGCCCGGCGGCAACCTGGTCATCGACTCGGCGCCGGCTGCAGCCGCCATCGGCGTGGCTGAGACAATCTCCGTCAGTTGGACCGGCGCGACTGCCGGTGAATGGCATCTCGGCGCAGTTTCGCACACCGGCGACAGCGGCCTGATGGGGCTGACGCTGGTCGAGGTCGACAACCGTTAGCACCGTCTCAGTTCCGCCACACAGGCGGACACGACGATACTGACGCGACGAGGGGAGGCCCGGCTGGGCCTCCCCTCGCACTTTTCACCGCACCGCCGGCGGCATGTCGTTTTCAGTCAGCTTCGGCCAGCCTCTAGAGCGGCCCTACTCAACCGCCACAGGGCGGACGCCCCAGATCTCCGTGCAGTATTGGCGCATCGTGCGGTCGGACGAGAAGTGGCCGCAGCGCGCGCAGTTGAGGATCGACATGTGCGTCCACGCCTCGCTGTCTTCGTATGCGGCCGCGGCGTGCTCCGCGGTTTCGACATAAGCAGCGTAGTCCGCCAGGAGCATGAATTCGTCGTGGTTGAGCAGGCTGTCGACGATAGGCAGGAAGATCTCGGTGTCGCCGTGCGAGAAGAAGCCCGAGGCGATGCGGTCGATGGCCGCAGCCAGTTCGGCGTTTTCCTCCACATAGCGCCGCGGCGCATAGCCGGCCTGCTTGGCCGCAAACACTTCGTCCGCGGTGAGGCCAAAGAGGAAGAAATTCTCCGCGCCGACCAGGTCGCGGATCTCGATGTTGGCCCCGTCCAGCGTGCCCAAAGTGATGGCCCCGTTGAGGGCGAACTTCATGTTGCCCGTGCCCGAAGCTTCCTTGCCCGCCATTGAGATCTGCTCGGAAAGGTCGGCCGCGGGGTAGATCTGTTCGGCCAGCGAGACGTTGAAATTGGGCAGGAAGACGACCTTGAGGCGCTCGCGCACGTCCGGGTCGTGGTTGACGACTTCGGCGATGGAGTTGATCAGCTTAATGATGAGCTTCGCCATGTAGTAGCCGGGCGCGGCCTTGGCTCCGAAGATGAAGGTGCGCGGCGCAATCTGGCGCGTCGGGTCGGCCTTGATGCGGTTGTAGAGCGTGATAATGTGCAGCGCCTTGAGCAGTTGGCGCTTGTATTCGTGCAGCCGCTTGACCATGACGTCGAATTGGCTATTCAGGTCGACGTCGACGCCGGTGCGCTCGCGAATGATGGCGGCGAGGTCCGCTTTGTTGGCCTGCTTGATGGCGCGCCAGCGCTGGCGGAAATGGGGGTCGCCGGCATAAGGTTCCAACTCGCGCAGGCGTTCCAGGTCGCGCAGCCAGCCGTCGCCGATGGTCTCGGTGATCAGTTCGGACAGGCGCGGGTTGGCCAGGCGCACGAAACGCCGCGGGGTGACGCCGTTGGTCTTGTTGTTGAACTTCTCCGGCCACAAGTCCGCGAAGTCGGCCAGGGTGCGCTCGGCCAACAGGCGGCTTTGCAGCGCGGCCACGCCGTTGATCGAAAAGCTGCCGATGGCCGCCAGGTGAGCCATGCGCACCATGCGTTCGCCGCCCTCTTCGATGATGGACATGCGGATGACGCGTTCCTCGTCGCCCGGATAGCGCTCGCGCACCAACTGCAAGAAGCGATGGTTGATCTCGTAGATAATCTCCAGGTGGCGCGGCAATAGGTTCTCGAAGAGCGAGACCGGCCATCTCTCCAGCGCTTCGGGCATGAGCGTGTGGCAAGTATAGGCAAAGGTGCGCCGCGTAATGTCCCAGGCCCGATCCCAGTCGAGTTTATACTCGTCCAGCAACAGGCGCATCAATTCGGGGATGCCGACGACCGGGTGGGTGTCGTTCAACTGGATCGCCACCTTGTTCGGGAACTGCTCCCAGTCGTGGTTACGGATGTGGAAGCGGCGGATGATGTCCCGTAGGGAGCAGGCCACGAAGAAGTACTGCTGCTTGAGGCGCAGCTCGCGGCCCTGCGGCGCGTTGTCGTTGGGATAGAGCACCTTGGTGATCGTCTCGCTGTCGACCTTTTGCTCGACGGCGCGGGTATAGTCGCCGAAGTCGAAGAGCTGGAAGTCGAACTCCTTGGTGGCGCGGGCGCGCCAGAGACGGATCAAATTGACGTGGCGCGTGCCATAGCCGGGCGACAGCATGTGATACGGCTCGCCCAGGATGGTGTCACCCGGAATCCAGCGGATGCGGTACTGGCCGTTGTCGTCGAGGTATTGCTCGGTGCGCCCGCCGAAATGTACCGCTACCATGTCGTCGGGCTTAGAAAACTCCCACGGGTTGCCCAGGAAAAGCCAATCGTCGGGGCTCTCGATCTGCCAGCCGTCTCGGAAGGACTGGTTGAAGATGCCGTACTCATAGCGAATGCCGTAGCCCACGGCGGGGATGTCGAGGGTGGCGAGCGAGTCTAGGAAGCAGGCGGCCAGTCGCCCCAAGCCGCCGTTGCCCAGCCCCGGCTCCTTGTCCAGAGCAATCAAGTCGTCGAGCTTCACATCAAACTCGGCAAAGGCCTCGCGCGCCAAGTCCAAGGTATCAGTATAGAGTAAGTTCTGCGTCAGTTGCTGGCCAAGGAGGTATTCAGCGGAGAGATAGTAGACGAACTTGGGGTTAGCGGCGTAGTGCGCCTCGGTCGTCCGATGCCAGTTCTCGATGAGAAAGTCGCGCACCGTGTAGGCCAGCGCCATGTAGGCGTCGTAGAGGCTGGCTGAGGCCGTGGCCGATCCCTGCGCATAGTAGAGGCTGTCGGAGAGCGCCTGTTTGAAGTCGTCGATGGCGCGTGAAGTGCGCGTGTGGCTGATGTGATTGGACATCATGGCGGGCTAGTACCTCCGTGTGAACAAAGGACTCCTCGACCGGCGCGGCTAACCCGCGATCACCCGGCCTAGAAGGGCCAAAGCAATGGAACGAGGACGAGGCCGGCGATCAGAAATAACACAACAAGCGGCAGCCCGACCTTGGTATAGTGGCTGAAGACGTAGCCGCCAGGCGACATGACCATGAGGTTGGGCGGCGTGCCGATGGGCGTAAGCAGCGCCGTGGAAGCGCCCACGGCGACCATCATCAGCAGCGGATAGGGCGAGACGCCCAGGGCAAGCGCAGTTTGCAGCACAATCGGCGCCACCAACACGGTGGTGGCTGTGTTGCTGATCACCTGGCTGAAGGCGGACGTAAGCAGAAAGACGCCGGTCATCAGCGCCAGCGGCCCCAACGCGCCGAGCGTGGCGACCAGGTGAGAGGCGAGGAACTCAGCCCCGCCGGTCACCTGCAGCGCGGTGCTCATCGGGATCATGGCGGCAATAAGCACGACGCTGCTCCACGAAATGGCGCGGTAGGCCTGCTCCATATTGAGGCAGCCGAAAACCACCATAGCGACGGCCGCGATCAGCGCGGCGATGACCGTGGGCGTGAGGCCGCTGACCATCAGCACCACCATGCCCAGCAGCACCGCGCCCGCAACCAGGCTGTCGCGGTTCAGGCTGACCACTTGGCGGGCCAGGGCTTCCGGCTGGCCGACGACCACGAAGTCACGGCGTTCGTCGGCGAGGCGCGTAATGGCCTGCCAGGGGCCGCGCACCAGAAGCGAGTCGCCAAACTGAAGCCGGACGCGCTGGCGCTTGGCGATCTCGTTGTTGCGTCGAATGCCCAACACCTGCACGCCGAATTTGTGAAAGAGCCGGCTTTCGGCAAGCGTCTGGCCGATATAGGTGGATCGGGGCGTGACAAGCACCTCGGCAAGGCCGATCTCGTGGGAGAGCAGCGCGCCGGTCAGCGGTTCCTCAGTTTCTTCTACCGTCTGCACGCCGAAATTGAAGTCGAGCATCGCGCGCTGCACCAATTCAGCGGTAGAACGCACAAGCAGCACGTCCCCGGCCTGCAGCACGGTTCCGCCTTCGGGCAACCGCTCATCGATGGGCTGCAGCCGAGGCATGCGTCGCGACTCGGCGGATGGAGCGGCTGCGTCGTCATCGCCGGCGTCCGTGCCGGCGGCTCGGGCGCGTTCCACCCGCAACACGGTGATCTCATAGTTGCGCCCCAAGGCGGCTTCAGCCAACGTCTTGCCCGCCAGGCTCGACTGAGCGCGCACGCGCAGGCGGAAGATCTTGCCGTGCAGCGAATAGGCGTCCGCCAATTGGCCTACAGCCGCGGTCAGGTCTTCCGGGGCGGGCAGATTGGTCTGATTGGGCAACAGGCGCACGCCCACGAAGGCCATGTAGACGACGGAAATCAGCAATAGGGGCAGGCCGATGAGGCCGAACTCAAAGAAGCCGAACGGCTCCAGCCCGGCTGCGGACAAGGTGTCGGCGACGATGATATTGGGCGGCGTGCCCATGAGAGTGAGAAGGCCGCCGGAACTGGTGGCGTAAGCCAAGGGCATGAGCGTTTTGCTGGGCACGCTGCCCACGCTCCACGCCGCGGACACGACCGCTGGCATGAGCGCGGCTGTCGCCCCCGTGTTGCTCATGAACGCCGAGAGCAGGGCTGCGACGGCCATGGCGGCGACGATCAGCCCTGTCAGGCTGCGGCCGGCTAGGGCGCGTAGCCGGCTGCTCAACCAGGCGGTGACGCCCGTCTGGGACAGCCCCTCGCCCACGACGAACAGCGCCGCGATCAGAATCACGGTCGAATCGCCAAAGCCGGCGATGGACTGCGCCGTGGTGAGGATGCCGGTGAGAAAGAGCGTCAGGAGCGCGAGCAGCGCCACGATGTCGGCGCGCAGACGCCCCCAGATGAACAGCGCAACGGTGGCGGCCAGGATGGCAAAGGTGAGCAGCATTGAGTCTATCTCTGTCGGGAACAGGGCCGGCGTCCACCCGTTCTAACGCCTGGATCGGCGTGGGGCGAAGGCCGGCGCAGCCACGTGCCGGATCTACGCGGCAGCGGCGCGCGCTGCCGGGTCATGCACGGTTCTCCGCAGCCAGGACGACGAGCGAATAGGGCTGTACCGTATACGCCGGCGCCTGGATCGTCGAGGCGTGCGCCATGTCGCTGAAGTCGTCGGGCGATTCTAGGTAGGTGTCGATGATGCGCCGCCAGCGCCCGTTGCGGTTGCGGTTGAAGCGCGGCAGTTCAAATTCCAGAGGCTCCCAATAGGCATTAAGGATGAGGTGGAAGAAGAAGCGACGGCTGCGCACAGTAAGGGCCAGGCTGTGCGAGTGATGGCTCCAATCCGGCTGGTGCAGCTTTTGCCCGTGCCATTGGATATCGGCCACTTCGAGCAGTTCGGTCAGGCACAGGCCGTGCTCAGCCACGAAGATATCCAGGTTGAGGCGCAGGCGAATCAGACGCTTGACGAAGCGATAGATGTCCTGGTGCTTGTCGAGCAGCGTCCAGTCGAGCCAACTGATCTCGTTGTCCTGGCAGTAGGCGTTGTTGTTGCCCAACTGGGTGCGGCGCACCTCGTCGCCCATGAGCAGCATGGGCACGCCCAGCGAGCCCAGGGTAATGACGAAGAAATTCTTGATCTGGCGCCTGCGCAGCCGCTCGATCTCCGGATCGTCGGTAGGACCTTCGACGCCGCAATTCCAGCTGAGGTTATAGTCATGGCCGTCGCGGTTGCCCTCGCCGTTGACCTCGTTGTGTTTTTCGTTGTACGAGACGACGTCGTTGAGGGTGAAACCGTCGTGGCAGGTGATGAAGTTGATGCTCTGCTCCGGCTCGCGATCTTCGTGGCCGAAGAGATCGGGGCTGGCGAGGAAGCGGGCGGCTATGCGCCCGACCGTATCGCAATCGCCCTTGACAAAGGCGCGCATGTCGTCGCGGAACTGGCCGTTCCACTCTTTCCAGTGGTCGCCCACGAAGCTGCCCACCTGGTAAAGGCCGGCCGCGTCCCAGGCTTCGGCGATGAGTTTGGCCCCGGCCAACACCGGGTCGGTCTCGATGTCCCACAGGATAGGCGGGCTGATAAGCGGGGCGCCGGTCTCGTCGCGCGAGAGGATGGAGGCCAGGTCGAAGCGGAAGCCGTCGACGTGCATCTCCTCCACCCAATAGTGGAGACTGTCCAGGATCATGCGGCGCACGATGGACTGGTTGGCGTTGAGGGTGTTGCCCGTGCCGCTGTAGTTGGCGTAGCGGCTGCGATCCTCCTCGAGGATATAGTACGTGCTGTTTTCCAGCCCCTTGAAGCAGTAGGTGGGGCCGTTGTGGTCGCCTTCCGCCGTGTGGTTATACACCACGTCGAGGATAACCTCGATGCCCGCCTTGTGCAGCGCCTTCACCATGTCGCGAAACTCGTTCAGCGGGCCGAGCGGGTCTTTGTCTGAGCTATAGCCGTAGTGCGGCGCGAAGAAAGAGACGGGGGTGTACCCCCAGTAGTTGCTCAACCCGACGGGCGCTTCCTGCGGGTCGAACTGGAAGACGGGCAGCAATTCTACGGCAGTAATGCCCAGGTCCAACAGATAGGGTATCTTCTCGATGAGACCGGCGTAGGTGCCGCGCAGGTCGTCGGGCAGCCCCGAAGAGGGATGGCGCGTGAAGCCGCCCACGTGCATCTCGTAGATGACGGTGCGGGCGAAGGGGCGGCGCAAGGGCGTGTCGTCTTCCCAGTCATAGGCCGCGGGGTCGACGACGACGCTCTTCATGGCGTAGGGCGTGTTGTCGCCCGGCCAGCGGGCGGCCTCGCGGCTGAAGCGGCGCGGCACAGCCACGCCGTAGCCGTATGGGTCGAGCAGCACCTTGTGCGGGTCAAACGCCAGGCCGGTCTGCGAATTGCTGGGACCATAGGCGCGGTAGGCGTAGATCTGCCCGGGGCGAATGTCGGGCACGAAAATGTGCCAGTAGTGGAACGTGCGGTTGCGCTTGGGGTCCAGTTCGATGACGCGCGCCGGCTGGGCGTCGTCGGGTGAATCGAAGAGCAGGAGATGGAGCGCGGTGCTGCTCTTGGAGTAGACGGAGAAGTTCACGCCGTCCGGGTGAACGGCTGCGCCGAGGGGGAAACTGCGTCCGGAATAGGCGTTGATCTTCTCGATGTGGTTTTGCCGGGGCATAGAACCTTTGCCAGCGGTAACGCAAGCGGCGGCAACACGAGCGATTGTGTTCTGCGCAAAACCGCTTAGCGATGTTTACGGGCGCCCCGCTATTGTCGCGCCGGAAGGCTGAAATGCCTAGTTTCGCGCCCTGTTTTCAAACGGCCGCGGCCCTGCAGACGCCCATAGCGGGAAGACATGTGAATTCGGATCGGCGGCCGGTGTGCGCAGACGGGAACCCTCCGCCCATGCGTCTCCGGCGCTGCCGGCTGCGGGGGCGAACATGACCTTACCACGGTCTGCGGCGATCCCCAAATGGGCGGCTCCTTCACGGCGCAGCCGGGTTGACCGGAACATAGCGACGGCGACCAACGTCTCAATAGCGCTCGCACGGGTGGATAATTCCGAGGAGGCGGGCGGAAAGGAGCCGCGTATGCACACTATGTTAAGCCGGGGGCTGATCGCCGCAGCGCTGTTGGGTATGGCTGCGTGTGGTCCGGTCGCCCCGCCCGCTGCCCCCCAGGAGGCAACCGCGCCGCTCGTGACGCAGCCGCCCACTGCAACCGCCACGCCAATGGCGGCGACGCAGGCAACAGAGGCGGCGGAGCCGCAAACGCAGCCCGCCGAGACAAACCCCGCCGCGCTGCCGGAGATCGAACTCGTCACGCCCAAACCCGCGCCCATTATCCAGCAGCCCGTCACCCCGACTGTACCGCAGCCGCCGGCTCCTGAAGCGACGACGCCTGCCGCGCCCGCCGAGGAGGTTCCCATGCCGCAGCCGCCGATCATGACCGATGACGTCGCCTTTGCCTTGAACGACCTGGCATCGCGCCTGGGCGTCGCCGCCGATGCGATCAGCGTCGTGCGCGTCGAGGAGGTGGACTGGCCCGACGGCAGCCTGGGCTGCCCTCAGCCCGACATGCGCTATACGCAGGCGCTGGTGAACGGCACGTTCATCCAGTTGCGCGCCGGCGACCAGTTGTACAACTACCACAGCGGCGGGCGCCGCCAGCCCTTCCTGTGCACGTCGAAAAACGAGGTGCTGCCGGAGGATCTGCCGGGCGAGATGCGCGGCAACCCGGGCGTGTAAGCAAAGGCGGGCCGCCAAACCGCGCCTCCGGCACACAAGGGCGCCGCGGGCAACCGTCAGCGCGCCGGCCGCGGCGCGCCGTCTCCATCGAAGATGGCGAGCAGTTCGCCCACCGCGCCGCGACGAGACCCGTCGCAACTGATCGTACGCAGGACGTCGAACGCCACAATGCGCGCCTGGGCATATTCCCGCCGCGTAAACTCCGTGTCGTGGTTCGAGATGATCACCGTCACGCCCCCGCCCGCCAGCTTTTCGGCCAGCCGCGCCAATGCCCGCTGCTCGTCGACGCCGAACGGCTGCACGCTGTAACTCGTGAAGTTGGCCGTCGCCGACAGCGGCGCATAGGGCGGATCGCAATAGACAGCATCCCCCGGCTGCGCACCCGCCATCGTCTCACCAAAGGCGGCGCAAACGAACTCCGCCCGGCGCGCCCGCTCGTGGAAATGCGCCATCTCGGCGGCGGGGAAGTAGGGCTTGCGATAGCGGCCAAAGGGCACGTTAAAGCCGCCGCCGGCGTTGTAGCGGCACAGCCCATTGTAGCAATGCCGGTTCAGATAGACGAAAAGCGCCGCCTTCTCGCGCACGTCCGCCGTCTGGTTGAAGCGGGCGCGCAGATCGTAATACGCAGCGCCCGTGTTGTTTCGCGCCGTGAAGTACGAGCGGCAGTGCTCGATGAAGCGCGGGCCTTCTTCCTGCAGATGGCGATAGACCGCGATCAAATCCGGGTTGACGTCGGCCAACAGATAGCGCGCATAGTCCGTGTTGGCGAACACGGCTCCCGACCCGACAAACGGCTCGATCAGCCGCCTGCCGGGGGGCAGCGCCGCCTTGATCTGTGCGAGGATGCGATACTTATTGCCCGCCCACTTCAGAAACGGGCGCACTGTTGGCGAAGGTCTGCTGCTCATCTGCCGGTCATGCCTAGCGTGTTCCTCTCCGATACGCACATCCGATACGCACATCCGATACGCACACATCTTACACCAACTCCAGCGCGACCGCCCGGCTCCCCTCTACGCCGCGACTGCGCTATCATACAGGCCAAACCAGCCGCCGATCCGCACGCCCGCTGAGGTTACGCCCATGACCAACGCCGCCAACCCGCCCGTTGCCCTCGTGCCCAATCAGGGCTGGGACCCCCGCCTGCTGATCTGTCGCCATGACCTGGCCTATGCAGGCTACACCCTGCCCATGCACGTGTTTATCGTCGTCACCGAGCGCTACGTCGTGCTCGTCGACACCCTGATCAACGCCTCCACAGCCGAGGCGCTGATCGACATCGCCCGCCCACACCTGGCAGGCCGCCAACTGCTCGTCGCCAACACCCACGCCGATTCCGACCATGCCTGGGGCAACCAGTACTTCGACGGGCCGCACAGCCCCGCGCCCGCGCCCATCATCGGCACGCGCCGCTGCGCCGCACGCCTACGTTCCGCCGCGGAGCAGGCCGCCCTAGCCGAACTGAAGGCCGAGCAGCCCGCCGAATACGCAGGCGTGCGCCTCGTCCCGCCGTCCATCCTCTTTGACGACGTCCTCGTCATCGACGGCGGCGACCTGACGCTCGAATTCTTCGCCACCCCAGGCCACACGCCCGACCACTGCTCCATCCGCCTGCCGGAGATCAGCCTGCTTCTCGCCGGGGACGCAGCCGAGCAGCCTTTGCCGTTTGTGGGCGACGGCGGGCTGCGCGACCTGCGCGCCTCGCTGAAACGGCTCGCCGCGCTGGAGCCGCGTGCGGCCTTCTATTGCCACGCGCCCGTCGACGCCGGCCCGGACTTGATCCGCGCCAACCTCGCCTATTTCGACCGGCTTGAAGCGCGTTGCCGCGTCGCGCTGGCTAGCGGCGCGCCCGCCCAACCCGCGACGGACGCCGATCTGGAGGCGCTGATCGATTTCCCCTTCGCCGCCGCGATCCCGCCCGGCGTCCAAGTCGAGCGCGGCTTCTACCGCCCAGGCCACCACGCCGCCATCCGCGCCATGCTCGCCCGCCTCGGCGGCGCGGCCTAACATTCCGCCTGCTTACCGCAGTAGTGTCATATTGACATTAACCCCCAAACCCCGTATACTTGCCCGTGTAGCGTCGGCATGCGCTTTGCCGCCCAGACAGCGGCCTTTCCTGCGCTGATTTGTCCCGGCCCGCCGGCAGCCGGAACCGAGAGAAATGAGAAAACAAACGTGCCTATTCACGCATCGTCGGTTCAAGAAACGTATGAGCAGATGAAAAAGCAGCTCGCCAACGTCGTGCCCGACGTCGAGCTGCGCATCAAGGCCGAACTGGCCTACGAGATCAACCGCCTTAAGGTGGAAAAGAACGCCGTCATCCTCGGCCACAACTACATGGAAGCCGCCCTCTTCCACTCCGTGCCCGACATCGTGGGCGACTCGCTCTACCTCAGCCGCATGGCCGCGCAGACGGACAAGGACATTATCGTCTTCTGCGGCGTCGAGTTCATGGCCGAGACCGCCAAGCTGCTCAACCCCGAAAAGATGGTCCTCCTGCCGGCGGAGAAGGCGGGCTGCTCGCTGGCAGCCAGCATCACCGCCGAGGATGTGCGCCGCCTCAAGGCCCAGTACCCCGGCGTGCCCGTCGTCACCTACGTCAACACCTATGCCGACGTCAAGGCCGAATCCGACATCTGCTGCACCTCCGGCAATGCGGTCGAGGTGGTCAATTCCTTCGACTCGGATACGATCATCTTCCTGCCCGACGAGTACCTCGCCAAGAACGTCGCCAAAGAAACGGGCAAACGCATCATCGTCCCCTCGCGCATGTCCAACATCGAGTTAGCAGAGGCCGGGGCGGACTTCGACATGATCGGCTGGCATGGTCGCTGCGAAGTGCACGAGCAGTTCACCGTGCAAGACGTGGCCGACGTGCGCGCCCAATTCCCGGATGTGGCGATCCTGGCCCACCCGGAATGCAGCCCCGAAGTCGTCGCTGCGTCGGATTTCTCCGGCAGCACCACGGCGATGATCCGCTTCGTCGAGCAGACCGCCAAGCCGCACTACCTGCTGCTGACCGAGTGCAGCATGGGCGACAACGTGGCCGCGGCCAACCCGCACAAGGACATGCTGCGCCTGTGCAGCGTACGCTGCCCGCACATGAACCAGATCACCTTGGAAGACACGCTGGAGGCGCTGCGCAAGGACCAGTACCAAATACACGTGCCCGAGGAGATCCGCGTGCGCGCCGCCCAGGCCGTGCAGCGCATGATCGCCATCGGCTAAGCGCGACGAACAGCAAATCGCAAACGCTCACCCCGCCTGCCGTGGAGTTTACAACTCTCCGGCAGGCTTCTTCGTTGCCCGCCCTCCTGTCGGGATGGTATAATCTCCCCGTCATCGGCAACGCGCTCAAGCAGGGAGGTTCTCGCCAGGCCCTCTTGCCAGCATCTACACATTACCAACCAAGCCGTGCAGTAATTGCCGCGCTTCGCGCGCTTGCTGCCTCCACGCACGGAGATCGCGCCATGCTCGCCACCCCTGAAGAAGTCGCTACGGCCATCACCCGCCAGTTGGAAACCGCCTGGAACGCCGGCGACGGCCACGCTTACGGCGCATTCTTTACCGAAGACGCCAACTATATCACCGTCCTCGGCCACCTCATCCGCTCGCGCCAGTCCATTGCCGGCGCGCATCAGGGCATCTTCCACACGATCTACAAGGGCAGCACCGTGCGCCAGACTGTCGCCGACGCGCGCGCCCTCACCGGCGACGTCATCATCGCCCATGTCAATATTGTGCTCAACGTACCGTCCGGCTACATCGCCGGCGATCACAACGCGCTCCAGACGTTGATCATCATTAACCGGGATGGCGTCTGGCGCGTCGCCCATTTCCAGAACACGCTGATCGTCCCGCATTAATTAGAGCGTCCCGCCCTAATTCTCTCTAGTAAATACCGGAGCAACCATCGTCATGGCCGAACACCCCCAAACTCACCCCGCGCCCTCCAAGCCGGGCGCGTATCCCCGCGGGCCGGAACGTTCATCCGGCGCCCGTATCCGCCACAAGCTGTCGTCGAACGAGAACCCGCTCGGCGCATCGCCCGCCGCCGTCGCCGCCATCCAGGCCGCGGCAGAAGGGCTGTGGGAATACCCGCCCTTCCTCGACGACGAACTGCGCAGCGCACTCGCCGCTCATCACGGACGCGGGCTGACGCCGGACCATTTCGTCACCGGCAACAGCGGCTGCGACGTGCTCAATCTGATCGCCCGCGCCTTTCTCGTCCCCGGCGACGAAGCCGTGATCTGCCGCCCCACCTTCCCCATCTACGAGACGACGGCGCGCGCCGCCGGCGCAACCATCGTCCCCGTAGACCTGCCCGCAGACACCTTCCGCTACGACGTCGACGCCCTGCTCGCCGCGGTGACGCCCGCTACGCGGCTGCTCTACCTGTGCAGCCCCAATAACCCGACCGGCATCCTACTTTCGGCGCAGCAGTGGGCCGATGTCCTCGCCGGCCTACCCGAACGCGTGATCGTCGTATTCGACGAGGTCTACTACCACTTCATCACCGCGGCGGACCGGCCCGATCCGCTGGCGGACGCGGCGGACGGGGCCAACGTGCTAATTGTACACAGTTTCTCGAAGGCGTATGGCTTGGCGGGGCTGCGTCTCGGCTATGCCGCGGGCAAGCCGGAACTAGTCGCACAGGCGGCGGCGCTGCGTCTGCCCTTCCACATCAACGCGCTCTGCTTCGCCGCAGGACTGGCGGCGCTGAAGGACGATGCGCACGTGGCGCGCACGGTCGAGGTGACGCTCGCCGGGCGCGACTGGCTGTACGGGCAACTGCGCGAGCTGGGGCTGGAAGCATGGCCCAGCCAGGCCAACTTCGTGCTCTTCCGCTGTCCGACATCGGCGCCGGCGGCCGCGTGGGCGGAAAAGCTGCAAGGCCACGGCATCCTCGTGCGCCCGGCCTTCGGCCTGCCCGACTGCCTGCGCGTCAGCGTCGGCCTGCCCGAAGCCAACCAGGCGTTCATCGACGCGCTGGGGACGCTTCTGGAATAGGCCAAAAATCCACGGTCGAGGCACAAAAGAATCCCGGATCGCAACGCCGCCCTGTTGGCATGCATGGTTCAAATCAATGAGGCCGCTGGCTATCACGCCGCGGCCTCATTGATTACCCTGTTGTCATAAGGCGTCACCCAGGACACAGGCTAAGCCCTACCTCGCCTGGTACACAGCCACTTCGGCGGCGATGCGCTCGCCAAACTCGTCCTCGGCTGTGTCCAGGTCATAGTCCATCTGCAAACCCAGCCAGAACTGGGGCGACGTATTGAAGTAACGCGCCAGCCGCAGCGCCGTATCCGGCGACACGCGGCGCTTGCCCAATACGATCTCGTTGATGCGCCGCGCCGGCGTGCGGATATCCAGGGCCAGCCGATTCTGACTGAGGCCCAGCGGCTTCAGGAATTCCTCAAACAACACCTCGCCGGGATGCACAGGCGCCAATCTATCTGCGAACTTTTCTGCGGGCATCATTTCACCCCCGATGATAGTCTACAATCTCCACGTCATACGCGTCGCCCTCGCGCCAGACAAAGCAAATGCGCCATTGGTCGTTGATACGGATGCTGTACTGGCCGCGCCGGTCGCCGCTGAGCTTTTCGAGTCGGTTGGCAGGCGGCGCCTGCAAGTCCTGCAAAGACTGCGAATTGTGCAACATACGCAGCTTGCGCAGGGCCGTTCGTTGAATACCGGACGGCAACTTAGCCGAGCGTTGGCGATCAAAGAGCGCCGCAGTCTCCCGATCTCGAAAGCTCCGAATCATAAACCCATGATATAACGCCCTGCGTTAAACGTCAAGCGCCAAACAACATGCAGTAAGTTCGTCCGGTATACTCCAGTGTTCTTCGGAACCCAGCATCTCGATGTAGGCGCGCCATCCCTGGCGTACAATCAGCACTTACACCAACTTCATCTGACAAGGTCGCCGCCTCCCCTTTACTCCTCCTCGCCCGTCTGCCGGTTGGCGAGAGCCTTCGCCCCCAGCGCCGCCAGCGAGATCACCAACGCCACCGCCGACATGATCAGCAGGAAGATCGCCGAGTCCCAGCCGAGCGAGTACCCTTGCGCCTGCGGCAGAATCCCCGTGTTGGCGAGAACGGTCACCAGGATGATTGAGGCGGCGATGGCAATCACCACCGTGAGCACAGAGCGGATCTTCGTCCGCTGCGACGCAGGCGGGAAGTAAGCGTTGCCGGCGATGATGCGCAGCAGGTAGATCCACAGACTGAGCATGAGAATCGCCATCACGCTTGCCGGGTATTCGATCCAGCGCACGCCGAAACCGTACAGCCCCGCGTTCAACATCAGCAAATATGCCAGCAGGATGAAGCACTGGTTGCCCACCTTATCCCGATAGGCCCGCTGCATCTCGTCTAGGCCGCGTCTATCCTGTTGCATTTTCGTCCTCCCAAAAAAGTTGATCCAGACTTTTGTCCAAAACCTTGCAGATGGCGATGCAGAGATTGATCGACGGGTTATAGTCCCCGTTCTCGATGGCGTTGATCGTCTGGCGCGTCACGCCCACCGCCTCTGCCACATCCTTTTGCGACATATCCTTTGCCGCCCGCGCCGCTTTCAGCCTTAGATTCTTTGCCATTGCGTCTCCTTGCGTGCATCACGGCTCATGATTAGAGGATAGCATAGATGCGACACAATGTCAAATATACCAGACACAATGTCTGATATATCGTCGTTTTCGTCAATCAAACCGGACTAAGAGCAAGAAGCAGGAAACAAAAAACCTTCCAAGCAGTCTGCCGCTGCATGGAAGGCGTGGCATATCCGCAGGTTGATCTCCGGCTGGTTTCTTCGCCACAAATTACACGAATTGTCCGAATGAGGCTCGGACCTTTTCGTGTAATTCGCGTAATTTGTGGCGAAATCTGTGATTTTCCTTTGCGGT
Organism: Chloroflexota bacterium; assembly: GCA_030058085.1. Lineage (GTDB taxonomy): Bacteria > Chloroflexota > Anaerolineae > Caldilineales > Caldilineaceae > JASGTU01. The sequence continues at coordinate 25,811 of JASGTU010000388.1, forward strand.
TTGTCTATCCGTCCGCGGGCAAGGCCGCCTGCGCCGCACGTCGCGCCCGCAGCGCCTCCACCATGCCGGCATGCGACGCCCGCGTGATCGGGTAACGCCACGCGATCAGCAGGCTCGCCGCCAGAATGATGGCGGGCACGGGGCCGATGAAGAAACGGATGGCAGCCAGCGCGCTCTCCGGCTGCACGGGCGCAGGCATGGCGTCGGTGGGCGTGACATAGCCGGTGAACGAAAGCGACCAGGTCACGGCTAGCCCAGCTAGCGCGATGCTCGCCTTCTGCAAGAAGACCATGAAGCCGTAGAAGATGCCCTCGCGGCGCATGCCCGTCTCCAGTTCGTCCGCCTCCATCACATCCGGCATCATTGCCCAGGGGATGAGGTAGGCCACGCTCACCCCAGCGCCGGCCAACAGCGCCAGCGGGATCACCAGGTGATCCTGGTCGGGCCTGAGGAAGGAGAGGGCCAGCATCACGCATAGCCAGAGCGTCGCGCCGATCATGTAGACGGTGCGCTTCTCCAACTTGCGGCTCAGCGCCGCCCACACAAAGAGGAAGATGAGCGACGCGCCCTGCACCGCGCCCAGGATCATGGGCATGCGCTCGGCGATGCCCATGTAGTAGGTGGCGTAGTAGACCAGCACCACCTGGATTAGCTGCAGCGAGAGCCAGGAAAAGAGGTAGAGGCCCATCACATAGAGGTAAGGCCGGTTCGACAATGCGGTGCGCACCTGCTGCAGATAGGGCGTGCGCTCGGTGGCCTTCACCTCCTCCGCGGTCTCCGGCCGCTCGCGCGTAAAGACGAAGGCAACGAGGATCGAGACCGTGCCGACGACGCCCCACAGCGCGCCCGACGCCATGTAGCCGGTGCGCGGGTCCGCAAACTGGCCGACGATGATGGGATGCAGCACAGCGCTGACCAGCGCGCCGCCGACCGAGAAGCCGAAGCGGTAGCTGTTGAGGCTGGTGCGCTCGTCATAGTCGCGCGTCAGTTCGGGCGTCAGCGCGGTGTAGGGCACGTTGACCACGGTATAGGTCGTGTCCAGCACCAACAGCACCAGCATGTAATAGATGAACAGGCCGGTCGGGCTAAAGGGCGGGACGAGCCAGAGCATGAAGTAGAGCAGGCCGAAGGGCACGGCGCCCCACAGCAGCCAGGGTCGACGGCGGCCCCAGCGCGTGTGCGTGCGGTCGCTGAGCCAGCCGATGATGGGGTCGTTGACGGCGTCCCAAAAGCGGTTGACGAAGAAGATCACGCCGACCGCCACGGGATTGAGCCGCGCCACGTCGGTGAGGAAGAAGATCAGGAAGAAGCCGCGCAGCGCGGCGGAGATAGCCGTGCCCAGGTCGCCGGACCCGTAGGCGAACTTCGTCCAGAAGGACAGCTTTTCGCTCTGGCTGGCGGTGTCCATGCTCCCCTCCCTGGGCGCGCAAGTGCGCCGGCGCGGTCGATTATTGCAGCCACGAATTGCCCGAATCTCACGAACGAAAATACCTTACCTGAACCATTCGTGCAATTCGCGGCTCCGTTTCGGTTTGCGCCAGCCGTGTGCGATCTAGGCCTCTTCCTCCTCGATGCGGAAGGTGTGGCGTATGGGGACCGCCTGGACGAGCATCGCCTGCGCCGGGCAGTAGCGCGTCTCGGAAAGCTCGATGGCGCGCTCGACCGCAGCCGGGTCGATGTTGCGCCCGCGCACGGTGTAGGTCACGGTGATGGCGGTGAAGACGCGCGGGTGTTCCTCGGCGCGTTCGGCGTCTACCTGCACGTTGAAGCCGGTCACGTCCTGGCGTTTCTTGGTGAGGATGGAGATCACGTCCATGCCCGTGCAGCCTGCGAGGCTGACGAGCATGAGTTCGAGGGGGCGGAAGCCGTCTTCATCGCCGCCGACGGAGCGTTCGGCGCCGAGCGGCACGCTGAAGCCGCTGTCGGCAGAGCCGCTAAGGGTGAGGCCGTGGTCCCAAGTGACAGTTGCCTGCATGGCGGATCGTCCTTTCGACAATGTGATCAGGCTGCGCCGGCGAGTGCGACGGGGCGACGGTGCAGCGGCAAGGATAGCGAAAATCCGGCGGCATCCGCGACGAGCGACCATCCGCCACACGGTTGGATGCAGCCGGTGCGCAAAGGTTACAGCGACGAGTGGGCGATTCCGTCTATAGTGTACCAGAAAACCGCCGCCGGCGCGTCATAAGCTGCGCACGAGCATCCACGGCAAGCGCGTAGCGGCGGCATCCCTGCCGCCGGGGGCGCCCGCCCCTTACCGCTAGGCGCGACGTCGTTGAAAATACTGTGCCTGGTAGATGAACGCCTCCAGCCGTGTCTGGATGTTGGTGGCCTTCTGCAAGTCGAAGCTGAGGTCAAGCCAGGGGATGTTGTCGAGGTCGGCGCGCACCCGCGGCGCGATGGCCGCGGTCACCAGGCCGGGCATGCACGAGAACGGCATCACCGCCAGAATCCCGCTCGCACCCAGGTGCGCCAGTTCGATGGCCTTCGCCAGCGTCAAAACCGCCTCGGTCTGGATCTCCGGCGCCAAATACGGCCGCACCAACGCCACGAGTTCGCCCGTTGGCCGCTCGTAGGCGTGCCGCAGCAGGTGCGCAACCGAGCGCGTCAACGCGTGTTCACGGTAACGCTGATAGGTCTCGGTCAGTCTCATCACGACGTAGGTCGTGTACCGGCCCTTACGCTTGGCATAGTAGCCGGGGTTGTACGTCGTCAGGTAGAGCCATTCCATCATCGAGGCGAGCATGACCTCGCCGCCCAACTCCTCTATGCGGCGAATGATGTCTTGGTTGGTATAGGCGTTGAAGCGCACGTAGATCTCACCCACCAACCCGATCAGCGGCTTCGGCGCTTGGCCGGTCAAGGGCAGCGCTGCGAACTGGTCGCCGCACCGGGCGAGCGCCTGCTGCAACGGCTTACCGCCACCCGCCCGCACTGCGTTCAAGATGCGCTGCAACCCTGCGGCATAGAGCGCATCAGCCGCGCCCTTGTCCCGCTCGTAGGGCCGGAAGCGATGTAACAACTGCTGCAACAAGTCCAGCGCCACTGCGCCGTCCCATGCCAGCTTGCGCAGCCGCAGCGGGTGATCGCCCAACCCCTGATACGAATTGCCGGACGTGGGGCTGGCAAGTTCGACCTCAGCTAGACCGTGCTCGTCGAGCAGGCGGCGCTGCAGCACCGCATACTGGCCGAAACGGCAGGGGCCGGGTGCGGTCGGCATCAGCATCACGGCGCGCGAGGGGTCGAAATCGGGCGCCTTGGCGCGCCGTATCATGTCGCCCACGGTGATCAGGCAAGGCGCGCACTCCTTGCCCAGCACCAGGTCCAGCCCGATCTTGGCCGACACGTCGTCGGGCGGGGGCAGCGCCTCGGCGCGCACGCCCAGGTGCTCCAACACGGCCTGCATCATGAGCGAATGGTCGGAGATGTAGGGGATGTAGACTGTCTTGCCCGTCGAAACGCCGGACGAGACATGGGTCGCGGCCATCATGCGCCTCCTTGCCGCCGCACGGCGGGGTCGGGCTTTACGCCCGAATGCTCATGCGCTCCGTTCTTGCCGTCCCCATTGGCGCCGTTATGCCACGGCCTGCTTTCAGGCAGGACCGGCGCAAACAGCCGCGGGGCGATCTCCCCGGCGCCATGCCCATTATCGCCAGTCCGAGCGACCGCGGCGACCCAGCGTCGCGTCTGCAAACTCTCTAGAAACGCCTCGCAGCGCGTGACGATACCCGCCTCGCCCGTGTGGTCGTCCACCTCCAGTTCCAAGAAGGGCTTGCCCGCCATCATGCGCCGGAAGTAGCTGAGGATAAACGAATCCGGGCCGCAGTTGAAGCTCGTCACATAGACAGCGTGCAGCCGCGGGTCCTGGCGGATCAGCGCGGCGGCGGCCAAGATGTCCTGCCCGCAGCGCCAGAACATACCGGCATACTCGCCGGAGACATCCACACTCGACACCGGCAGGAAGTCGAGGGGAATGGGCAGCGCGCCCAGCTTGCGCAGTTCATAAGGCAAATTCTGGCTTACGCCTGGGTCGGCGGTGTTATATGGCCGGCCGACCGTCACAATCGCCGGGCGCTCGCCGTCAAGCTGCGCCAGCACCTCGCGCCCCCTGGCCCGCAGACTCGCATAGAACGTGCGCTGCACCTCTTGCCCGGCGGCGTCGGCCTGGATCATGCGCCGATAGGATACGCCTAGCTCTTGCGCCAACGTGCGCAGGTCGTCCCGCTTCATCGCCTCCCACTGGAGATGCAGCGGCGTGGTCAGCACCGGCACGCCGCGCGTGTCGATGCCGGCCGCGGTCATGTAACCGGCGGCGCGGATGAAGACGCAGTAGGTGTTCTCATCTTGGCCGGGCGCGGCGTCCTTGCGGTTGATCACCGCGGGCATGAAGAGCAGATCGATATCCTTCTCCAGCAGTTCCAGCGCATGGCCGTAGGCCAACTTGGCCGGATAACAAGTCTCCGCCGCCGCCGACTCCTTGGTGTAACGGGCGATGGTCGGGTTCGTCTCGCTCGACAGCACCAAGTCCATGCCCAACTGGTCGAACAGCGTGCGCCAATAGGGGAACAGGTCATAGAAGTGGAGCGTGCGCGGCAAGCCGACGCGCAGACGTCCCGGCTTGCGTTCGCCGGGAGGACGGTAGTCGCCCATGAGCAGCGCCATGCGTTCGGCGAAAAGGTCAGGCGCCTGCCCCGTCTCGGGCGCTGGTTCGCGGCGCCCCGCCTCATAGAGTTCGCAGCGTGCGCCGTAGAAGATGGGCGGCTCGTCCCCGATTTCCACGCGGTTGATCTCGCACAGGTTGGGGCAGGCGCGGCAAATGAAAGACTTGGTCGTGTAGTAGCGGCTGCGCAGATCGAAGCCACGAAAGCGCGTCTGAGCGTTGTTGCCGGCGCGTCGCTGCTGCTCCATCTCATCGCGCGCCAACAGCGCCGCGCCGATGGCGCCGGTCACGTCGTGGTGCGGCGGCACGATCACCGGGCGGCCAATCGACGCCTGGAATGCGGCGACGACGGCATCGTTCCACGCCACCCCGCCCTGGAAGAAGATGCGCTCGCCCACCTCGCGGTTGCCGACGACGCGGTTCATGTAGTTCTCGACGATGGCGTAGGCCAGCCCCGCGGTCAGGTCGGTCACCTGCGCGCCTTGCTGCTGGTGATGCACCAGGTCCGACTCCATAAAGACGGTGCAGCGCTCGCCCAGCGCGGCCGGACAGTCCGAGCAAAACGCCCGCCGGCTGAAGTCGTCCTCGATGCGGATCTGCAGCCGGTCCGCCTGTTCTTCCAAGAAGGAGCCGGTGCCCGCGGCGCATGCGCTGTTCATGGCGAAGTTGACTACGGCCCCGTCTTGTAGGCGGATGAACTTGCTGTCTTGCCCGCCGATCTCGAAGATCGTGTCCACCTGCGGGTCAATTGCCAGCGCGGCGCGGGCCTGCGCCGTGATCTCGGAGCGCACCACGTCGCCGCCCACGAAGTCGGCGGTAAGATGACGCCCGGAGCCGGTCGCGCCCACACCCATCACCGTCACCCGCTCCGCAACCTCGGCGCCCACCTCGAACAGGGCTTGGCGCACAACCTCCAGCGGACGGCCGCGCGTCTGCAGATAGCGTCGCGCCAGCACCGCGCCCGCCTCGTCGATCACCACGACCTTGGTCGTGATCGAACCGACGTCCACGCCCACATAGACAGGGATGCGTCTGGTCTGCCGCTGCGGGTTGCGCACGGGCGGGTTGCGCTCGGCAAAGGCCACCCCCTCCCTGGGCAGGCGCGGCATGGCGGCTTGAGCAGCCTTATGCGACCGCGCCGCCGGGTCCAGCGCGTCGAAGCCGGCGAAGGGTGCGCAGCGACTTGGGTCGTCCAGGGCGACGTAAGCGCAGCCCAGCGCGGGCATCAGGTGGTGGTGTTCGGGGATGATCAACTCGCCCGGTTGGAGCCTGAGCACCTCGGTAAAGGCGCGGGCCACGGCGCGGTTATAGGCCACTCCGCCCTGAAACACGACCGGGGGCGTGAACGCTTTGCCCTTGCCGATCACGCTCTTGAAATTGCGTGCCAGCGCCATGCTCAGGCCCGCCAAAATGTCCTCCAGCGGCGTGCCCGTCTGCTGCAGGTGGATCATGTCCGACTTGGCGAAGACCGTGCAGCGCCCGGCGATGCGCGCCGGGTTCTCGGAACGCATCGCGATCTCGGCGAACTCGCCGTCGATGGCAATGCCCAGCCGCTCGGCCTGCTGGTCCAAGAAGGCGCCCGTCCCCGCGGCGCACAGGTTGTTGAGCGCCATGTCCGTCAGGATCATCTTGCCCAGCGTCTCGTCCCACTGCACCGACATGAACTTGCTGTCCTGCCCGCCGATCTCGACGATGGTACGCGCCTGCGGGCAATACTCGCCGATGGCCCGCACCTGCGCCACCAGTTCGTTGACATGCCGGCCGCCGAGCAACTCCGCCGCCGGCCTGCCGCCCGAACCGGTGAACCCGACTGCCGCGGCGCGGGAGGCCAATTCGTCTAGGCTCATGCCCAACTCCGCGGCCAAACTCGCCGCCTCCGCTCGCACCGCCGGCCGCGGTTGTCCCAACGAGCGCGCATAACGCCAGGCCAGCAGCCCGCCGCCGCGGTCCAGCGCCACAATCTTGACGGTAGTCGAGCCGACGTCGATGCCTAGATAGAGCTCTTGGGACATGGGATCTCCTTGTGCGCATCAACCTACGAAGGCCCGTGGAGACAGCTGACGGAGAACGCTCAGAGGGGAACGATACGGTGCGGCAATGCAGTAGAGGCGTTCTTAGCGAACCACATAGAGGGCTGTGGTGAGTATACGCGATCGTGCAGCCGGCGTCAACGCACCCGCGGAGGCGCACCCCTGCCAGAAAGCCCCCAGCTTCAGACCCGCGCCCGCATGCACGCGCTTTGGAAAAATTCCCGGCGTCTTGTATCCTGTTGCGATAAGCGCATGACACATTCGCAGATGCCCCGCTTCCCACATTCTCACATCCGCTCACATCCGTGAACGTTGGAGTCGCCATGTCTCACGTCAAGCAGCTTTCTGCGCAGCGCATTCTCAACGCTGCGGACCTGACCTCGCACGGCCATGCGGAAGGCCGCCAGCTTGTGCTGGAGATCCTCGAGGCGGGCATGCGCGCCGCCGACCCCTACTTCGCCATGAAGCGCGTCCTGCGCCGCGAGGGCGACTTGCTCATCTTCGGCGGCGACCCGTTCATCCCGCCGGGCAGCCCTCGCGGCGGCGACGAGATCGTCGACCTAACCAAGACCGGGCGCATCTTCGTCTTCGGCTCGGCCAAGGGCGTGCAGCGCGCCGCCCGCGCCGTCGAGGAGATCGTCGGCGACCGGCTCACCGGCGGCCTGGTCATCGACAAAAAGGGCGGCGACCTGATCCTGGAACGCATCGAGGTCGCCTTCGGCGCACATCCCGTGCCCGACGAAGGCTGCGCCCAGGGCTGCCGCCGCATCATCGAACTGGCCGCGGACCTGCGCCCCGACGACCTCGTCATCACCTTGCAGGGCAACGGCACCGGCTCGCTCATGACACTCCCCGTCGAGGGCGTGAGCATGGCGGACCTGCAGCACATCATCTACCGTTTCCAGATCGAGCGCGGCGGGCCGACCGCCGATCTCGTCGCCATCCGTAATCACCTGGACCAGATGAAGGGCGGGCAGTTCACGCGCCGCCTCAAGCCGGCCCGCGTCATCCACGTGCTCTGCTTCTACACGGCCCCCTACGACCTGATCATGCGCGGCGTGCGCTATCGCTGGCTGCATACTATGCCCGACGAGACCACCCACGCCGACGCCATCCGTTCGCTCAAGAAGTGGGACCTGTGGGACGACGCCCCCGCGTCCATCCGCGGCTACCTCACGCACGCCGGCAGCGCCCAAGAGACGCTGAAAGTGGCGGAGTTCGAGGCGATGGACTCGCGCATCTTCTGCCTCTTTCCCGTCGAGATGAGCGTCGTACCGACGGCACGCCGCAAAGCCGAGGAGTTAGGCTTCCGAACCCATGCGCTCTACAACAACTACACCATGATGGCGGAGGCCGCGCCGACCGGCAAACTCGTCGGCGTGATGGCGATGCATAGCGAGATCGACGGCACGCCCTTCCAGCCGCCCTGCGTGCTGCTCGGCGGCGGTGAGTTGCTCGTCACCGTGGGCAAGGAGCGCGGCATGGGCGGTCGCGACCAGGAGTTCGCCGTCTCCGCCGCGCTGCAACTCGCCAACACCCGGCACGTCGTCATCGGCGCGGTCGACTCCGACGGAACCGACGGTCCGGGCCGCCAGTTCGTCGACGGCCGCGACGATATCCCCGTGCTCACCGGCGGCTTGGTCGACAGCTCCACGCTGCGCCGCGCCCAAGAACTGGGCGTCGACCTGAAGGACGCGCTCAAACGGCACGACACCTCGCCCGCACTCTACCGCCTGGACGACGGCATCGTCGCCAGCATGGCGATGAGCCTGGGCGACCTGCATGTAGCGCTCATCCTCGACCGGGGCGACACGTCGATCAATACCTTGGGGCTATAACAGACCGGCCTGACCGGTCATCCCGTATGAAATTCGCACACAGTTTTTTCAGGCAATCGCATGACAAACCAGGCTGCGCAATCGGCCAAAGGGAGGGATCCATGACAACAGGCACTGCCATCACCGCGGTCACCGCTCGCCAGGTCTTTTCCGACCGCGGGCATCCCGGAGTAGAATGCACCGTCGTCACCGAGAACGGCGCCAAAGGGGTGGCGGTCGTCACAGCCGGCATCTCGGTGGGCGAGTACGAGGTGCAGTTCGCCTACGACGGGGGCAAGAAGTGGGGCGGGCGCGGCGTGCAGAAGGCCGTCGGCAACATCGTCAACACCATCGGCCCGGCGGTGATCGGCATGGACGCCGCCAATCAACTGGCGGTCGACGCCGTGATCGTCCAGCTCGACGGGACGCCCAACAAGAGGAAGCTCGGCGGCAACGCCACAGCCGCGGTCTCGGCGGCGACGCTCTTCGCCGGTGCTGCCGCGCTGGGCATTCCGCTCTACCAGCACATCGGCGGCGTCCATGCCTGCACCCTGCCCACGCCCGGCGTGCTTACCCTCGTAGGCAGCAAGCGCTATGGCAGCGGGCAGCGCTCCGGCGGCAAACCCAGCTACTCCATGATCTGCTATGGCTTCGACACCTTCTCCGACGCCTCTTACGCGGCGTGGGAGGTGAACAAGGTTTTCGGCGAATTGGTCGACAAAAAATGGGGCCTGGCGACGCACAAAGGCTGGACTGCTGCCGGCCCCGGCTTTGTCAATCACGACCGCGAATTGTGGGACGTGATGGTGGAAACTCTCAAGCAGACCGGCTATGAGGGCAAGGTCGGCTTCCAGGTCGACATCGCCGCCGGCACCTATTACGACAAGGCTAAGGAGCGCTACGTCGGCCTCTTCTCCGCCGAGGACAAGACCCGCGACGACCTGATGCGCCTCTACGAAGAGACGGTCAAGAACTACCCGTTCGTGATCATCGAGGACCCGCTGGACGAGAACGACTACGAAGGCCACGCCATTCTAACGCGCGAACTGGGCGTCGCCATCGTCGGCGATGACCTCTTCACCACCAACACGGAACGCCTGCAGCACGGCCTGGCGCTCGGCGCGGCCAACACCATGCTGCTCAAGGTCAACCAGATCGGCACGATCTCCGAGGCGTTCGACGCGGTGCAGATGTGCTATGACCACGGCTACGGCGTCATGCCCTGCGACAGCCGCGGTGAAGGCCCCAACATCGCCGACTACGCCGTCGGCCTCAACACAGGTCACCTGCGCGAAGGCGCCATCGGTCCCGTGGGTAACCGCTTCCTGGAGATCGAAGCCGAGTTGGGCAGCCGCGCCAAGTTCGCCGGACGCAAGGGATTCAAGCCGTAGGATCAAGTCGGAGGAATTGCCGCCGCGTCTACCATTCTTGCACCGGCCCGCCGCCGTTTTCGGCCAAGAACCAGTCGATCAGGCGGCGGGCGATGCTGATCTTGGGCGGCAGCCGCGGCATCTCATCGGCGGCGAACCAGCGCGCGTCCGCGATCTCCGCCTCCTCGATGACGATCTCGCCGCAGTCATATTCGGCGGTGAAGCCTATCATAAGCGAATTGGGGAAGGGCCACGGCTGGCTGCCGAAATAGCGGATGTTCTTGATGCGGATGGCGGTTTCCTCGCGCACCTCGCGCCGCGCCGCGTCTTCCAGCGACTCGCCCGGCTCCACAAAGCCGGCGACCACGCTGTAACGGCCCGGCGGGAAGCGGTGATTGCGCGCCATCAACAGCAGGTTGCCTGCTTCCGTGCGCCGGGTCACGGCGATGATGATGGCTGGGGAAAGCCGCGGGTAGCTGGTCATCCCGCACTCAGGGCACCTCTTGGCTCGCTCGTGGCCGAGCGTCTGCGTGTGCGCGCCGCATTGGCCGCAGAACTGGTGCGTCCGGTCCCAGGCGGCGATCTGCACGGCGCGCCCGGCCAGACCAAAGAGCGTGTCGCCCAGTTGCGCATGCAGTTCGCGCAACCCCTCTACCTGCATCCCGTCCGGCAGCGGCGTCGACGGATCTACATCGCCGGAATAGCAGGGCTTACGCTCTCCGTGCGCATCTTGCAGATAGCCCATAAACTGAACGTGTGCGGGCCGGATGCCCAATTCGGACGCGTCGCGCGCCTCCGGCACGGCAACCAGAGTGGGGCCGGGGCGCACCAGGAGCTTATCGCCCTGGAACAGGAACCAATAGGCCGGCTCGTGTTCCGGCTCATCGCCGGGCGCGGCTGCGAGTGAGATGAAAGCGGCTGATTGCAGATCGAACATTGGGCGCATCTTTTCAAGCTGGTCAAAGCAACATGTGATCAGTAATCCGCCGCCTATCGTAGCGTACAGGCGCCGGTCGCGACAAAGCGCGCGGCGAACAATGCGACAGTCTATACCCTATCACCCAATCGTGTCGTGGGCTGGGCAACCTGCCGCGGCAGCGTGCGCAGGGGCGGCATCCACGCTGCTGCCAAACGTAGGTCGCAAGCGCTTGGCTGTGGTAAACTCAACACAGGTCACGCAACGAAGCGGCATACTTCGCCCACAATCGTCTTGCCCAATATCGTATCGCCATATCGTATCGCTATTCCCAATCACGCCAGTCGATATCGCTACTTAATAACGCCACTCAATACCGCCACTCAATATCGTCATTGGAGGAAATCGATATGAACATCCACAAGCAATTCTTCGGCGCTACCCAGAGCGGCACGCCGGTCGATCTGTACACGCTGACCAACGACCACGGCGTCGAGATCAAGATCACCAACTACGGCGGCATCATCGCCTCGCTGCGCACGCCGGACCGCAACGGCAAGTTCGACGACATCGTGCTCGGCTTCGACACCCTGGAAGAGTACCTGGGGCCGCATCCCTTCTTCGGCGTGCTCGTCGGGCGCTATGCCAACCGCATCGCCCACGGCAAATTCACGCTCAAGGGCAAGGAGTACACACTGGCAAAGAACGACGGCGAGAACCATCTGCACGGCGGCGTTAAGGGCTTCGACAAGGTTGTGTGGGAGGCCACAAGCGCCAGCGTCGACGACGCGGTCAGCCTGCGCCTCACCTACCTGAGCAAGGACGGAGAGGAAGGCTACCCCGGCAACCTGACGGCTGAAGTCGTCTACACCCTGACCAACGACAACGAACTGCGCATCGACTACGCGGCCACGACCGACCAGGCCACCGTCCTCAACCTGACCAACCACACCTATTTCAACCTGGCCGGGCAGGGCGTCAACCTCAACCACGTGATGATGATCAACGCCGATCGCTTCACGCCCATCGACGGCACGCTCATCCCCACCGGCGAACTGCGCAGCGTCGAGTGCACGCCGCTCGACTTCCGCCAGCCGACGCCCATCGGCGCACGCATCGAGCGAGAGGACGACCAACTGCGTTTCGGCGGCGGCTATGACCACAACTGGGTGGTCAACGGCGCGCCGGGCGAGCTGCGCCTGGCCGCGCGCGTCGCCGAGCCGTCCACCGGCCGCGTCCTCGAAGTGCACACCACGCAGCCGGGCATACAGTTCTACTCCGGCAACATGATGCCCAAAACCATCACCGGCCGCGGCGGGCAGGTCTACCCGTGGCGCGGGGCCTTGTGCCTAGAGACGCAGCACTTCCCGGATTCGCCCAACCAGCCCAACTTCCCCTCCACCGTGCTGGAACCGGGCGAGCGCTTCCACGAGGTCACGGTCTTCAAGTTCGGCGCCGAATAGGCGAACAGAGAGCAAGCCGCGCAAACGCCGTGCAGGAAGCTGCGATCTTCCTGCACGGCGAAACAAACCGGCATTGACGAAAGCGAGGCGGTTCGAGCATGACCACACCAGCCGAGGCAACGCCCTCCCTGCGCAGCATCCGGCTGCGCGTCAACGGCCGCGAGCATACGTTTCGCGTCGACCCGGCCACGCCGCTGATCTACATCCTGCGCAACGACCTGGGGCTTAAGGCGGCCAAATTGGCCTGCGGCCTAGAGCAATGCGGCGCCTGTAAAGTCCTGATCGACGGGCAGGCCCGCCCTTCGTGCAAGATTCCGGTGGGCGAGCTACAAGGCAGGGAGATCGTGACGCTGGAAGGCCTGGCCGCGGACGGCAGCCTCCACCCCATGCAGCAGGCATTCGTCGACGAGCAGGCCACGCAGTGCGGCTACTGCGCGCCCGGCATGATCATGGCCGCCATCGCCCTGCTCAAACAGAACCCGCAGCCGAGCGACGACGGCATCGGCCGCGGCCTGGCGCGCCACCTCTGCCGCTGCGGGGCCTACCCGCGCATCATCCGCGCCATCCGTCGCGCCGCCCAACTCGCCCAGCAAGCCGCCCAGGAGGTGCAGCCGTGATCCCGGAATCCCTTTCCTCCAGCCTGCGCCTAACGCCGGACCTGGACCGCTGGATTCGCATCGATCCCGGCGGGACCGTCACCGTCTTCACCGGCAAGGTGGAAATCGGCCAGGGCATCCAGACCGTGATCGCACAGATCGCCGCCGAGGAGTTGGACGTCTCCATGCAGCGCATGCAGGTGATCCTGGCCGATACGCTGCTCTCGCCGGACGAAGGCTTCACCGCAGGCAGCATGTCGACCCAGGTCAGCGGGGGGGCCGTGCGCCAGGCCGCGGCCGAAGCCCGCCACATTCTCGTCGGCCAAGCCGCCGCGCAACTAGACGCGCCGATGGACCGTCTGCGCGTCGAAGACGGCACAGTCTACGACCCGGAGACCGGCGCCAAAGTCACCTATTGGGAACTGATGGCCGGCAAGCGCTTCAACCAACAGGTCTCCGGCCGCGTGGCGCCCAAGCCCGCCGCAGAATATGCCATCGTCGGCCAACCCGTGCCGCGGCTCGACATTCCCGCCAAGGTAGCGGGCGAGCCTGTATACGTCGACGACATGGACCTGCCCGGCATGGCGCACGGGCGCGTCGTGCGCCCGCCCAGCTATACGGCGCGCCTGGCCGCGATCGACACGGCGCCGGTGGAGGCCATGCCCGGCGTGATCGCCGTGGTGCGCGACGGCAGTTTCCTCGGCGTGATCGCCCAGCGCGAGGAACAGGCCGTCTTTGCCGCGCAGCGTCTCGCCGGCCTCGCCCAGTGGCAGGGAGACCGGCCCCTGCCGCCGGCAGAGGAGATCAACCAGCGCCTCCTGTCCACGCCCGGCGAGAGCTTCCTCGTCGTGGACGGGACGCCCACGAACGACCCAATCCCCCCGTTCGAGCCGCCGGCCAGCGCGACGCAGACGGTCGCCGCGGTCTACTCCCGGCCCTATGTGCGACACGCCTCGCTCGGCCCCTCGTCCGCCGCGGCACAGTTCGAGGACGGAAAGCTGACGGTGTGGACGCACAGCCAGGGCGTCTATCCGCTGCGCGCCGACATGGCGCAGGTCCTCGACATGCCCCTGGGCGACATCCGCGTCATCCACCGGCAGGGCCCCGGCTGCTACGGCCATAACGGGGCCGACGACGTGGCGCTCGACGCCGCGCTGCTGGCCAAGGCCGTGCCAGGCCGCCCGGTGCTCGTCAAGTGGAGCCGCCACGACGAAAACCTGTGGGAGCCGTTCGGCCCGGCTATGGTGATGAAACTGCAAGCCGGCCTGGACAGCGCCGGCGAAGTGCTGCTCTGGAGCCACGAGACGTGGAGCTACTCGCACTCGGCGCGCCCGCGCGTGGAGCCGGGACGCTCCAGCCTGCTGGCGGCCCACCACCTCTCCCGGCCTTTTGCCCCGCCCACCCAACAGCCGGGACGCGGCTTCCACGGCGGCATCCACCGCAACGCCGACCCGCTCTACGCCTTCCCGCGCCGCCGCATCGTCAAGCATTTCGTGCCCGACAGCCCGCTGCGCCATTCGGCGCTGCGCAGCCTAGGCGCGTTCAGCAACATCTTCGCCTCCGAATCGTTCGTGGATGAAGTGGCTGCAGCCGCGCAGATCGACCCGGTAGCGTTCCGCCTGCGCTACCTGACCGACCCGCGCGCCCGCGACGTAGTGGCGACCGCGGCGGAACGCGCCGGCTGGCGCGCCGAGCCGCGCCCTGCCGGTCGCGGCCAGGGCATCGCCTTCTCACGCTACAAAAACACGATGATCTACTCCGCCGTCGTCGTCGAGGCCACCGTAGACCCCGAAAGCGGCGTCGTGCACGTCGAGCGCGCCGTCGCCGCGGCCGACGCCGGGCAGATCATCAACCCCGACGGGCTGCGCAATCAACTGGAGGGCGGCATCGTGCAGTCGATCAGTTGGACGCTGAAAGAGGCGGTGCAATTCGGCCCCGACGGCCTGGCGGGCGAGGACTGGACGACCTACCCGGTCATCACCTTTACCGAGTCGCCCGCGGTCGACGTCGTGCTGCTCGACCGGCCCGGCGAACCGCCCCTGGGCGCGGGTGAGGCCACGGTCGGCCCCGCCGCCGCAGCCCTGGCTAACGCCATCTGGGATGCAACCGGCGTCCGCCTGCGCCAACTGCCCTTTACGCCCGAGCGCGTGCGCCAGGC
>JASGTU010000389.1 GCA_030058085.1 Chloroflexota bacterium
CGCCGGAATCAAGCAAAAAGAGGCAGAGCGCCTTGTCGCGCTCGGTGTGGCAACTGCGCAAGATGGTCTGAATCTCCTCAGGGGAGAGCGCAGTCAAAAGCTTCTTTTCCAGGCGCGGCATCTGTACCTTATCAAAAGGCGACTTGTCCAGGAGTTCATCGCGCACACAGAAGTTGAGGAAGGCGCGGATGGCGCGGGCGAGATTGTGCTGGTACTGGCTGGAGAGCTTGCGGCGCGAGAGGTGCACCAGATAACGGCGCAGGTCGTGGGCAGTCAATTGCTGCAAGGTGTGGATGCCTTGCTCCTCGCACCAGCGGATGAACAGGGAGAGTTTGGCGATGTAAAATTGGCGCGTGCCAGAGGTCAGACGGCGGGCTTCGCAGTCCAACAAGAACATGTCGAATGCAGCGGAAAAATCATGAGTCCCTCGGTCATTCACAGGATCCGTCCCTTCGTGGCTAGAGACGAATACACAATATGCTGTACCTGACCTGTGGGGACTCTACTACATATTGGGGTTGAGTGGCGACGGGTGGACTTGAACCACCGACCTAGGGATTATGAAGCCCTCGCTCTAACCGCCTGAGCTACGTCGCCATAAAAACCGCCGGTCCGAGGACCAGCGGCTTAGTGAGTAGCGGGGGTAGGATTCGAACCTACGACCTTCGGGTTATGAGCCCGACGAGCTACCTCTGCTCCACCCCGCGTCGAATGCTCAAATACTATATCATACCGCCGGGCATTCGTCAAATCGAATTCAATTGTAAACGCGCACAGGTCCTGCGTGCGGCCGGCAATGCCCGCCGGCGTCGCCTTGCTAGCCGCTGCCCATGACCGCTTCGTAGCCGGAGACGATGTCCAATAACTCGGCGGTGATCTGGTTCTGACGCTGGTTGTGGTAGCGGCGGTTCAATTCGTCGATGCGCTCTTCGATGTTGCGTTCGGCGTTCTGCATCGAGGCCATGCGCGCCGCATCTTCGGAGGCGAGCGACTCGGCGCTGGCGCGGTAGAGCGCCACAAACATATACTGCCGGATCAGCGCCGCAAACAGCCGGTCCCAGTCCATCGTGAAGGTCGGCAGCGATCTTGACGGCCAACGCTCCTCCTCCAGCGAGTGCAGCCAGTCGAGGTCGAGGGGCAGTAACTGCGTCGTGATCGGCGCATACGTCGCCCCGCCCAGCGGCCTGTTGTGGAAAATGAGCACATGGTCGATGTCTTCGACGGCTCGCCAGCGTTCGATGTGCACCAGAAGGTCCTGGACCAATGGCGTGATGCCCGCCAGGCCGCCCGGCGTGGGCAAAACCTCCTGGGCAGAGAACCGGGCTTCTTCTAGCAAGGCTGCGTTTCGCCCGCCGACCGATAGCAGCGTGGTGCGGTCCCTTTGTTCGGGCCGCTCTTCCAGAACGTCCAGCGCGTGTGTGACGATACGTTCGTTGAACTGGCCGCACAGGCCCTGGTCCGATCCAAAGAGGATGGCGCCGAGCCGGTGATAGGGCGCCGGTTTGGCCGTAACGCCGTGGCCGTTCTGGGCGCTGAGCACGATGTGCAGGCCCATTTCGACCGTGCTATTGTACTCGACCAGCGACTCGACCGCGCGCTCGTAATGGCGGATGTTGACCGCCGCCAGGGCTTTCATGGTCGTGACGACCGAGAGCAGATCCTCGGCGTTTTCGATTTTGCGCCGCAGCGACTCGATGGTCTGCATCCTACCCCGTTTCCAGTAACGCGTCTACGGCTTGTTGGGCGACCATGAGGAATTGCTCCCTGCTCTCCTGCGGGAAGGGGTTGCCGGCGTGGATATCGCGACAGATCTCGGGCAGTTTCTCGGTGACGGCGCGGCGGATCGCGCTCTCGGCTTCGTCGATGCGCCCCAGCGGCACAGGGTCGAGTACGCCGTTTGTCACGGACAGCAGAACTGCGATCTGTTCGGCAACCGGAATAGGCCGGTATTGCGGTTGTTTGAGCGTCTCGCGCACATGGCGGCCCCGGTCGAGCGTCTTGCGCGTCTGCTCGTCGAGCCGGGTGCTGAAGCGCGAGAAGATCTCAAGCTCCTCGAACTGGGCATAGGCCAGGCGCAGGTCGCCGACCACCGACTGATAGGCTCGTACCTGGGCTTTGCCGCCCACGCGGGAGACCGACCGGCCGACTTCGACGGCGGGTACGATGCCTTTTTGGAAAAGGGTGGGTGAGAGGTAGATCTGCCCGTCCGTGATTGAGATCAGGTTGGTCGGAATGTAGGCCGACATATCCTGGGCGTGGGTCTCGACGATGGGCAGCGCGGTCAACGACCCGCCTCCGTACTCCGGCTTGAGGTGCGTCGAGCGTTCCAGCAAGCGTGAGTGAATGTAGAAGATGTCGCCGGGATAGGCTTCGCGGCCGGGCGGGCGACGCAGCAACAGCGAGAGCTCGCGGTAGGCGCGGGCATGGTGGGTCAGGTCGTCGTAGATGACAAGCACGTCCCGGCCTTGCTGCATGAAGAACTCGCCGATGGAGGCGGCTGCGTAGGGGGCGATGAACTGCAGGCCCGGCGAGTCACCGCCGCCGGCCACGATGACCACCGTGTATTTCAGGGCGTCGTACTCCCTCAGGTCCGAAATCACTTTGGCAACCGCTGCGCTGCGTTGTCCGATGGCGCAGTAGATGCAGATCACGTCCGTATCGCGCTGGTTGATGATGGCGTCCATTGCGATGGCAGACTTGCCGGTCTGCCGGTCGCCGAGGATCAACTCACGCTGGCCGCGACCGATGGGCAGCAGGGCGTCGATAACCTTGATGCCGGTCTGCAGCGGGACAGCGACAGGTGCGCGATGCATGATCGGCGGGGCAGGGCGTTCGATGGGCAGGCGTTGCATCGTCTGCGGCGGCGCCAGGTCGTCCAGCGGCGCGCCCGTCGAGGTGATCACGCGGCCCAGCAGGCTGCTGCCAACGGGGATATCGAGCACGCGGCCGGTGCGGAAGGCGAGGTCGCCGGCGCTCAAGCCTTCGCTGTCACCCAGCAGGATGACGCCGACTTCGTCCGTATCCAGGTTGAAGACCATGCCCAACAGCCCGTTGGGGAACTGGAGCAGTTCGTCTAGCCGGGCGTTGGGCAGGCCCGTTAACCGGGCGATGCCGTGGCCGACATAGGACACTGTGCCGAATTCCTGGTCGATCAGCCCCGGCGTGTAGGTGTCGCGCACGCGGTCGAAAACGTCGAACGTGTCGTCGAGAAAGGTCTCAAGTTCTTGCTGTACGGTCGTCATAAGCGTTTAGAGTCCGCTGCTGTCTCACCCGGGGAGGATGCCATTGGCTGCCGCCTCCTGTTCGTATAGGTGAGCGCGCTCCTCGACATGCAGTTCGGTGGTGAGCGCCGTGGATAGCTCTTCCTCAAACCGGGTCAGGTAGTCGTTCAGGTTCCAGGCAATGCGCCGGTTCTCGAACTGCGTTTCGATGCCGCAGATCAGATCGGGCGTCTGCTCGAAGGCTACCTCGACCGTGTTCGGAGCGTTGCCGTCCGAGCGGTCGTGCATCACGCGGCTCTGGATCGCCTGTTTGATGCGCTGACGGGTCGGTGCGTCCAATTCAAAGGCGCTGCGCACGATGATCGGGGTCTCGTCCGGCTCGCTGCTGTGGGCGGGCGCTGTCGAGGCTTCGATTTCCTGGGCGTCTAGCTGTTGGATGAAAACGTCGACGATCTCCCCTTCGAGTTCGGCGTCTGCCAAGTCTTTCAGCGCCGACTTAGCGATGTGGAAGACCTGTTGCCCGAGACGTTGGCGGATTCGGTGCAGGAAGAGCTGTTTTTCGTGCTCAATGGCGGCGTACCAGCGGTCCTGCATGCTCTCGACCTCTTCACGCGCCTCGGCGACCATCGCCTTGCGTCGCTCGGCAGCCTTGGCGGTCGCCTCGGCCATGAGCGCGTCGATCTCTTCGTCGAGTTCAGCGCGCTGGGCTCGGTAGCGCTCGGCTTCCTCTTCGGCCTCGCGGGTTTTGGCCTCCGCTTCCTCAAACTGCGCTGCGATCTTGGCTTCGCGTTCGGCCATTGCCTGCAGGATAGGTTTGTAGAGGAAACGCCGCAGCAGCACGACGACGATCAGGAAATTGACGATCTGGGCGAAAAGGGTAAACCAATCGATTTGCACCGGCTAACCTCCGGCTTGGCTGATAGCGTAATTCCAAAACGGGTTGGCAAAGAGCAGAATGAGCGCCACCACAAGGGCGTAGATGGCTGTCGATTCCACCATCGCCAGGCCGACGAAGAGCGTGCGTGTGATGGTCGAGGATTCGTCGGGTTGTTGGGCGATGGAGCTGAGGGCTTGGGCCAGGGCGCGGCCTTCGCCGAGCGCCGGCCCGATGCCGCCGATGGCGATGGTGATGCCGGCTGTGAATGCTGAAACCATACCGATACCGGTGATGCTATCCATGCGTTTCTCCTTCGAACGAGAACGGTGCGGAATGAGTTCGCGCGTTGCTGCGCCTTAATCTTCGTTGCTTAATTGCGCGTCGCTCATGGCCGAGGCAATATAGACTGCCGCCAGTACGGCGAAGATGTAGGCCTGGATCATACCAATGAGCAGCCCGAACAATTGCATGACGACGGGAAAGAAGAGCGGTACAAGCGTCAAAAGGATGGCGATGATCATCTCGCCGCTCATGATGTTGCCGAAGAGACGCACGGCCATCGCCAGGGTGCGAGACAACTCGCCGAAAATGTTGAACGGCAGCATGAAGAAGGTAGGTTGTAGATACTGTCTGAGATACTGTCCCACTCCCTGTGCGCGAATTCCGTAGATGGGCACGACCACGAATACGCATACAGCCAGCGCCGACGTGGTCGACAGGGAGCCGGTCGGCGAGCGGTAGCCTGGGAAGATGCTGAGCAGGTTGAGCGTGGCGATGAAGAGAAACAGACTGCCGATGAAGGCCAGGAACGGGCGTGCGTTGCTCAGCATCACCTCTTCGATCTGTCGTTGGATCATGCTCACAATCGACTCCAACATGCTCTGGCGGACCGTGATCGATCTGCCGGTGGAGAGATTGCGCGTGATCAGCCATGAGCCGCCGATAAGCAGGATCATGGCAACCCAGGTGAAGACCAGGGTGGCGTTGATGACGATGAAACCGCTTTGCCAGTAGATTGTCTCATCTGGACTGATCTGCATAGCACACGTTCCGTATGGTTGTAGCCGGTCCGGCCGCTTGTGCGGCGACGAATAGGCTGGCGATCAGGCGGGCGATCCGCCGGTCTTCGATGCTTGGTGCGGCCCCCAGCGCCTAGTCAGGACCATGCGCATGACGATGAAGCCGATCATGCAGGCTGCGATGCGCTGCCACTGACCGCCGCCGGCGAAAAAGATGCCCGCTACGACCAGCGCGGTGCGGATGGCGAAGCTCGCCGCGAAGAGCAGGCCGGGCCGCTTTGTGCTTGCCAGTTGCCTGACGGTGAGCCACAGGCCGCCGAAGTAGATAAAGCCCAGGCCCAATCCTGCCGCAAAGGCCGCCAGCAAGGGCATCGCAGTCGCAAGCAGTTCCGCATCCATGGCCGCGGCTCAACGCTCCATCTTGCTGCGTTCGCGACTGACCCAGTACCAGGCGTTGATGCAGCCGAGGACGACGCCGA
>JASGTU010000390.1 GCA_030058085.1 Chloroflexota bacterium
CCAATTCGTTCCTCTACCGCAAGCTGACGCCGCAGACGCTCGGCTCGCTGATCGCGCTGTATGAGCACAAGATCTTCGTGCAGGGAGCGATCTGGGGCATCAACTCGTTTGATCAGATGGGCGTGGAACTCGGCAAGGTCCTGGCGCAAGCTATCCTGCCGGAGCTCGGGGGCGACGAGCCGGTCGCCGGCCATGACGCATCGACAAACGGGCTGATCAACTACTACAAGACACTGCGTTAAACGGTTCGCCCTGCCCGGTTACGCACATAACCACCGGGCCTGGGCCATAGGGCGGTTTCCAACACCTAGCAGGGAGGCTTTTCCGTTCGAGTTACCGGGTCACACATGAAAGGCGATCCGTTGTGATGGATTATCAAGTTCAATTACAGATGCTCGCCGACATTATCTTGGCCGCGCTGTTGGGCGGCATCATCGGCTTCGAGCGCGAGTTACACCGCAAGTCGGCGGGGCTGCGCACGCATATGCTGGTGGCCGCGGCGTCGGCCTTCCTGGTGGGCCTCGGCAATATTGTCGTAGCCTCCTTCGCCGGCGTCAGCGCCGAGATTCGCACCGACCCCATCCGCATCATCGAGGCCGTGATCACCGGCGTCAGCTTTCTGGGAGCCGGCTCCATCATCCGCACACGCGGGCAGAACCACGTAGAGGGGCTGACCACCGCAGCAGCTATGCTTTTTGTCGCGGCGGTCGGCGTGAGCGTTGCCCTCTCGCAGTACGTGCTGGCGGTGGGGGCCACCGTGTTTGTGTTGGCCGTGCTGCGCGGCATGAAGTTCATCGACGCGTGGACGGTGCGCCGCCGCAGACGGCAAGTCGAAGAGCGCCCGCCGTCAGATTAACCAACACGATCCACACAAACTGAGGGGAATCAATGGACAGTGACACAACGCCGCGGCCGCTCGCAATGGGCCAGGTCGATAAACTGCCCGTGACGGTATTCCGCACAAAAGAGGAACTCGGCCTAGCCGCGGCGCATGACGCACGCACCATCCTGCAGGACGCACTGGCGCAGCGGGAAGAAGCCAATCTGATCCTGGCAACGGGCAACTCGCAGTTGACGTTTCTCCACACGCTGCACCGGCTGGACGGCATCGAGTGGCCGCGCGTGCGCATTTTCCACATGGACGAATATGCCGACATCGACCCCGAACACCCGGCCAGCTTTCCGCGTTACCTGCGCCGGCATTTCGTCGACCACATACAACCCGCGGCCTTCCACCCGCTGCCCAGCCGCCCGGCGGATATCGAGCAGGCGTGCCAGGAGTACGCCGCCTTGTTGCGCCGCTATCCCGCCGACCTGGTTGTGTTGGGCCTTGGCGAAAACGGCCACCTGGCCTTCAACGACCCGCCCTACGCCCTGTTCGACGACCCGGCGTGGGTGAAGCTGGTCCGCCTGGCTGAGGTGAGCCGCCGCCAGCAGGTAGGCGAAGGCCACTTTGCGAGCCTAGCCGAAGTCCCGACGCACGCCATCACGTTGACCATTCCTGCGCTCCTGGCCGCGCGGCGCATCCTGGCGATTGTACCGGAGGCGCGCAAGGCAAAGGCGGTGCGCGCTTGCCTCACCGAACCGGTGAGCGAAGACCGGCCCGGCTCCATCCTGCGCCGCGTGGACCACGCCCATCTCTACCTCGACCAGGACTCGGCTTCGCTGCTGGAACTCTAGGGCACGCGACTTGCCCCAATGTCTACACAGCAACGCAAGACGGCCCCGGCGTGTCGAGACCGTCCTGCGTTGCTATTCGTTATGCGACCGGCTCCGGGGAGGAATAGCCGGCCACATTAGAGTATTCGGCTATTTCTGTACGACGGGCAGGAAGAGCGAACCTGAGCCATAGGCGACAGATGCGCCTTCGGCTACGGGACACTCGACCGAGTGCAACAGATCGGCGTGTATGCCGTAGAATTTGTTCGCCGGCACGTCGATCGAGAACGAGCTGCTAGTCGCAGTCCCCTTCCACGCGAAGCGACCGGGCGCAGGATTGCCGCTCGGCGCAGACGCATAGTCCTGAATCTTGACATTCTCGCCGGCGTCTGCGAACTTCCAGCCGTCGTTTAGCGTAATGGTGATCGTGACTTTGCCATCTGCCGCGGCAGAGAAATGCACCGTCCCCGCCTCCATCGTCTGGCCCGCATACAGCGTCACCGTCGAGCCGGCAACATACGGGGTATAGGTCGCCCAGTTACCCTTTTTGGCGTAGCGAGGGCCGGCTGCCCACGCGGTTTCATCCGCATAGCATTGCTGCGCCGCGATGCAGGTTAGGGTGACAGTAGCCTGGTCATAAGCGCCGGTCTCGACGATCGTCGCCGTGTTCACATCTTCTAGCTTGAATTCGCCATTGGTATAGACGCTGGCGTCAACCGGGCAGGAGAAGTCCTTCGTATACTCCCAGAAGGCGCTGCCAGCCGCCTGCCAGCTCTGGCCATTGGTATCCGACACATTGATCGCCTCAACACCCACAATGACCGGATCGCCGAACTCATAGCCGTCGGAGGCGGTTGCGCCGTCGACCTCTGGATTGAGGCTTG
>JASGTU010000391.1 GCA_030058085.1 Chloroflexota bacterium
ACCATTACCGAACTGGGCGTGCGCGTGGGCGTAAGCGAGGCGAGCATCGTCCGCTTTGCACAGTCGTTGGGCTACTCCGGCTTTCACGCCCTCAAGATCGGCTTGGCCGAGGACATTGTCTCACCCATGTTGCTTGTCAACGAGGACTTGACGCCGGACGACGGGCCGGCAAGCGCCGTGCAGAAGGCGATGACGGCGGGCATGCGTTCGCTCGAGGATACGGTGCGCATCTTGGAGATGCCGGTGCTGGAAGCCGCTGTTCAAGCGTTGTGCAACGCGCGCCTCATCGAGCTGTTTGCCTCGGGCAACTCAATCCCGCTGGCGATGGACCTCAACTTCCGCCTGACCAAAATTGGACTGCACAGCCGTTTTTCCATCGACCCGACGATGCAGGAAATGTACGCTAGCCTGACCACCCCCGAAGACGTGGCGGTGGGCATCTCGTATACGGGAAGCTCTGTAGACACCGTTCACGCCCTGGAATTGGCGAAGCAATGCGGCGCACGCACGGTTTGCATCACCAATCACTCTCATTCTCCTCTGACTCGCTACGGCGATTACTGTTTGTTCACGTCGACACGGGCCAGCCACTTTCGCGAAGAAGAGATGGCTTCGAACCTGGCGACGTTGGCGCTGACGGAAGCGCTCTATGTGGGCATCTGCGTGTATCGTTCTGACGCTTCGGTGCAAGCTGTCTCGCAGACAATGCGGGCGACACGGCACCGCAAGTATTAAGTACGATTCACTAGTCCTTAGGGATTGACGTCGAGACCCTTTACTTCGTTGAGGGTGACAGTAACCCCAAGAATTCGTGACATCTTACTTTAGTTCAGTTCACACAATTGGATCGAGAAAGAGAAGGAGATGCCATTGAGGTATCGGTACAGGTGGTGCGCCTTGTTGTGTTCGTTCTGTCAACCAACCATGCATAGGAGATGAAACACATGAACAAGAAGCTACTCAGTCTATTGGCGGCAGTCGTCATGTTGTCCGCCATCGTCGCGGGTTGTGCACCGGTCGCCGGACCGGCCGCGCCTGCCGAGGAAGCCGGTGAAGCAGCCGGCGAAACGATCACGCTTGAATTCACGCAGTGGTGGGAACCGGAACTGCCGGAAGGCTCTTTCCGGGCGTTGATGGACGAGTTCGAAGCGCAGAATCCCGGCATCAAGGTCGAGCTGATCAGCGGCCCGTACTCCACGACCCGCGAACAGGTCGTCGCCGGCGCTGCAGCGGGCACGATGTCGGACGTCGTCGGTCTGGACGGCGCTTGGGTCAGCGACTTTGTGAAGCAGGGCTCTCTCGCCAGCCTGACCGACCTGATGTCGCAGGCAGGCTATGACGACAGCCAACTCGCCGCACAGATTCAACTGAACGGCGCCACGTACATGATCCCCGTCGTCAACTTCGTCTACCCGGTGTTTGTGAACCTGGACCTGCTCGCTGCGGCTGGCGTCGAGAATCCGCCGGCTACGCGCAGCGAGTTCGCCGCCGCCGCCCAGCAGTTGACCGAATCCGGCGAGAACGTCTACGGTTGGGTGCTGCCACTGTCCCTGGAACAGCCCAACGGCATCCAGAACGACGTGATGTCGTGGGCATGGGCTTCGGGCGGCAGCATGATGAAGGACGGCCTGCCGGACGTGACCAATGACCAAGTGCGCAGCGCCTCCGAATTCATCAAGGGGCTGTGGGACGCAGGCGTCATCGCCCCCGGCTCGTTCTCGATGCGAGAGCAGGACAAGGTCGAGGAGTTCACCAACGGCCGCGTCGGCATGATGATCAGCTCGCTGGCGCACATCAACATGCTGCGCGAGCGCAACCCCGACCTCAACTTCGCCATCACCGCTCTGCCGGCTGAGGACGGTTACGACGGTAAGCGCGGTCTGCCGTACGCGTCGTGGGGCATCGGCGTTTCCGCCAACAGCCCGCACCAGGCCGAGGCCTGGAAACTGGTCGAGTACCTGATGAGCGCAGAGGTCAACTCCAAGCTGTCCTCGATCGCCAATGCCTTCCCCGGCAACGTCAACTCGACTCCCGACTTCGTGCAGACGGACGAGCTGTTCGCCGCCGCCTTCGACGTTTTCCAGACCGGCTATCTCGCCAATGAGTTCGTGGGCCTGCCGGTTGCCGAGAACCTGATGCGCGAGTTCGCCGAGCAGTTCCAGCTCTATCTGGACGGCAGCCAGTCATTGGATGACACGCTGAACGCCGCGCAAGAAGCCTGGATGGCGCATTTCGAGTAAGGCCGAGCTGCCTGTTCGCGGTTCGGGGTCAAACCCGGACGTCGCGGCAGGCGGTCGCACTGCCCGCAGAGTAGCTGCGTAAGCTTTGCTGAATCCGATCTGCGGCATAGGGGCTGCAAGGCGAGACTGTCTTGCAGCCCCTGCCTATACGCTGTGAAGAAAGGAAGGTTAGCCGTGTCGGTCGATGGCAGGTTCGCTGCAAACCCAAAAACGAATAACCTGTATCGAATCTGGAAGAGGGTCATTCCCTACGGCTATTTGTCGCCTACGATCCTGTTGTTGGCCGTACTGTCGTTCCTACCCATCGGGATGGTTGTCTATTACTCGGTGATGGACAACGTCATTATGAACCAGAACCCGGTGTTCGTGGGGGCGGCGAACTACGTCAAGATTCTGACGGATGGCGTCTTCCAGACGGCGCTCGGCAACACGCTCTACTTCACGCTGATGAGCGTCGTCGTCCATCTGATCCTCGGCCTCACCTTCGCCATGCTGCTCAATTCCAAGCTGGTAAGTCCTTTTACCCGTTCCGTGTTCCGGGTTGTCTACATCTTGCCGTGGGTCTTTACGGCGTCGATCATCGCCATCCTCTGGCGGCTGATGCTGAACCCGAACGGCGTCATCAACTACCTGCTGGAGTGGTCTGGCCTCGTCAGTCAGAAGATAGAATGGCTGAGTTCGCGGCAGTTGGCTTTGCATGCCGTGACATTCATCAATATCTGGTCCGGGTATCCATTTTATATGGTCAGCCTGTTGGCCGGTCTACAAGGCATTCCCGACGAAATCTACGAAGCCGGAACCATCGACGGGGCCAACGGCCCACAGCTTTTCCGCTATGTCACGCTTCCCCAACTGCGGCCCATCATCATCAGCCTCGCCATGCTCGACTTTATCTGGACCATGCAGCAGTTTACGCTGATCTGGATGACGACGGGCGGCGGGCCGGGCCGCGTGACGGAGATGCTGAGTACGTTCACCTATAAGCTGGCATTTAGCACCTACGAGTTTTCTCTGGCCTCGACCAGCGCCATGGTGATCTTGGTCTTGTCGATGTTTGTGGCTTTGTTCTATGTGCGAAGACAGCGAGCGAGCGATGCTTAACGCCATCTCCAGACCTGCCAAAATCAGAATCGCAAGAGCGCTGGTGATCATAGCGCTGCTGATTGGCGCTCTGCTGCCGGGCTTTCCTGTGCTGTGGATGCTGTCATCCTCGTTTAAGTCCAATATGGACATCTTCGCCTATCCGCCTGCGCTGATCACGGACTCCTTCTCTTTTGGGGCCTATGCCGCCGTCGTGACCAGCCCGGAAAAACTGCGTTTCTTTCTCAATAGCTATCTGGTCTCGATGTTCGTCACCATCCTCACTTTGCTCGTCGGCATCTTGGGGGGGTATAGCTTCAGCCGCTATGAATTTCCGCTCAAGCGACCGCTGAACATGGTCATCATCGGCGTTCAGGCCGTGCCGCCCATAACGCTGTTGATCCCCTACTTTAGCCTCATCGTCTTTCTCAAATTGCACAACACCTATGCGGCCCTGGTCCTCACGTATATGGTCTTCACGCTGTCCTACGCCATCATCATGATGACCGGCTACTTCAATACGCTGCCGCGCCAACTGGACGAGGCTGTGATGATCGACGGCGGAAGCTCTTTCGTCGCGCTGTGGCGGGTGCTTGTGCCGATTTCGCTGCCGGGGATCGTGTCGGTGGGCGTTTATACCTTCATGCTGGCCTGGAACGAATTTCTGTTCGCGCTTACGTTGACCAAGACCACCGACATGCGCACCGTCCCCGTCGGGATTCAACTACTCATGGGCCAGCATTCCTATGAGTGGAACGAGATGATGGCGATGAGCGTGCTTGGGTGTCTGCCAGTCTTGCTGCTATTCTTGTTCTTCCAGCGCTACTTCATCGCGGGGATGACGGCGGGCTCCGTCAAAGGGTGAATCAGTTTTGCGCCAAATTTCCGCCTGCCGGCCTAGCCTAGCGCAGGCGGTTGTTGATACAACCATTATCATTGTCATCTAGGAAGTAGGGAGACGTTGCCATGTTGATGAATATGAGAGATCTGTTGGCGGTAGCGCATGCCAACCATTTTGCTGTGCCGGCCTTTAACATCAGCAGCAATATGCTGTTGAGCGGGATCATGGAGGCTTCAGAGGAAAAGCAGGCCCCCGTCATTCTGGCGATCCACCCCGATGAGCTGGCTTTCGTGCGGCCTTCGTTCGTTCGTTCGGCGGTCGAGGAAGCGCATCGGGCCACGGTCCCCGTCTGCATCCATTTGGATCACGGTTCGTCGCTGGCCCAGGTGATGCAGGCCATCCAGTGCGGCTTCACGTCGGTCATGATCGACGCGTCCACGCGCCCGCTCGAAGAGAACATCCGCATTTGCAAGGAGATCGTGGCGCTGGCCCATGCCGTCGACGTTTCGGTCGAAGGCGAGTTGGGAACCATCGGCACGACCGGCCCCGAAGCCGAGGCGGGCACAGACGTCATCATCTACACCGATCCGGACGATGTGGTGACGTTCGTCGATGCCACGGGCGTCGACAGTTTGGCGGTGGCGATCGGTACGTCGCATGGGATTTATCCGAAAGACA
Organism: Chloroflexota bacterium; assembly: GCA_030058085.1. Taxonomy (GTDB): domain Bacteria; phylum Chloroflexota; class Anaerolineae; order Caldilineales; family Caldilineaceae; genus JASGTU01. The sequence goes on from JASGTU010000391.1 coordinate 4,840, forward strand.
AAAAGCCTGAACTGAAATTGGACTTGCTCAAAGAGATCGCCTCTAGGGTGGACATCCCGTTGGTCCTGCATGGCGGGTCCGCCAACCCGGACGAGGAGATCGCCGCGGCTGTGAAGCTGGGCGTCAACAAGATCAACATCTCCAGCGACGTCAAGGACGCCTTCTACCAGAAGTGCCGCGAGGTGCTGAAGGATCCGGTGATCCGCGAGCCAAACGCCATCTATCCGCCCTGTATCAAAGCCATGAAAGAAGTTGCCTACCACAAGATCGACCTCTTCGATGCGACCGGCAAAGCGGCGCTCTATCCGCATTGCCGGGCCTAGCCGCCGGATAGAGATCTTCCATTTCGCAATTGGCATTGCGTGCGATCAACTCGCCCTAGAGTGCGATGTTTGTGCAAACAGGCATCATCTAGGGCGAGTTTCGTGTGTAGCCGCTTCATGCAGGTTCACGTAAGTTCATACAGGCAGAAGATCGAAGGGGATTCATGGCCGAGCAGATCACCCTGGGGTTTGGCGATAACATTGATTACGAGATTGTCTGGGACTCCGCCGTATACGAGGATCTGATCACCCGCTACGGCATCCGCGCCGATGAGTTATCGTCAGACGGGGCGATCCGCAACGAGCGCGACCTGGTCGTCTCGATCCTCAGCTTCGTGCAGTCCGGGGCCGGCGGCGAACGCTCTGTCGCTTCGTCGGCCATCGTCGAGCGCTTTGCGCAGCGCTTCGAGAATAAGATTACGCTGGGCGGCACCTCTGTGCGGGCCGCCATCGCCATGCGCAAATTGGGCTATACCTCCGCCCTTCATCTATCGACCATCAACGACCATGTGCGCAGGCTCATCCCGCAGGACAGCCCCTATGTGTGCAGCAACACGCAAGATTCTCTCTATCCGCACTTGATCGTGCAGTTCGACAAGGGCGCCCGTGTGCGCGCAGGCGATATCGAGCTTGTCGCCGCGCGGGCCAACCGCATTATCTATCACAACGACGCCGACAACATCGCCATGCGCATCAGCGAGGACTTCGCCGATCTCGTTTCCGAGGCAAAGGTCTTTCTGGTCTCCGGCTTCAACGCCATGCAGAGCGAAGCGCTGCTCGTCGAGCGGCTGGAGTCGGTTGAGGGGATCCTAGCGAGGCTGCCCAAAGACGCGCTGGTGTTCTATGAGGAAGCGGGCTTCTATGAGCCGCGGTTCAGCCGTCTGATCCACGCGCGGCTGGCAGGCAAGATTGACATCGTCAGCCTCAACGAGGACGAGATGCAGGGGTATCTGGGCGGCAAGCTCGATCTGCTGGATGCCGCGCAGATCGGCGAAGCGCTGGCGGATCTGTACGAACTGATTCCGGCGCCGGTCATCGTCGTGCATACGATGCACTGGGCGCTGGCCTATGGCGAAAACGCCACGCAGTTTGCGCGCGCGCTCAAAGGCGGGGTGACGATGGCGACGACGCGCTTCTGCTTTGGCGATGAGTTCACGGTAGACAATTACCGCGAGGTCGAAGCCCTGCCCCCCTCGGCGGAAGGTGCGGCGTTCGCCGCTACGCTGGAGGGGCTGCTGGACGGGCGCGTGTGCTGCGTGCCGGTGGCCTGTGTCGAGCAGTCGAATGCGACGACGATCGGCCTGGGCGACGCTTTCGTGGGCGGCTTTCTGCCCGCGCTTCTGCCCGAATCGCTTCGCGCGGCAGTCGAATGAGGCGTTCGCGCTTGGACAATGCCCGCCCCATCAGGTACACTGGGCAAAATAGGCGCGGCGGACTGAACCGGCGACTGCGCCATCGACCGACCCCATACCCAATCTGGAGATTCACATGGCTGCGACGAACGATATTTTGGCAAAAGACCGAGCGCACATGCTCCATCCGCTGCACCACCCCAGCGCGCACCAGGAGCCGCTGATCTTCGAGTCGGGACATGGCGTGTGGATGCGCACTGTAGACGGCCGCGAGATGATCGACGGGCTGGCCGGCTTGTGGAACGTGTTGATGGGCCACGGCAACGTCGAGCTTGCCGACGCGGCTCGCGACCAGATGGCTTCCCTGGCCTACTGTTCGAGCTATGTCGGCTCCGGCAACATTCCGGCCATCGAGTTGGCCGACCGCATGGCGGGCTGGGCATACCCTAGCCTCAACACGACGTTCTTCACATCTGGCGGCGCCGAGTCGAACGAAAGCGCGTTCAAGACCGTACGCTACTACTGGCGTCGGTTGGGCAAGCCGGAGAAGGTCAAGGTCATTGCCCGCGAGCAGGCCTATCACGGCATCACCCTGGCGACGATGAGCGCTACGGGCATGACCGGCTTTTGGCCGATGTTCGAGCCGCGCGTGCCCAACTTCCTGCACATCCCCGCGCCCAATCCGTATCGCTATTCCGGCGACGTCAAGCCCGGCGAGACGATCGGGCAGGCCGCGGCGCGGGCGCTGGAAGAGGCCATCCTGCGCGAAGGGCCGGAGACCGTCGGCGCCTTCATTGCCGAGCCGGTACAGGGCGCGGGCGGCGTGATCGTGCCGCCGGAAGATTACTTCCCGCTTGTGCGGCAGATCTGCGACAAGTACGAGGTGCTGTTCATCGCCGACGAGGTCATTACCGGCTTCGGGCGTACGGGCGACTGGTTCGGCCTGACGCGCTACGGCATCGAGCCGGACATCATGAGCTTTGCCAAGGGCGTGACCAGCGGCTATCTGCCCCTGGGCGGCATTCAGATCTCGGACAAGATTCGCGACGTGATCATGAACGCGCCGGCCAATGAGCGCTGGATGCATGCCTTCACCTATTCCGGCCATCCGACCTGCGCGGCGGTGGCGCTCAAGAACATCGAACTGCTCGAACGCGTCGACGCCGCGGGCAACGCCGCCAAGATGGGCAAACGGCTGCTGGATGGGCTGCACGGCCTAGCCGAGGAGTTCCCCATCATCGGCGACGTGCGCGGGCAGGGCTTGATCTGCGCCATCGAGCTGGTGGCGGACCGCGAGACGCGCCAGCCTGCCGGTTTGGGCAACGACGTGCGCGAGGCTGCGCTCGAACGCGGCTTCTTCACGCGGGCCATCGGCGACATCATCGCCTTCGCGCCGCCGCTGATCATCACCGCCGACGAGATCGACCAGTCGGTGCAGATGGTGGGCGAGGCCATCGCCGCGGTGCAGGCGCGGCAAGCCTAGGCGGGTAGCTAGCGCCCTTGTTGTGACGCGTGACCGGGCGATCGGCTTCAGCCGGTCGCCCGGTTTTCGTTATTGTCCAGTAACGCGGTGTTCTCGCCGCAAAGAGAGCGAGTGTGATGCGCCAAACCTACCCGATCCTCGAATTCGATCCCGAACGCGACGCCATCATCGATCCGGTCAAACTGATCCAGCCGCACCCGGAGATGCCCGAACACGGCGTGATCACGTTCTTTCAGGACGTGCTCGAAGACCTGGTCGCACAGGGGTTTGCCGTCGAGATCGCGTCGCTCAAGAGTGAGATGGGGGCGCACCCGGTCTACGTCCACCATGAGCAGGGGCGGCGCGTGGCGCTCTTTCATCCCGGCGTGGGCGCGCCGTTGGCCGCCGGGTTGCTGGAAGAGGTGATCGCGCTCGGCTGTCGCAAGCTAATCGCCTGCGGCGGGGCCGGCGTGTTGGACCGGGAGATTGCGGCGGGGCATCTGGTCGTGCCTACATCGGCTGTGCGCGACGAAGGGACGTCGTACCACTATCTGCCGCCCGGCCGCGAGGCGACGCCATCCGCCGCGGGCGTGGCGGCTATCGAGGCGACGCTGGGCCGCCGGCATGTACCCTACGTGCTAGCCAAGACCTGGACCACCGACGGCATCTACCGGGAAACGCGCGGCAAGATGGCGCTGCGCCGCGCCGAGGGCTGCGTCACCGTGGAGATGGAGGCCGCGGCGTTGTTCGCCGTGGCGCAGTTCCGCGGCGCGCACTTAGCGCAGGTCCTCTACGGCGGCGACAACCTGGATGCAGACGAGTGGGACTCGCGCGACTGGCAGAGCCGCAGCGATGTGCGCAAGATGCTGGTGCAGTTGGCTGCCGAGGCGAGCCTGGCGATTGACGGGTACGCCGGCGGGGCATGAGGGCGACGCCCGCGGGCAGGCGCAAGGCCAGTCCCACGGGCGTCAGGCGTTACCAGTTGGTGAACGATCCGTCCTCGCGTCGCAGGTGGGGCGGTTCGGTCATATCGAAGGGGTGCTTCTGCGCCGCCTCGCGGTCGAACTCGACGCCCAAGCCCGGCAGCGTAGGCGCGAGCAGATAGCCGTCGCGCCATTCCGGCTGCACAGGTACGACGTCGGTCAACACCTCGCCGGTCTTGCGCGGCTGCTCCTGCACGCCGAAGTTGGGCGTCGCAAGGTTGAGTTGCAGGCACGCCGCCGAGGAGACCGGCCCCAGCGGATTGTGCACCGCCAGCTTGATGTAATGGGTTTCGCACCAGCCCGCGATCTTGCGCGCTTCGGTGAAGCCGCCGGCGATGCATAGGTCGATACGGGCGTAGTCGATCCACTCCTCTTCGATCAGTTGGCGGAACTCCCACTTGGAGTTGAACTGCTCGCCCGCGGCGAGCGGGACTTGCGTGCGCGGGCGCAGCGTCTTGAACGAATCGGGGTTTTCGGAGCGAAGCGGGTCTTCGATGAAGTAGGGGCGGGCGGCTTCGACCTCGCGGCACAGCCACAGCGCATCCGGTAGGTCCAGCCGGGTATGCACGTCGAAGGTCAGTTCGATGTCGTCGCCCACGGCCTCGCGCACGGCGTACATCTGCTTGATTGAGGCGAGCACGGCCCGCCGCGGCTCCAGGATTTCACCGTCTTGGGGCAGGCCCCAGCGCACGAACTTCCAGCCTTCCTCCTTGGTCTGGAGACAGGACTCGATCAGCGGCTCGATTTCGTAGGAGTGACCGGTGTTGTGCGGATAGCAGACAACCTTGTCGCGCACCTTGCCGCCGAGCAGGTCGTAAATGGGCACGCCGAGCGCCTTGCCCTTGATGTCCCACAGGGCGATGTCGATGGCGGAGATGGCCGCGGTGAGGATGCGCTGTGCAGGGAAGAAGCCGCCGCGGAAGAGCATCTGCCAGATGTGTTCGCAGTTCATGGCGTCCTGGCCGATGAGCAGCGGCTTGAAGTGCTCGACCGCGCCGATCACCGCCAGTTCGCGGCCGGTAATGCCGGCCTCGCCCACGCCGTACAGCCCCTCGTCCGTGTCCACCACGACAAACAGGAAGTTGCGATGCCCGCCCCATACCGGGTAGCACTCGATGTCTCTGATCTTCATCGAAGTTGGTCTCCATTCTGAGTAGCGCCGGGGCCGCCGTGCGACGGCCTGAAGTTGCCGGAACTGGCGTTCCGTCGCCGTCGACCTTGACTGCATGATCGACGGCTGCGTTTCATTCTACTGGAAAGCAGCCGGATGAGAAAGAGATGAGGTATGCCCTCTCGCCGCAATTTCTTTTGTGGCGTAGCGCATCAAGTGCAAACAATGCGAGAGGGACGCCCGATCTGTGGCGCCCCTCTTGCGTGTCTAGTCTTTGCGATCCGAAGGATCATCTACGGATGCACATACTCGTCTAGGCCTACCCGCTGATCAGCGGGATAAAGAGCGGGTCTTCGTCAAGCGCAACGCTGGGTGTGGTCGGATTCAACTCCGGGACGGTCGGCCCGGTGCAGATTACGCCCTCGCCTACAGGGTAGGGGCACGGGCGAATCAGCTTGACTTCCGTAATCGCCGGATTGGTCTGAATCTCAGACGGATCGAGTTCGTCAAGCTCCTGCGGGCCGGTGCAGATGACGCCTTCGCCGGCTTCCAGCGGGCAAGGCCGGTCGCCGTCCGCCGCCTGCGCCACAGGCGCGGCGATGATGAACATGGCCGCCAGAAGCAACACGGTCATCCATGCGGTGAATCGGCTTGTCGTTTGCGGTTGCATCGTTTCCTCCCATACCGGTCTGTTCGTCTGTCTGCACACAGAGTAACACGGGTTTTTCGGGGCGAACCCGTCACTGTCCTGTCAAAATGGCGTGGTGACTGCGTCTTTACGCAGCGGCTTTGCCGATCCGGTAGAGTTGCCGCAGAATGAACGCGGGCAGGACTGTCGGCGCGGCGCAGGCGATTCTGCGATGAATACCCGTCCGCACAAAAAAGGGGAGCAACCATGACGAACCATGCAAACAATGCCAAGAGGCCGCTGCGCGTGGCGATTATCGGCACGGCGCGGCGTTCCGACTACCTGTACGGTCCGCTGCTGGCGGGGATGCCCGATAAGGCGGAGTTGGTCGCCGTGTGGGGGCGAAGCGTCGACTCGGCGCGGCGGCTGGGCGAGAGCCTGGGTGTGCCGTGGTATACGGACCTGGACAAGCTGATCCGCGACACCGCGCCCGAAATTGGCATTGTCTCTGTGGCTTATGACGCCAATGGCGAGGTGGGGTTGATGGCCGTGGAGGCCGGGCTGCATGTGCTGCTGGAGACGCCCATCGCGCACAAGCTGTCTGAGGCCGACGCCATCATCCAGGCGGCGGCGCGCAACGGCGCCAAGATCGAGGTGTCCGAGCAATTTCACCGCCGCCCGCTGGAGGCGATCAAGTTGGCGCTGATCCGCTCCGGCCTGTTCGGCCGCGTCTACACGTCGTTCAACGACTTCGCCGGTCACGGCTATCACGGCGTCAGCGTGATGCGCAGTTATCTCGGCTTCGACGCCGCGCCCGTGCGCGTGATCGGCGCAGTCAAGGAGTACGAGCTGGCGAGCCACTGGTCGCGGCTGGCGGACGAAACCGCGCCGCGCCGTGAAACGCAGGAGCACGGTATCGTCGAGTATGGCGACGGGCGGCTTGGCATCTACCACTGGACCAACGTCGGCTACGATTCGCCGCTGCGTTGGTGGCGCAGCAGCCGCTTCCTGGCCGAGAAGGGCATGGGCATTACCGTGGGCGTGGGGTTGGATGTGGAAGAGCGGCTGAGCTTGGTCGCTCCCGGCGGCGAGGCGCCCCGTTTCATCACGCTGGAGCGGCGCTGGGAGCGCGTCGACGGCGGCGCGCTGATTGCGATGGTGGCGCATACGGGCGATCCCGACCTGCCCATCGTGCGCTGGGATAACCCCTTCCGGCCCGCCCAACAGGGGCATGGCGTGCAGTGGCACGACGACGAGATCGGCGTGGCAGGCTGCATCCTCAGCCTGATCGACGCTGTGCGCAACGACGCCGCGCCCAGCTACGGCGCGCAGCAGGCCCGGCTGGACCAGGAACTGGTTATCGCCATCCGCCAGTCATCGCTTGCCGGCGGCGCGCCTATCGAATTGCCGCTCGACCCTGCGGCGCAGACGGTGTAGGGGGCAGACACGAGCCTAGGGCAGGCACAAGGCCTGCCCCTACAGGTTAGCGCGGCGGGGGCATGGCGGCTGTCTCCACGCCCCCGTCCTCCGTAGGCGCAACGGCTGTCTCGTCCCCCAAAGTCGTTGGGCTTGGGCGCTGCGCTTCGCTTTCCGTTTCGCCGCCCACGACCAGCATCGTCTCGGCCTCGTTGTCCGTCTCGTCGCTCTCCTCGATGGCCCCGTCCGGGTCCACGATCACCCTGATGAGCCGCTCGCCGCCCTTGTCCGTGGTGTCATAGACGACCGATACGGTTTCGCCCTCGCCGGACTCGACGCTGGGGATCGTCTGGTCCTCGCCGATCGGCTCGGGTTCGTCAGCGGTGGCGTCGACGAAGCGCACGACGACGTTGCTCGCGTCCGCCTCGCCCGTGTTCGACACCGTGATCGTCACCGTCACCTGGTCGCCCGGCTGCGGCGCGGGCGGGTCGAAGGTGAAGGTATCGGAGATCACGGTCAGGTTGGGCAGTTCGACCGGTATTTCCTCCGGCGGCGAGACCGTGATCGTCTTTTCCGCCTGGTTATCCGTCTCGTCCATCTCGGCGATCAGGCCGTTGGGGTCTACCACCACGCGCAACGTGCGCTCGCCTACCTTGCCCTCGGTGTCGAAGGCTACTTCAGCCCTGCCGCTGCCTCCAGCGGCGATGCCCGCGATCTTCTGGATAGAGCCGATGGGCGTTTCGCCGCCGTTGGTCACGTCGAGGAATTGCACCTCCACCGTGCCGGCGTCGAGCGCACCCTGGTTCAACACCGTGGCGGTGATCTTGACCTCTATCCCTTCTGTGGGGGCCGGAGGCGTGAAGGCGATGTTGTCCGCCTTCATGACCAGGTTGGGCGCGGGCGGCGGCGCGACGATGAGCCGGGCTACGGCGACGTTGTCGTTCTCGTCCGTCTCCTGGATGGCGTCGTTGGGGTCGACCGCGAATTGAATGCGCCGCTCGCCTTCCTTGCCGGTGGCGTCGTAGGCGACCTGGACCATGCCGCTCTCGCCGGGCAGAACGCTGTCCAACAGCCGCGGCTGGCCGATTACCGCCGGCTCGCCATCGGTGATGTCCGCCAAGACCACCACGACATCGGTCGCCGCAGCCGTACCGTTGTTCAGCACGGTGGCGCGCACGGTCACTAGATCGCCCTCATTCGGCTCGGGCGGGTCGAACTCTACGTTGCTGGAGAGGGCGACGAGATTGGGCGTCGGCGGCGGCGCCACGAACAGCGACTTCATGGCGACGTTGTCGGTCTCGTCCGACTCGGCGATGAAGTTGTTCGGGTCGACCGTGGCCTGGAGCGTGCGATCGCCCTGCTTGCCCGTCGTGTCGAACGGAAGCTGGACGGTGGCGCTGCCGCCGGGGACCAGGCGGGCGATGGTCTGTGGCGCGCCGACCGGTACGGCGCTCCCGCCGGTGACGTCCATCACCTGCACGACGATATCGCGCGCTTCCACCTGCCCGTGGTTGAACACGGCTACGCGCACGGCGACGCTTTCGCCTTCGGTCGGCGCGAGCGGGCTAAGGCCCATGTTGCTCGCCAACACCGCCAGGTTCGGGCGCGGCGCCGGGGAGATAGTCAGGCTGCGCTTGGCTGTGTTATCGCTGGTCCTCTCTTCCGCAATGAAGGCGTTGGGGTCAACCTTCACTTCGATCTCGCGTTCGCCCGTTTTGCCCGTCGTATCGTATAGCGCCTGGACCACGGCGCTGCCGCCCGCCGGGATCGACGGGATCACTTGCTGCGGGCCGATGGCTGTCTGCGTGCCGGTAGCAACCTCGCTGAACTGGACTTGCACGCCGCTGGCGTCGGCGCTGCCTGTGTTGCGCACGACGGCGAAGACCGTCACGCTCTCGCCTTCCACCGGGGCCGGGTTGCTGAAGCTGATGTTGCCGCTGGTGATGGCGAGGTTGGCGATGGACGGCTTGGCGACCGGCAGGGTAGCGGTAGCTTCGTTGTCGCTTTCGCTCGACTCGGGCACGCGGTTCGTCGGGTCTACGACGACCTGCACCTTGCGGTCGCCGGCAGCCCCGCCTGTGAACGCGGCTACGTCGTAGGTGACGCGCGCCACGGCGCTGCTGCCCGGCCCGATGGCGTCGAGCGTCTGCGGCTCGCCGATGAGGTTTGAGCCGCCGCCCGTCACGTCGAGGAACTGCACCGTCACCGGCCCCGCCGCTGCGGTCCCGGCGTTGCGCACCGTGGCGTAAATCTCCACCGTAGACTGGTTCGTGACCTCGGCGGGGTCGAAGCCGATGCCCGTCGCCCGGACCACCAGGTTGGCGATGGGCGGCGGCTGCACGGCGAGCGTCGCCACGGCGCGGTTGTCGTTCTCGTCCGCCTCGCGCAAGAGGTTATTCGGATCGACGACGACCTGAATCGTGCGTTCGCCGGTGCGGCCTGCGGTGCTGTAGGCGATCTGCGCTACGCCGCTGGCGCCGGCTGGGATGGTGCTGATCACCTGGGTTTCGCCGATGGGCATGCTGCCGTTGCCGGTCGCATCGAAGAACTGCACGGCGACGTCGGTGGCATCGGCAACGCCGTTGTTCAGGATCGTGGCGGTAATCTGCACCTCGTCGCCCGGCTTGGGGGCGGCGGGGTTGAAGCCGATATTTGTTTCGAGGGCGACGAGGTTGGGAAGCGGCGGCGGGGCCACCATCACGGCTGCCGCCGCCTCGTTGTCGGCTTCGGACGTTTCGACGATGGTCTGGTGCGGGTCGGCTACGACGCGGATGCGCCGTTCGCCGCTCTTGCCGGTCGTATCGTACACCACCTGCGCCGTCGCGCTCTGCCCGGCGTCGATGCGTTCGACGGTCTGCTTGAGCCCGATTGGTTCGGAGCCGCCGCCGGTGACGTCGACGAACTGCACCAGGACATCTTCGGCGGGCGCGCTGCCGTTGTTGACGATCGTCACCGTCAGCGTCACCGCATCGCCCTGCACCGGATCCGCCGGATGGATGCCGATGTTGCCGCTCTGTACAACCAGATTGGGCGCAGGCTGCGACCTGACGACCAGCGTCGCCGCCGTGCGGTTATCGGTTTCGTCGCTTTCCGTCACGGCATTGCCCGGATCGACCACGATGCGCAAGCGGCGTTCGCCGGTCTTGCCCGACGTGTCGTAGATAGTCTCAACCACTGCGGCGTCTCCGGCAGCCAGCGTCTCGATGCGCAGCATCTCGCCCACGGGCAGGCTTTCGCCCTCGCTGGCGTCGAGAATCTGGACGAGCACATTTTCGGCGGCGACATCCCCGCGGTTGTGCACGGTCACGGTAAGGCGCACCTCGTCCCCGTCCACTGGCTGCAGCGGGCTGAAGCCGATATCGCTCTCGCCCACGGTCAGGTTGGCTAGGGCCGCGGACGCCACGCGCAGCGTGGTCTGGGCTTCGTTGTCGGTCTCGTCGCTTTCCGGCACGAGGTTGTTGGAATCGATCAGCACGAGGATGCGGCGTGCGCCGGCCTTGTCGCTCGTGTCATACATGGTTTGGGCTGCGGCGCTCTGTCCAGGGGCGATGGCGGCGATGGTTTGCTCCGCGCCGATGGGCGTGAAAGCGCCGTTGGTCACGTCGACGAACTGCACCAGCACATTGGCCGCATCGGTGGCGCCTGTATTGAGGACCACGGCTGTAAGCGTCACGGCGTCGCCTTCGGCGGGCGCAGGCGGGGCAAAGACGATGTTGGCTGGCGTCATCGTCAGGTTGGCCGCGCCCGGCGGCGCAATTCTCAGCGTGCGCGTGGCAGTGTTGTCCTCCTTGTTGGATTCGGGCACAAAGTTGTTCGGATCGACCGACACCTGGATGGTGCGTTCGCCGGCGAGGCCGGTTGTTTGATAGACGGTTTCGGCGACGGCGCTGCCGCCCGCTGGAATGAGCGGCAACGTCTGTTGCGCGCCGATGGGCGACAGATCGTCGCCCGTGGCGTCGAAGAACTGTACGGCGATGTTCACCGCATCCGCCGCGCCGGCGTTGAGAACAACGGCGCGCACCGTCACCGCTTCGCCCGCCACGGGAACCGGCGCACCCGGTTCTTGGCGACTGGCGCTCGCAAAGCCGATGTTGGCGCTCGCCATCACCAGGTTGGCGATGGGCGCCGGCGCGATGGGGAGCGTGACCGTGGCCTCGTTGTCGGTCTCCGACGCCTCGGCAATGAAGTTCTGCGGGTCGGCGGTCACGCGCAGCTTGCGATCGCCGCTGAGATTGGCCGTGGGGTAGGCAACTTGCGCCACGCCGCTGGCTCCAGGCGGGATCAGGTCGATGGTCTGAACGTCGCCGATGGGGAGCGAAGCGCCGTTGGTCACGTCAACGAACTGGACGGCGACATTGGCCGCGGCCACAGCCCCGTCGTTGCGCACCGTGGCGCTGACGGTGACGACCTCGCCCGCCGTGGGCTTAGCCGGAGCCAGGCCGATATCGTCCGTGCGGACAGCCAGGTTGGGCAGCGGCGGCTTGACAAGCTCCAGCGTGGCGGTGGCTTCGTTGTCCTTTTTGTCGCTTTCGGGGATGGCGTTCTGCGGGTCGACTACGACCTTGATCCGGCGGTTCGCGGTCAAGCCGGATGTGTCATAGGTCACCGAGACGACGGCGCTCTGCCCGGGGGCGAGCGTGTCGATGGCCTGCGCTTCGTCGATGGGCGTGGAGGAGCCGCTTTCGGTGACGTCCACGAAGCGCACGAGGATGCCGCTCGCCGCCAACGCGCCGTCGTTGATCACCACGGCGCGCACCGACACTTGCTCGCTGGGCTGCGGCTTGGCGGGGACGAAGCTAATGTTGGCTTCGCTGACCTTCAAGTTGGCCGCGGGCGGCGCCTGCACCGTGAGCGTGCGGCTTGCTTCGTTGTCCGACTCGTTCGCCTCCGCGATCAGGTTGAAGGGGTCGACGACGACCTGGATTGTGCGCTCGCCCGTCATTCCGGCTGTGTCGAGCACGACTTCGGCTGTTCCATTGCTGCCGGCGGGAATGCCGGCGATGGTCTGCGGCGGGCCGATTGGCGTGGCTGCGGATGCGTCGCTTTCGCCCGTGGGGCCGGCGTCCACGAATTGCACGCGCACCTCGTCCACGTCGACCGCGCCGTTGTTGACAACCAGCGCCGAGATCGTCACGCTGTCGCCGATTTGCGGGTTGGCGTCGCCGAAGCCGATGTTCGCTTCCTGGATGAACAGGTTGGGCATGTCCGGCCCTGCGCCGGGCAAGCTGGGCTTGGCGACGAGCACCTTGACGTCGTCCACGTACCAGCCTTCGAAGCTGTTGAAGCGGTTGTCGATGGTGTCGAACCAGAAGCGCACCTGGATCGTGCTGCTCTCGCCCACGTAAGGCGTCAGGCTCACGGAGCGCTTCAGCCACAGGTCGCTCGTGCCGTGCGACTCGAACACGGTCTCCCAGGTCTCGCCTTCGTCCGCCGAGACCTGCACGCGCGTGCGGTCGTAGGTGACGCCCGCTTCCAGTTCGCTCCACTCGTAGAAGGTGAGAAGCACGTCTTCGTTGGTGGAAAGGGCGATGGGCGGCGATGTCAACATGCCGTTGTTGGCGCCGCCGGTGTCATAGGTGCGCGATTCCTCGTCGCCGTAGTACCAGGCATGCGTCGGGCTGTTGGCGCGGTGTTCGGACAGATGCCACAGCGCATCCTTGCCGGCGACGGTCCATTCGCCGGGGCCGCTCTCCATGTCGTCCTCGAACACAATCGTGCCGGCGCTGGTCTTGCCGGCGACGACGTTCGACAAGTCCGACTCGTTGCCGACGTTGTCCACGGCCTTGAGGGCAAAGTAGTAGGTCGTGTCCGGCTCCAACCCGGATACCACGAAGCGCTCCTGCTGACCGGCGGGTTTGGGCTTCGGCTCACCCTCGGCGCGCTCAGCGCTGTTCCAGTTGTCGGGGCTGATGGGCGTTGTGGAATAGCGCACGTCGTAGGCGTTGGCCCTTCCGGTCATGCCATCGTCGCCGACAGCCGTCCAGGTCAGCTCCACTTCGGTGAGCAGGAACTTGACCGCGGCCAGGTCGGAGATGGCGGCGGGCGGGACTTCGTCCTCCTCCAGCGTGTTGAGCACGTTGAGGCGTCCGCTGGTCGCCGTGGATTTGCTCTCATCCGTCAGCGGATCGATGCCGGTGAGGATGCGCTGCTTGATCTGGACAGGCGTGAGCGAAGGGAACTGGGCGGCGATCAGCGCGGCTGCGCCTGTCACATGAGGGGTTGCCATCGAAGTGCCGCCGATTTCGCCGTAGCCGGACGGGTCGCACAGGGCGCAATTGCCCGTGGGCACGGTGGAGAGGATGTTTACGCCCGGCGCGGCCAGGTCGACCGTATCGCCGTAATTGCTGAACCCGGCGTAGAGGTCGCTGTGGTCGGTGGCGGCGACGGAGATGATGTTCTCCAGGTCGTAGGCCGCGGGGTAGTGGGGCGCATCCGTACCGCCGTTGCCCGCCGCACATACATGGAGCGGCTGATTCGGGCCCGCCATCGCCTCTTCCAACGCCTGGGAGGGCGCGCCGCCCCCCCAACTGCTGTTGGTGGCGACGATATTCTGGCCCTGCTCGTTCTTAAGCTGGTTGACGTAGTTGAAGCATTTGACCGCGCCGGCGACGCTGCCGCCGCCGGTGGCGCCGAGGAACTTGCAGCCGATGATCTGCACGTCCCAGTTAACGCCCGTCACGCCGGTGGCATTGTTGCCTTTGGCCCCGATTGTGCCTGCGACGTGCGTGCCGTGTCCAAAATCGTCCATCGGGTCGCCGCTGTCGGTGATGGCGTTGATGCCGTGGAAGTCGTCGACATAGCCGTTGCCGTCGTCGTCGACGCCGTTCGCCTCGCAAACGCCGTCCGGACACTCGCCGGGGTTCACCCAGATGTTGCCGGCGAGGTCCTCGTGCGTGTAGTCAATGCCCGTGTCGATCACGGCCACGATCACATTGGTCGAGCCGGTGGTCACTTCCCAGCCTTCGAGCGCGTCGATGTCCGCATCGGTTTTGCCGCCGGTCTGACCGGTGTTGTTCAGCGCCCACAGGCTCTCCCATTCCGGGTCGTCGGGCGTGTCGTTCACCTGCAGGATGTAGTTCGGCTCGGCATAGCGCACGCGGCTGTCACGCGCCACATTGTCCACCAGGCTGGGCGTGACATCCGCGGGCACGAAGGCCAGCGCTAGGGTCCGCCCTTCCTCCGCTGCGACCGGGTCCAGATCGTCCATCTGCGTCAGGTTGTATTCCTGGTAGAAGGCGGCGATCTCTTCCTCGCTGAGGCCGGGCTGAAAGCTGATGATGAGCTGTCCGGGTACGAAAGCCGGCGCGACTTGTTCCTGGGCTTCTCCCTGCTGGGCGAAGACAGCAGCGGGCAGCGCCTGCAGGCAGAGGGCGAGGACGAGCACGAGGAAAAGGGTGGTTCGGGACCTTTTCATAGGGCTTTTATCTCCAGTTACGAACATCGGGCGTTGCTGGGCGGGGATGGGAAGCGTTCCGCCGGGGAACCGCTGCGGCAAAGCCCATGACCGGCGCAATACGACAGCACGCGGCGCGAAAAGTCCGCCGATCGTGGGCCTATTCTAAATCATGGCGCAGGGTCGCGCAATCAACTTTCGGGGATGCGGGCGATCAGCACCTTGTCCACGCGGCGACTGTCCATGTCGACCACTTCGATGCGCAGCCCTTCCCACTCGAAATGGTCGCCGGCGACCGGAATCTGGCCAAGGCTCGCCATCACCAGGCCGCCGACAGTCTGGTAGTAGCCTTCGGTCTCGTAGGGAAGTATGTCCACGTCGAAGAGGTCCTGGAAGCGGTCGATGGGGAACATGCCGTCGACCAGCCAGGTGCCGTCGTCGCGCTGCACCGCTTCAGGCTCGCCTTCTTCGTCCGGGCCGGAGATGTCGCCCACCATCGCTTCAAGCACATCGTCGACGGTGACGATGCCCTCGACGCCGCCGTACTCGTCGATAACGACGGCCATCTTGGTCTGGCTCTCTTTGAAGCGCTCGACCACGGTCAAGGCAGGCATGCTTTCCGGCACATAGAGGGCCGGACGCAGGGCGGAACGCAGATCGATCGGGTCGCCGGCCATGCATTGCGCCAGCAGGTCCTTGGCGAGGACGATGCCGATCAGGTGATCGAGTTCGCGCTCGGCGACCGGGAAACGGGAGCGCCCGCTGGCGACGATCTTCTCGCGCATGGTCTCGACGCTGTCTTCGACCTCGATCCAGACGATCTCCGGCCGCGGGGTGATCAGCGCGCCGACTTTGCGGTCCGCCAGCCGGAAGACTTGGCCGACGATCTCCTCCTCCATCGGCTCGAACACGCCGATCTCCGCGCCCTGCTCCAACATCATGCGCACTTCTTCTTCGGTGACGGCAGGCTCCGGCTCGCCGCGGATGCCGATGAGAAGCAGCACGAACTCGGTCGATGCGCTGAGCAGACTGACGAGAGGCGAGGTAAGGCGCGCCAGCCGGGCCATCGGCTTAGCGATGACGGAGGCTACGCGCTCCGGGCTGCGCAGAGCCAGCCGTTTGGGGACTAGCTCGCCCAGAACCAGCGTGAAATAGGTGATCACTACGGCCACCAACGTCAAGCCAATGGCGTCGGCGTAGGCGGCCATGTAGGGCAGCCGGGCTAGCGGCTCGCTGATCATCCCCGCCAGTCTGGCGCCGCCCAATGCGCCGGCTAAAATGCCGGCTAGGGTGATGCCGATCTGCACTGAGGACAGAAAGCGACCCGGCGACTCCGCCAATTGAAGAGCCGTACGTGCGCCCAGGTTGCCGTCGTCGGCCATTTGCTGCAGCCGCATCTTGCGCGCCGACACCACAGCCAATTCGGACATGGACAGCGCGCCGTTGGCTAGGATCAGCAGCAACAAAAACAGAAGCTCGAATCCGATTGTGGTCATCATATCCTGCTTGGCAGCCCCTGCCTGCCCGGCTCTTGTGAGCGATTCCCCTCCTGCTCCTGACTTTACCAGCAAACCGGCGCGACTGCCAACCTGCCCTTCACCTCTATTGCCGCCGTCACGCGTGCACGCGCTTGTCTTGACATCACGCCGCTCCCATGCTACACTCCTGGGCGTTACATAAGAATGCGTTGATGGAGACGAGTAGACGCAGGCAAGGCGCTCAGCGAGGCCGGGATGGTGGAAGCCGGCTCAACCCTCCAGCGTCGAATATCCCTCCGGAGCAGCGGCCCGAACGGGTGTTGTCGCCCCAGTAGACGCCGCCGGCCTGACGGCACGTTATCGTCGTCGCAGACTCGGACGGCGCAACGCTGCGCCTGCGGCTCTGCAGCAGAGGCGCCCGCGTATGCCCTGAGCATGCCGGGAACCGGGGTGGTAACGCGGACTTTCTGGCCCGTCCCCGATTGGGGGATGGGCTTTTTGTATTATGATGAGAACCGTTGGCATAAAGCTGCGGCCCCCACAGGACAAGGAATTATTCGATGACCGAATTGCTCTATTACCAAGATGCCTATCTGCAGGAATTCGACGCCGTCGTTACCGCCTGCGATACGGACGGAGACGCGCTGCGCGTGGCGCTGGACCGCACGGCTTTCTATCCGGGCGGCGGCGGGCAACCCAACGACGAAGGCTGGCTGCAATGCGGTGACAGGCGCTACCGCGTGGGCAAGGTGCAGAAGCAGGGCGGCGAGATATGGCACACGCTTGTGCCGGAGGACGGCGTCCCTGCGCCCGCTGTGGGCGACGCGGCGCACGGTACGCTGGACTGGGCGCGGCGCTACAAGCTGATGCGCACCCACACGGCCATGCACATCCTGTGCGGCGTTGTCTGGCGCGATTACGGGGCGAGCGTCACTGGCGGCAACATGGACCCGGGCAAGAGCCGCATGGATTTCGAGTTCGCCTCGCTCAGCCGCGACTTGATCGACGAGATCGAGGCCAGGTGCAACGCCGAAGTCGCCGCCGCCCGCCCTACCCATGCGCAGACGCTGCCCCGCGAGGAGGCCTTTCAAATACCTGACCTGATCCGCACCAAGATCAACCTGCTGCCGGAAGGCATCGCCGAGGTGCGCACCGTGGAGATCGCCGGCCTCGACTTGCAGGCGGACGGCGGTACGCATGTGCATAATACGCAAGAGGTCGGCGCCATTCACATTCCCGACTATAAGAGCAAGGGCGCCATCAACAAGCGCATCTATATCGAACTGCCTGATTGAGTGGTTCGTTCGCTAAATACGCAACCTGTCATTTTGAGCGGAGCGAAACATCTCTACCTCTGGTACAACGAGATTCTTCAGCTCGCTAGCGCTCGCCTCAGAATGACAGACACTTAGCGAACGAACCATTAAGTGTCATTATCTCGATACCGGATCATAATTAAGCCGAAGAGCCGATAGGTTAGCGCCATGACAAAACCAAAGTTTCGTGACGTATCGCCGTCAGTCAATTACCCCGAGATGGAGGAGGGTATCCTCGAACTCTGGCGCGAGCGCGATGTGGTCGCCCGCTCCCTGAGCGAGCGCGAGGGCTGCCCCGAGTACGTCTTCCACGAAGGCCCGCC
This sequence comes from Chloroflexota bacterium, assembly GCA_030058085.1. Classification (GTDB taxonomy): domain Bacteria; phylum Chloroflexota; class Anaerolineae; order Caldilineales; family Caldilineaceae; genus JASGTU01. The sequence continues at coordinate 22,625 of JASGTU010000391.1, forward strand.
CACCGCCAATGGACGCCCCGGCATCCACCATGTGCTGTCGCGCGCTTTCAAGGACATCTTTCCGCGCTACAAGATCATGCAGGGCTATTACGTGCAGCGGCGCGGCGGCTGGGACACGCACGGCCTGCCCGTCGAGATCGAGGTGGAAAAGCAGCTCGGCCTCAGCGGCAAACAGCAGATCGAGGCCTACGGCGTCGAGGAGTTCAACCGTCGCTGCCGCGCGTCCGCCCAGGAGTACATCGAGGACTGGGAGCGGATGACCGTGCGCATGGGCTTTTGGGTGGACCTCAAGACGGCCTATGTCACCTTCCACAACAGCTACATCGAATCGCTGTGGTGGATTCTCAAGCAGTTCTGGGAGCAGGACCTGCTCTACCAGGGCTACAAGGTCGTGCCCTATTGCCCGCGCTGCGGCACGCCCCTCAGCAGCCACGAGCTGTCGCAAGGCTATAAGGAAGGGACCATCGATCCCAGCGTCTACGTCAAGTTCAAGGTCAAGGGCGAGGAGAACGCCTATTTGCTGGCCTGGACGACGACGCCGTGGACGCTGCCCGGCAACGTCGCCCTTGCCATCGGTGAAAAGCTGGACTACGTCAAGGTGCGCGACGCCGGAGGCGATGTCCTCTATATGGCCGCGGCCCTTGCCGATTCCGTCCTCACGCCGGGTTATGAGGTGCTGGAGACGCTGAAGGGCAGCGATCTGCTGGGCATGCGCTACGAGCCGCTCTACCGCTTCTACCCCGTGGACAAGGAGTACGCCTACGTGGTGGCGGGCGACTTTGTGAGCACGGACGACGGCACGGGCATCGTCCACATCGCCCCGGCCTTCGGCGCCGATGACATGGAGGCAGGCCGCAAGTACGACCTGCCGATCGTGCAGACGGTCGACGCCGCCGGCCGTTTCCGTCCGGAGGTGACGCCCTGGGCCGGGGTGTTCGTCAAGGACGCAGACCCCGCCATCCAGGAGGAACTGGCGAGCCGCGGCCTGCTCTACAAGTCCGGCACGTATGAGCATACCTATCCCTTCTGTTGGCGCTGTGATTCGCCGCTGCTCTATTGGGCGAAGGAGACCTGGTATGTACGCACCAGCGCCAAGCGCGACCGGCTCGTGGACCTGAACCAGCAGATCAACTGGTATCCGGAACACATCAAGAACGGGCGTTTCGGCAACTGGCTGGAGAACAATGTGGACTGGGCGCTGGGCCGCGACCGCTACTGGGGCACGCCGCTGCCCATCTGGCGGAGCGATGCGCCGGGCAGCGACTACGTCGAGTGCATCGGCAGCGTGGCTGAACTGGAGGCTAAAGTCGGCCATACGCTCGAAGACCTGGACTTGCACCGGCCGTATGTAGACCAATTGACCTGGCCTGCGCCCGACGGCGGAACCATGCGCCGTGTCACCGAGGTAGCCGATTGCTGGTTCGACAGCGGCTCGATGCCCGTCGCACAGTGGCACTATCCCTTCGAGAATCAAGAAGTGTGGGAACGCCAGAAGCAGGCCGACTACATCTGCGAGGCCATTGACCAGACGCGCGGCTGGTTCTACACGCTGCACGCGGTCAGCACGCTGCTCTTCGACCGACCGGCCTTCAAGAACGTCCTCTGCCTGGGCCACATCTTGGCCGAGGACGGCAGTAAAATGAGCAAGTCGCGCGGCAATGTCGTCAACCCGTGGGACGTGTTCGACGCGCACGGGGCCGACGCAACGCGCTGGAATATGTACACGGCCAGCCCGCCGGGCAACAGCCGCCGCTTCAGCGTCAACCTGGTCGGCGAGACGGTGCGCAAGTTCATGAACACGCTGTGGAACACCTACAGCTTCTTCGTGACGTACAGCAACCTGAGCGACTGGGCTTTGCAAACGGAGAACGCCGAGCCGCAGGCGCTGCTGGACCGCTGGCTGCTGTCCGAGTTGAACATGCTCGTGCGCACGGTGACCGAGGCCCTAGAGAGCTATGACGTGCTGGGGGCCACTCGCCCTATCGCCGCCTTTGTCGACAGCCTGAGCAACTGGTATGTGCGCCTCAGCCGCCGCCGCTTCTGGGACGGCGACCCCGCTGCGCTCAACACGCTTTACACGGCGCTGGCGACTGTGAGCAAGCTGCTGGCGCCGTCGACGCCCTTCATCGCCGAAGAGATGTACCAGAACCTGGTGGCTGGCGTCGACCCGCAGGCCGATGACAGCGTGCACCTCAGCCGCTGGCCCCAGTACAGCGTTGAACTGATCGACGAGCGGCTCAACGCCGACATGGCCCTAGTCCAGAGAGTCGCCAGCCTGGGACACTCCGCGCGCCAGGCAGCCAACCTCAAGGTGCGCCAGCCGCTGGCCCAGGTGGTGGTGCGCGTGCGCAACGCCGAGGAGCGCGACAGCCTGACCCGTCTGCAAGACCTGGCGCTGGACGAGTTGAACGTCAAGAGCCTGGCCTTTGCCGACGCCGCCGGAGACCTGGTCGATGTACAGGTCTTCCCCTATCCGAAGCAGTTGGGGCAGAAGTACGGCAGCGGCTACCCCAAGATCCGCCAGGCCCTGAGCAAACTTGACCAGGCGGAACTGGCGAGCCGCTTCCAGGCCGGCGAGACGGTCGAAGTCGTCGCCGACGGCGAGACCTACGCCGTGACGCCCGAAGACGTGGAGGTTCGCTCTACGCCGCGCGCCGGCTATAGCGTGGCCGAGGCGGGCGGCTACCTCGTCGCCGTCACCACCGAACTCGACGCCGCCTTGGAGCAGGAAGGCCACGCGCGCGAACTGGTGCGCCGCATCCAGCAGTTGCGTAAGGACGCCAACCTGGAGATCAGCGACCGCATCGTCACCTACGTGCTCGATTCAGATTTGGTGCACGAAGTGCTCGCCCATTTCGGTAACTATGTGCGCGAGGAGACGCTTACGGTAGACCTGGTGCAGGTTCATCCCGACCAGGGCGACGCCATTCCGGCGCATCTGCCGCAGGCCGGCTTTGAGCTTGGCGGCAAGGAAATCGTCATCGCCGTCAGCAAGAAATAGACAGGCAATCGCAAACGCAAACCGGCTCCGCGGCGCTGTGCTGTGGGGCCGGTTCTATTCACAGACCGGCAGGCTTGAATCCGTGAACTCTCAGCCCGCGGCGCCACGCAGCCGCCTTCTCGCCATCCTTCGCCAGCGTTGTCCCGTCTGTTTGCAGGGGAAGGTGTTTCGCTCGTTTCTCGGCTCTCACAAGGACTGCCCGCACTGCGGCATCCACTTCGAGCGCGAGACCGGCTTCTACCTAAACGCCATGTTTGTCGCCTATGCGTTGGGCTTCATCATCCTCGCGCCCACGGCGCTCTACCTCTACTTGCGCCAGGTCTCCGGCTTCTGGTTCTCCGCCATCATCATCGGCGAAATGCTGGTGCTGTGGCCGCTAATCTTCCGCTATTCGCGCGTTCTGTGGCTGCACGCCGATCAACTGATGGACCCGCGCCGGCCGGAAGACACCCCTTAGGGCGCGCCTCGATCCCTCCAAAAACGCCATCCAGGAAGCCCACAGCCTCCTCGATGGTCCTTGCTTCCTGGAAGAATAGTGCGCCGCGCCTAGCCGGTGGGCTGGGTGTGGACGGTTCGACGCCGGCTGGCGAAGAAGGCGAGCGCCGCGCCCGCCACGTACAGGCTGATGGTGAGCATGAAGGGCAGGCTGCGGTTGACCTCCGACATCTGTCCGCCGATCCAGCCGAAGGGCGAGGTGCACGTCAGCACCACCAGGTTGAGGATCGCCATGATGCGGGCGCGCTCTTTGGCCTCTACAGTCAGGGCGACCAACTTGTCGAGCAGCGTGCTGATGGCCGGATAGCTGGCTCCTTCGAGGATGACGGCGAGAAATATGAGGCCGTAGCTCCCTGGTGCAATGTTGATGAGGATAAGCCAACTGAGGATCATGCCGGTGAAGCCGAAGACCATCGGCTTGCGTGCGTCCGTGTTGCGCAGCCGGGGCATGACGAGGAAATAGAACAGCAGCATGGTCATCGACTTGGCGAAGTAGAAAATGGGCAGGTATTCTGTACCGATTTGCAGCTTTTCGGTGACCATGATCGACCAGAAGGTGACGTTGATCATGTTGCCGATGCCCACGATCACCATCAATCCGCCGGTGATCAAGGTCTCGGGGGCTTGCAGCACTTGGCGCAACACAAACTTCGACTCGCTCACGATGGTCCAGATGGACTGGTTGCGGGTCTCTTCCATGCGGACAACGCCCTGCTCCGTTTCTTCCACCATGGCATTCATGATGACGAACTTGGCCGTCATCATCACAAAGGCGAACAGGTACAGCCCGCGCATGGTCGGCACCAAGGAGAAGCTGGCGATCAGCAGGCTTGTGATGGGCGTGAAGAAGGCGGCGACCAGGCCGGAGATGTAGATCAGCGACCAGACATCCACCAACTTCGCCGGTTCGGTTCCTTCCACCAACAGGCAATACCATGAGTTGTGGGTGATGCGCCACATGCTGTTGACGATGGCCGCGGCCAGGAAGTAGTTGAAGTCCTGTGCGACCGCCCAGATCAGGCAGGGGATGCTCCAGGATATGAGATCCACGATATAGGTGGTGCGCTTGCGCCCGAACTTATCGGTGAGAGCGCCGCTGAAAAACGTCCAGAATACCTGGAGAATCAAGCCGATGCTGGCGAGCAGGCCGATCTGGCTGTCGCTTAGGCCTAGGGCCAGCATATAGACTGAGACAAACGGCGCATAGAGGTTGTAGGGGATGCCCCAGAGCGGCTCGGTGAAGACGACGCCGCGCACGTTGCCGCGCATGGTGCGCAGTGTGTCGATGAGGGGGTGGCGGAAAAGGGCGCTGATAACCAAAGTCGTTTGTCGATTCTAGTGATGGATCAATTGATGGTAAAGGATTGAGGCCGTTCATTGAGGACAGAGCGGCATGGCGGGATGCGTTGCGGCGCGCTGTTCGCAGCCAGAGGCTAAAGCGAGCGGCGCCGGCAACGCTCAACCCGCCGGCTCCTCTGTAGGCGGCGGGTCAGGCGGAGCCGGCGGCTCTTCGGTAACCGGCGGGTCTGTGGGATTGGCCGGGAGTTCCTCCGGCGGCTGTTCAGTCACTTCTTCCGCGGCCTGTGTAGGCTGCGGCGTATCTGTGGCGGTCGGCCACGGGGTATCCGTCGGTGTGGGCTGCGGCGTGTCGGTGACAGTCGGCCACGGTGTATCGGTCGCCGCCGGCACTGGCGTATGCGTAGCCGTGGGCTGCGGTGTGTCGGTGGCAGTCGGCCACGGCGTATCTGTCGCCGTCGGCACTGGCGTATGCGTGGCCGTGGGCTGCGGCGTATCTGTGGCGGTTGGCCACGGCGTATACGTGGCCGTAGGTTGCGGCGTGTCCGTAGCGGTTGGCCACGGCGTATGGGTGGCTGTCGGCCATGGCGTATGCGTGGCTGTGGGCTGCGGCGTGTCGGTGGCGGTTGGCCACGGCGTATCGGTCGCCGTCGGCCATGGCGTATGCGTGGCTGTGGGCTGCAGCGTCAACGTCGGCGGCAAGGTCGCGGTGCGCGTGGGCGTGAAGGTCGCGCTCGGCGTCACTGTAGGCGTCACTGTAGGCGTCAGCGTGGGCGTGCGCAGCGGCGTATTCGTCACCGTGGGCAGCAAGACCGGCTGCATTGTCGTTGTCGGGGCTAGTGTCGCGGTGCGCGTGGGCGTTGGCGTCTTCGTCGGCGTTCTTGTCGGCGTCGCCGTAGGCAACAAGAACGGCGTAGTCGAGGGCGTCTTTGTTGGCGTTGCCGTGGGCGCCAGGAACGGCGTAGGTGTGTGCGTAGGGGTTCGCGATGGTTGGGCGGCCGGCGTCCGGGTTGGCGTGCGCGTCGGCGTGCGGGTAGGTGTGTGCGCCGGCTGCACAAATGTTGGACGCGTCGGCGTGCGAGTAGGTGTGCGCGTCGGCGTGAGCGTGGCAGCCGGTGCGAAGGTGGGCGCCTGCGCCATGTCAAAGGCCGGCGTCGACGTGGGCCGAAGCGGCGTAGGCGGCGCCGATGTGGGGAACGACACACGCCGCGTAGACGTCGCCGTCGGGCGCGGCGCGGCCGGCGAACGGGTCGCTGGCTGGGTGACGCCCGCCACAGCCGCCGGCGTCGGACGCCTTGCCGTCAGCAAGGTCGCCGTCGGCCCCAGCGCCACCTCCGCCTCCGCCGTCGGCAAGACCGACTCTACGATCGCCAGCGGCTCGGCCACAGCCTCGGCAACGGCGCTGCTCTCGCCCGCCGTCTCGCGCTGCGCCTCCAACTGGTGCGACCACGCCGTCAACGTCTCGGCGCGCTCCGCCGGCGGCAGGGACTCCGCCGCGGCCAAGGCCTGCTCCGCCTCCTCCTTCACTGCCGCGGCCAGGGCCGGGTCCGGCGCGCGGCCCGCCTCTTCCAGCGCCTGCACCTCTTCCAGGCGGCGCTCGATCTGGCTGATGTGCCAATCCGCCGGCGTGCCAAAGGCATATTCCAGCACAGCCTTTACCTCTTCGCCGCCGAGTTTGATCGGGTAGAGCGAGTCGCCGGGGAGACTGCCTGCCGCGGCGCGCAGCACCAGTGCAAATGTCAGCAAGATGCACGGCACGGAGGCCAGCACAGTAGCGCTGAGCCAGTAGAGCCATTCGAGCGACTGCGACGCCGGCGCTTCTTGTGGGACAAGATGATTTGAGGA
>JASGTU010000392.1 GCA_030058085.1 Chloroflexota bacterium
GTGCCCGTGGACGGCGGCTTCTCAGCATACAGCGGTGTGTAAGGATGGAGAGCATGCAGAATTCAACGCCTGAGTGGTTGGGCCGTGAGGAATTGGCAGGTCCGTTCCCTGCCGAGTCGGGGGAACGGGTCGCTGCGGACCTTGGGCAGCAAATAGAGCTGTCCGTCTACGCGCGCTCACTGACGCTTACCGCCAGCCGGCTGTGGTTCCTGGCGCGCGGGGATGACGGCAAGAAGTGGGTATGCTGCATGGCGAAGGCCGGCAGCTCGACGCTCCTGGCTGCACCGGCTAAGACGGTGACGTTCGACCGCTTCTCGATGGAGCTGGCGATGACGCCGGCGAGCGCAGACGCCGCCACGGTTGTGCGGGAGCATCTGCCCTTTCTAAACCCGCGCCCGCTCGGCCTGCAGAAGTCCGCCGGCTGCGGGGATCGCCTCGGCATGGCGACGCCGGGCCATATTCGAGCATTGCGCAGCGTTTTCGGCGCGGACGAGGCTGTCACGCTGGCCCCGATCTTCGCGCAGCAGTCGATCCGCGAAAACGCGCGCACCGGGCGCACTCCGCAGGAGGTGATGGACGACGCCATGTGGGGTGTCTTTCAGGAAGGGTGGCGTCAGGGTTATGGCGCGGACGCCGATCACCTGAAGACGTTCGAGGACGTCGATAGCTGCGCCGCGGCGGGCTACACCTTCTACACGATTGACCCGGGCGAGTACGTGGATGACCGCGCCAACCATGCGTCGGGGGCCGAACTGCAGGCGATGGCGGAGGCGCTGCCCTGGGACGAGCTGCAAGACAGCTTGCCGGATTTGGTGCGGCGACTGACGGACAAGCCGGTGGAGTTGGCGGAGCTTTCTGTGGCGCTGCAGAGCCAGAGCGTGGTGCGCGCCGCGGCTAAGTACGGGCGCGCGGTAGCGCATACGGCGCGCATGGTCGAGCGGATTCGACAGGCGATGGGTGACCGGCCCTACGAAGTGGAGATGAGCGTCGACGAGACGGAGACCGTGACGACGCTGGCGGAGCATATCTACATCGCCAGCGAATTGCAGCGGCTGGGCGTCAAATGCGTCAGCCTGGCCCCGCGCTATGTCGGCGAGTTCGAGAAGGGCGTGGACTACATCGGCGATCTGGACAAGTTCGAGGAATCCTTCGCCCAGCATGTCGCCGTCGCCAAGCGGTTCGGGCCGTACAAGCTGAGCCTGCATTCCGGCTCGGACAAGTTTAGGATCTATCCCATTGCCGCGCAGTTGGCGGGCGATCTGGTTCACCTAAAGACAGCGGGCACAAGCTATCTGGAGGCGGTGCGCGCCATCGCAGCCATCGACCCCGATCTGTTCCGAGAGATCGTGCAGTTTGCGCGCCAGCGTTATCCGACGGACCGGGCGAGTTATCATGTCTCAGCGGACCTGGCGAAGATGCCGGACATCATCGGGCAGCCGGACGAAGCGTTGGGCGACCTGCTGAACGATTTCCACGGGCGCGAGGTGTTGCACGTGACCTTCGGGTCGGTGTTGAACCATGAGCCGTTCCGTGAGCGCTTCTTCGCCGCGCTGACCAGCCACGAAGAGACGTACCACGCCGTGCTGGATGCGCATTTCCAAAAGCATTTCGCGCCGTTTGCATAGCGGCGTCTCGTGCATGCGTCCGGCCGGCGCGCTATCCACATGCCGGCCGGACAAGCCAAATCGCCTATCCGAGATTGCGCATCCGGTCTTCGATTAGGCCGGCTCTGTCGGGTCAATGCGCTAGATGATGCTGCCGGCGGTTTCCTCGAAGGTGACGTGCATGGCGGTTTCTGCTCTCTAGCGGCACAAGGCTATTGTTTGACAGACCCGGCTGTTAGGCCGCCGACAATATAGCGCTGCAGACTGGCGAAGACAATGATGATAGGCAAAGCGACAGTAGTAGACAGCGCCATCAGATTGTTCCACTGCGTACCATACTGGCCGATGAACTTGTTGAGAGCTGCTGTCGCGGGTTGTATCGTTTCATTCGTGGTAAGGGTTATCGCGAACAAGAACTCGCCCCATCCCATCAAGAAAGCGAACACGGCTACGGTGATCAGGCCGGGTTGAACCAGCGGCAATATGACTCGCCAGAAGGCACTAAACTGATTACAGCCGTCGATCTTGGCCGCGGCTTCCAACTCGGTGGGTACAGTGAGAAAGAACGGCCGAAGCACGATCACGGCGAAAGGCAGCGTAAAGGTCGTGTCCGCTAAAATGAGCGCCGGGTAAGAGTTGACAAGCTCGATACGGCTAAAAAGAACAAAGAGCGGTGTCGCAATGATAATTGCCGGCAGCAACTGGGTGATTAGGAGCAGAAGCATAAACAGTGTAGCGCCACGTAAGTTCAGGCGCGCCAGCGCATAGGCGGCGGGGGAGGCGAGGACCAGCGTGAGCAACATCGTTCCGGTTCCAACGATCGCGCTGTTCAAGATCGAACGAAGAGCCAACGGATTATTGATCACTGCATCGACGTAGGCTTTGAAGATCGGCGGCCACGGAACGATTTGCGGAGGCGATGCGTAGACCGCTGCGTTCGTTTTGAGGGAGGTGGCTGCCATCCAGTAAACCGGAAATAGATAGCCAATCACGATAATCGTAGAGAGTACTGTCCAGCCCCAACCGGGACGTCGATTCGAACGCGATGCATTCATGACGAAGATTCCTCGTGTTGGCTTAACCAGAGATAGCCGACAGCTACGATGCTCAAAGGCAACAGCAACAGAACAGCGGCAGCCGCACCATCACCGAAGCGGAAGAAGTTGAAGGCCAATTGGTAGACGTAGATCGGCAAGACAGTCGTCGCATTTACCGGCCCGCCGCGTGTCATGACGTAGACGATATCAAAGACCTTGAAGGTATAAATGAATCCCAATAGGAGAACGCTCAACGCCACAGGGCGCATGAGCGGCAGCGTGACGCGACGAAAACTTTGCCAAGGGGTGGCGCCGTCGATGCTAGCTGCCTCATAAAGTGAGTCGGGTATGCTTTGTAACCCTGGCAACAACAGGATCATATTGAAAGGTATTCCGACCCAGATATTGGCGACGATTGTACCGATTAGCGCAGTGTTTGGCTCGATTAGCCAGTGACGCGGTGCATCCAACAGACCCAGGCTCTCGAACAGAAAATTGATAATGCCGTTGCCTCCGTCAAACATCCAGCGGAATATGCTTGCGCTTACAACGGTTGGCAGCATCCAGCCCAGAAGCATCAAGGCCCGTAATAGGCCGTTGCCGGGGAAACTGCGATTGAAAAGCAACGCGAGCGCGAACCCAATTGTGAACTGGAAGACCAGCGAGCCAATTGTGAAGTATACGGAAAGCCTAAACGCGTTCTGAAACGCAGGATCAGAAACTACTTTGACGTAATTGTCCAACCCAACAAACGGCGCTGAGTTCGAAAGAAACGTAGCGACATTCACGTCGTAGACGCTCATGCGCAAGTTGGAGAGTACTGGATAGACCATCGTCAGCAACATGAACACCAAGGCTGGAGCCAGAAAAAGATATTGCCCCAGATTACGCAAGCGAGCGCCCCCAGCCGGTTTCTCGATGAGTCTTCGCGGAACAACATGATCTCTAGCCTCAGTCATGGGCATATCTCCTGGTGAACCCAGAGGACGTTGATCGGCACAGCAATACGAAGGACGGGACTAGTCTAGCCCATGAATCCTTCGTATTGCTGTGAACCTGCGGGTGCATAGGGTATCAGGCGGGCAGGAGTGGCGTAATGATCGCCTGCGCGTCAGCCACTGCGACGTCCACCGACTTCTGACCGCTAATGGCTGCCTGCATCATCTCTTGAATGGCGTTCGAGATCTCCGGGTAGTTGGGGCCATAGGCACGCGGCTTGGCAACCTGGAGTTGTTCGACGAAGACGCTTAGTGCCGGATCACTTGTCCAAGTCTCATCTTTGGCCAACTCGGCATGGCTCGGTAGCTTACCGGCTTCGATCAAGTAGGCCTTCAGATTCTCAGGCTCCTGTCGCCAGGTTAGAAGAGTCCAGGCGGCGTCTAGGTTTTGAGTAGAGTTGACGATGGCCGTATTCTCACCTCCGAGGATCGACGCGCCTTGCTTTTCGACAGGCAGCGTCGCGACATCCCAATCCATATCGGGGGCTTCCTCCCTGAGAACGGGTATCTGCCACGGACCGTTGACCATCATAGCTGCAAGGCCGTTCACAAATTGCCCTTTGACATCACCTTGTGTCCAGTTCAGGATGCCCGGTGACATATAGCCTCCGTCAACCAAGTCCACCCAGAGTTGGAGAGCTGCTTTGCCGCCATCACTGTCCAATGTGGCGAGATCCTCCCCTGTCATCCACAGGAAAGGCAGCCACTGGAAAGTACCCTCTTCGCTCTTGACGCCAGACATCACGATGCCAAAGCGGTCTTCCTCAGTAAGTGCGGCTGACACTTCCTTGAACTGATCCCAGTCGGCGGGCGGTTGGATGCCTAGCGGCTCGGTAAAGGCCTTGTTGTACCACAGCACAAGGCAGTTGCTGTTGTCGGGGATGCCGTAGTTCTTGCCCTGGTAGAGCGTGGACGCCCAAGGTCCCTCGAAGTAGTTGCTTTCTTGGCCCCAACTCTGTACGAGATCGGTGACATCGGCAAAGACACCCAGGGCAGAGAAAGAAGAATGGTCGGGGTTGTCAATGATGACCACATCGGGAAGCTGCCCTGCAGCGGCGCCCTGCAGCAGTTTCTGCTTCAGGTCGGCAAACGGGATCGAAGTACGCTCGATCGTGATCGCTGGGAATTCATCCATGTACTTCGCCATCTGGGTGTCAAGCGCGGCGGCATTCGAGGCCGTCATGTAGTCCCACCATGCAAGCGTTACGGGTTGGTCTGATGGCGCGGCATCGCCAGCTTCTGCCGGAGCGGCTGGGGCGGGAGGGGGTGCACAAGAGGCCAAGAACATCACGCCTGTGCCTAGCGCAAGACCTTCCAAGAACTTTCGTCGCGAGACTGCGTTGTTCTTCATCATGATCTCCTTACCTGAAAATGTTGCAAAAAAGACGGCATGGCAATACGGGGGATCGTGATACGACGACGCGGGACTCGCCCTTGATTATGGAGGTTCGGCGTTGCCGTTTCGGAGAGGAACTCAGCTATGGATAGCCAAACCATATTGGGCAAGGACTATATATTGTAGGTAAATCCGTCGGTAGAGATTCGGGACGTGCGGGTAGCGTCTTTCGACGACAAAAGTATCATAAACGGATGAGAATTGTCAATTCCCTCACTTGCAGCCCAAAATCGGGCTGGTTAAGCGACGCGATTTTCTCATACAATACCAACATTGGCGAGCCACGGCGCCTGAGAACGAAGTTGCGGTTTGGGTCTCGACACAAACCTGTTCGAGTGCAGCTGCGGGGAAGACCAAAGCTCAAATTGACGGTGAGCGCTGTGCCAGTGTACACTCAGAGAGAAAAGTCGCTAGCTTGCACGCCCACCTTCCTTTCCAACAGGATAGACCAGGGAACAGCGCCGCATTGTGGGTTCTGGTCTCGTCTGTCTGGTTATCGGTTTTGGCGTGTGGGTGATGTTTGCTCCCATGTGCGACCACATAGGATTTCCGGAAGCGACGCTCACCGTGCAGGGCGTCATCTACTACGACATTATGTTCTTCGACGTCGCCATCGTTGACGGCTCTATTCTCCGGCAAAGATCCTGGGCAAGGCTCTGTACGCCCGCGGCCAGGAGACTGTGTTCGTGAACTGTGTTCGTGAGCAGTGTCGGTTTAGCGCTAGAATCCTATATTGAAATCTGTTGTGTTCACGTTCTTACCACTATACTAACCAACCATCAGCACTCTCTATGAAGGATGAACGGAATCCTATGAAGGTCATCCAAGTAGGCATCGGCGGCATGGGCAATGCCTGGCTGCGCGCCGTGCAGGAGTCTCCTAATGTCGAGTACGCCGCGCTGGTGGAGGTCAACGACGCCATCGCCGCGGCGCAGGTCGAGCGCTTCAACTTGCAGGGCATCGCAGTGTACCGGACGTTGCCGGAAGCGCTCAAGGCTGTCAAGGTCGACGGCGTGATCAACGTGACGCCCCCGCAGTTCCATCAAGAAGTCTCCGTCACCGCGCTGGAGGCGGGCATCCCTGTTCTGTCGGAGAAGCCGCTGGCAGACACGTTTGAGGCGGCGCAGGCCATTGTCGATAAGGCGAATGCGACGGGCGTTCTGCATATGATCACGCAGAACTACCGTTATCGCAGCGCCACACAGACGCTCAAGCAGACCCTGGCGTCGAAGGCGATGGGCGAGATCGGGTCGGCGACGGTGGAATTCTTCCGCGGACCGCATTTCGGCGGCTTCCGCGAGGAGATGCCATACCCGCTGATCATCGACATGTCGATCCATCACTTCGACCTGATGCGCTTCTTCTTGGACAACGACCCCGTGTCGGTCTTTGGGCGCAGTTGGAATCCGCCCTGGAGCTGGTATAAGGGTGATGCGTCGGCGTCCGTGACGCTGGAGTTCATGAACAACGTCTTCGTGTCATACAACGGCTCGTGGTGCTCGCAGGGGCGCGAGATAGGCTGGAACGCCCATTGGCGCTTCGAGTGTGAGAGGGGCGTCGTCTTTATGGAGGACGACGTCGTCTACACCCAGCCGACCGGCGGTGCGCCGGCGGAGGTTTCGCCGGTCAAGATGGAGCGCACGGAGCAAGCGTACCTGCTGCATGAGTTCTACGAGGCTGTGACACACGGCGCCCAGCCTGCTACGACCAGCCAGGACAACATCAAGTCGCTGGCAATTGTTTTCGACGTGGTGCGCTCGTTTGAGACCGGCCAAGTCGTGAAAAGCTCTGCCTGATTTCGTACAGGGCGAACGGCATTCTGTTCGCACAACCGATTAACGATAGGAGTCATTCGATGCCAAGACCAGTCACACTATTCACAGGACAGTGGGCGGATTTGCCCCTCGAGACGCTGGCGGAGAAAGTCAGTTCGTGGGGATTCGACGGGTTGGAACTGGCCTGCTGGGGCGATCACTTCGAGGTCGACAAGGCGCTGGAGAAGGACAGCTATGTCCGCGAGCGGCGCGACCTGCTGGAAAAGTACAACCTCAAGTGTTGGGCCATCAGCAACCATCTGGTGGGCCAGTGCGTATGCGATCCGATCGATCAGCGGCACAGAAACGTGCTGCCCGACCGGCTGTGGGGCGACGGCGACCCCGAAGGCGTACGCCAGCGCGCCGCCGAGGAGATCAAGAACACGGCGCGGGCCGCCAAGCTATTTGGCGTAGACATCGTCAACGGCTTCACCGGCAGCAGCGTGTGGGCCAAGCTCTACTTCTTCCCGCCTACGAGCCAGGCCGACATCGACGCCGGATATAAGGACTTCGCCGAGCGCTGGATCCCCATCCTCGACGTCTGCCAGGAGAACGGCATCAAGTTCGGGTTGGAAGTGCACCCGACCGAGATCGCCTACGACATTATCACCTTTGAGCGGGCGTTGGAGGCCGTGAATCATCACCCGGCGTTTGGGGCCAACTTCGACCCCAGCCACCTGATTCACCAGTTCGTCGACCCGGCTGAGTTCATTGCCGCCTTCCCGGACCGCATCTACCATGTACATGTCAAGGACTCGAAGGTGAAGCTGACCGGTCGCAACAGCATCCTTTCTTCGCACCTGGACTTCGGCGACCCGCGGCGCGGCTGGGACTTCGTCTCGCCGGGGCACGGCGATGTTAAGCTGGATCCCATCGTGCGCTGGCTAAACCGCATCGGCTATCAGGGCCCGCTGTCCATCGAGTGGGAAGACACCGGCATGGACCGCGAGTTCGGCGCGCAGGAATCGCTGGCTGTGGTGCGCAAGGCCGACTTCGCTCCTTCGAGCGTGGCCTTCGACGCCGCGTTCCAGGGCGAGTAGACTGACAGACCTTCCGGTAGACTGCCGCAGCTTACCGGAAGGTTCCGAATGATGAGGTTCGAGCGATAGCGGTTTCGGTCCGAACTCAATTCAAGCAGGAGTGACCTGATATGAGCGAAGGCGCTGGATTCACCACGATGGCTGCCGATAAGGCCGCCGGCGATATTCCGGAGATCGGCGTGGGCATGTTGGGCTATGCGTTTATGGGCAAGTCGCATACCAACGCCTACAAGACGATTCCCTATATGATGTACCCGCCGCCCGCGATCCCCAAGCTGATCGCGATGGCCGGCCGCAATGAACAGGCCGTGGCGTTGGCCGCCCAGCGTTTCGGCTATGCCAAGTACTACACCGACTGGCGCGACATGATGGCCGATGACGAGGTGCAGTTGTTTGACAATGGCGGGCCGAACAACGCCCACGCAGAGCCGAGCATCGCCGCCGCCCAGGCCGGCAAGCACATCCTCTGCGAAAAGCCGCTGGCCCGTACCGCCGAAGAGGCTAAGACCATGCTGGACGCGGTGCAGAAGGCCGGCATCAAACACATGGTGGCTTTCAACTACCGCTTTGTGCCCGCTGTCAGGCAGATCCGCAAGCTGATCGACGCCGGCGCCCTGGGGCGCATCTACCACTTCCGCGCCGTCTATCTGCAAGAGTGGATCATGCCGCACTACAATACGCCGATGATCTGGCGCCTGCAGAAGTCCGAAGCGGGCAGCGGCGCGCTGGGCGACCTGGGCGCGCACATCATCGACCTGGGCCGCTATCTAGTGGGCGACGTCAAGAGCGTCAGCGCCATGGCGAAGACCTACATCGAGGAGCGCCCGAAGGCGGACGGCAGCGGCATGGGCAGAGTGGACGTAGACGACGCCTTCGTGGCCGCGGTCGAGTTCCAGAACGGCGCCATCGGCACGCTGGAGGCGACTCGCTTCGCCGCCGGGCGCAAGAATGCGCTTGGCCTGGAGATCAACGGCGAGAAGGGCAGCATCCGCTTCGACCTGGAACGGCTCAACGAGTTGGAAGTCTTCTGGAACGACGACGAGCCGAAGGAGACGCGCGGCTTCCATCATGTTCTCGTCTCCGAGCCGTACCATCCTTGGTGGGAGAACTGGTGGCCGCAGGGCCATATCATCGGCTGGGAGCACACCTTCATCCACGAGATCACGCATCTCTTGGACTGCATCGTCAACGACAAGGACGTAGCCCCCATCGGCGCCGACTTCGAGGACGGCTATCGCGCCGCCGTGATCTGCGACGCGATTCTGGAATCTGCCGCCAGCAAGAGGCAGGTAGACTGCAAATACTAGGCAGGATGCGACGAGAGAGCGGGACGCCGGGCCGGCATGTCCCGCTCTTCTTCCTACGGCCCGGCGAGGGGAACGGACTTTGCAACGGCTGATTGTCGTGTGCATCTGCTTGTTGCTGGTCGCATGCGCGCCGGTTGCCGGTGACGCCGCCGCGGGGCCGGCGATTGCGCTTGTCGAGCGTACGCCGGAGGACGTTGCCGCGGCGCTGAGCGAGACGGCGAGCCTGGAAGCGGCTGCCAGCCAACTGGCGTCGGTGCTGCAGATTGCGCCGGATGCGGTGCGCGTGCGCATCCAGGACTCCAATTGCAGCGTGTGCAACATCGAGATGCGCACCAAACTGGGCGCGCTCGAAGGGTTGTCCGTGGACGAGGCCGCCCCGCTGATCGAAGTGAATATGACGTTCTGGCTGGTTGCGGAAGACGTGGTGTGCGAATACGCCTTGCTCGGCGAGGCCTTCACCCCGCGCACGTGCCGGCCTGCGCTCTAGCGAACCCCTTGAACGGCCGCGAGATGCGGCCCACAACCCCATCAATGTTAGGAGACGAGGACATGAAAGTCGGCGTGTTTGCAGTGATGTTCAGCGCCATGAAGTTCGAGGATGCGCTAGACTACATCAAGTCGGTTGGCGTGCAGGCGGTAGAGGTGGGCTGCGGCGGCTATATTGGCGACGCGCACTGCAAGGCGGCGGAACTTCTGGCCGACGACGACCTGGCTGCCGCGTTCAAGCGGGCGGTCGATGACCGCGGGCTGGAGATCAGCGCGCTGAGCGCCCATGCCAACCCCCTCCATCCCAACCCGGAGATCGGCGAAGCGCACCGAACCTACGTGACCAACGCCATCAAGTTGGCGGGAAAAATCGGCGTAGACACGATCGTCACCTTCTCCGGCTGCCCCGGCGGCGGCCCCGGCGACATGCACCCCAACTGGGTGACCTGCCCTTGGCCCCCGGACTTCAGCAAGACGGTGCAGTGGCAGTGGGAGGAAGTGATGCTGCCCTATTGGGAGGAGACCGCTGCCTTTGCCAAGGAGTTGGGCGTGCGCATCGCCATCGAGATGCACCCGGGCTTCTGCGTCTATAACGCCGGTACGGCGATAGCGCTGCGTGAGGCCATCGGCCCGACCATCGGCACGAACTTCGACCCCAGCCACCTCTTCTGGCAGGGGGCCGACCTGACTGACACGATCCGCCACCTGGGCGATTCGATCTACCACTTCCACGCCAAGGATACCAAGATCGACCCCATCAACACCGGCATCAACGGCGTGCTCGATACCACGTCCTACCGCGAGTTCAGCAAGCGCAGTTGGATCTTCCGTACGGTGGGCTATGGGCACGGCGAGGAGACCTGGCGCAACGTGGTGAGCAACCTGCGCCTGGTCGGCTATGACGGCGCGCTCTCGATTGAGCATGAGGACGGCCTGATGTCCAACCGCGAGGGCTTCGAGAAGGCGGTGAAGTTCTTGCAGGACATCGTGATTCAGGAGCAGCCCGGCGCGGCATTCTGGGCATAACGCTCCGCCCTGGAGTTTGGTTTGGAGATTCTTTACGTTCACCCTGCAAAGCAAGAGGCGGACGCCCGTTTCGACAAGTACATCCCCTGCTCGCCGTACCCGTTCATACCGGTGGGGGTCGTAGGTCTCGTCAACATGCTGCGCCGTGAGGGTTGGGATGTGGCAGGACTGAACCTGCCCATGGAACTGACCATGCGGCCGGACTTCAGCTTTCGCCGCTGGCTAGCCGACCAGCCGCCGGCGAAAATGGCATTGATCGACCTCCACTGGTATGAACACTGTTTCGGCGCGATCGACACGGCGCGTATGATCAAGTCTGTCTGGCCTGACGCCGTCACCGTGATCGGCGGCCTGACGACTTCCAACTTCGCCGAGGAAATACTGGCCAGCCATCCGGAGGTCGACTACGCCATCCGCGGCGATGCCGAAGAGCCGCTGCGCCAACTGGCGCGGTACGTGTTCGGCGGTGATGTCGATGCGGCGGCCATTCCCAACCTAGTGCGCCGTACCGGCAGCGAAGTCCGGCAGAACCCGCGCTCCTATTTCGCCACCGGGGAGATGCTCGACGGCCTTGACTTTGTGAGTACGGACTGGCTTGCACACGCGCAGAGTTACGGCGCGATCCAGTATTCGGGGGCGGGTTGGATCCGTCTACAAGACCCGGATGTGCGCGGCCATTGGCTAACGATAGGGCGGGGCTGCGTCTTCAACTGCATTTACTGTGGCGGGGGCAAGCATTCGCATAGCGAGTTGGCGGGGCGCAACGGCTACGTGATGCGCAGCCCGGAAGCGGTGGCCGAAGACATCCGCCGCCTGCGCGACGCCGGTTATCGCCAGGTTGCGCTGTCACTGGACCCGGCTACCTTCGGCCCGGAGTGGTGGCAGACGCTGTTTCGGCTACTGCGCCAAAAAGCCGTCAAGATCGGGATATACAACGAGTTTTTCCAGCTCCCATCGCGTGAGTTTATCGCGGAGTTCAGCGCCACGGCGGATATGGCGCACACCGAGGTCGCGATCTCGCCGCTCTCCGGCGATGAGGAGGTGCGCCGGCAGAACGGCAAGTTCTACGCCAACGAGCGCTTTTTGCGTACGCTGGAGGACTTCAAGCGCTTCGAGATCCCGATCTTCGTCTACTTCTCGCTCAACCTGCCGGGTGAGACATTCAAGACCTTCAAGCGTACGCTGGAGCTGGCGCAGGCGGTGGGGCAGGCTTACCCCAGCCATCTGCTGCGCATGTTGAACCCCTGCCATACGCTCGATCCCATGTCGCCCATGAGCCGTAACCCAGAGCAGTTCGGCATGGAGGTCGCCTATCGCACTTTTGCGGACTACTACAACTACTGCCGTGCGACAGGGTGGCAGCCGCGTAACGTGCTGCGCGGCCAACACCGCGGCTTCGAGATGAAGGGCAGGCCAACCAAGACGGTTGAGCAGATGGCGCAGATATGGGATCTGTTCGCCGAGCAACAGCCGTTTCGCTGTTTTCCTGTGCCACGCGGCTGGTAGGACGTTGGGCGTCACGAGCCAGGCGTGCAGGGTAATTCGTCCTTGCGCGATAATACAGCCCAGTTAGGCTTCGCTTTGCGCCTTCTCGCCGGCGGCCTGGATGGCGTTTTCGATGATGCGCAGCCGGTTGAAATCGCACAGTCGCAGATAGTGGGCTGCCGCTTTCAGTATCGCTTCCTCCGGAATCAGGCCGATCAGTTCGGTCTTCTCTACCGTCGTTCCGTGTTGCGCGGCCAATTCCATGATCTTATCCATCAGTGTGTGCAGCGGCGTCTGCGTGTGGTCGACGAGGTTGACGCTGACCTGGGCCTGGCCTTCCACCAGCAGACCGAGCGCCTTCACGCCGGGCAGCCCGCCGCTACTGAAGCGGATGCGCTTGGCAATGTCTTTGGCGATCGCTACGTCGGCGCTGTGCAGATAGAAGTTGTAGGCGATGAGGAACTGGCGAGCGCCGGCGATCACCGCTCCTGCCGGGCCGACGCGCGCCGGGCCGAAGTCCGGCTTGCGCGCCGGCTGGTCGATCTCCTGTACGAGCAACTCGAACTCGCCCTTGCGCACGTCGGCTAGGTTGCGTCGCTCCGGCAATCTGGCGGCTGCCTCGTAGAGATAGACGGGTAGTTCCAACTCGCGGCCGATGCGCTCGCCAAGTTGGGCGGCAAGATCGGCGCATTCCTCCAACGTGATGTTGCGGATGGGGACGAGCGGCACGACGTCGGTCGCGCCGAGGCGCGGGTGCTGGCCGCGATGCTCGAAGAGGTTGATGCGCTCCGCCGCCACGGTTACGGCGCGGAACAGCCCTTCCAGCACGGCGGCGGGCGAGCCGGCGACCGTGACGACGCTGCGGTTGTGGTCCCAGTCGCTGCTTTGGTCAAGCAAGAGAACGCCCGGCGCCTGTATGGCCGCGACGATGGCCTCGATTACTTCCGGCCGGCGGCCTTCGGAGAAGTTGGGCACGGATTCGATAATCTGGTTGCTGAGATCAGGGGCGGTCATGACATGGTCCTCCGTTTGGTCGCGTGAAGGGGCAGAAATGGCCCGGTGTCTACCCTCGTATGTTATCATAGCACCCATGTCTGAGGCATCTGGCGGGGACAAGCCCGCAACACAACGTTATCTCTGCGGTTCGATGGACGATGCCGCATGGGATGCTTTTGTGCAGTCCCATGCGCAGGCGCATCTATTACAGACCAGCGGCTGGGCGGCGCTCAAGAGCCGTTTCGGGTGGCAGGCGGCGCGCGTGGCGCTCTTCGACGAGGCGGGCAGGGCGGTTGCCGGCGCGTCGATCTTGCTGCGCAGCGTGGCGGGCATCCGTATCGCTTACGCGCCGAAAGGGCCGTTGACCGGCTGGGCTGACGAGGCGCTGACAGGCGCGCTGCTGGAGGCGATGGCGGCTGAGTGCCGGCGCTTGGGCGCGGCGACGCTCAAGATCGAGCCGGACTTGCCGGACACGGCGGCGAACCGTCGCGCGTTGGCGCGTCACGGCTTTGCACCCAGCCGGCAGAGCGTGCAGCCGCGCAGCACCGTTCTCCTCGACATCGAGGGGGACGAAGACGCCATCCTCAGGAACATGAAAAGCAAGTGGCGCTATAACGTCCGCCTGGCAGAGCGTAAGGGGGTGACGGTGCGCCAGTCCGAAGCGGCTGATCTGGATACGTTCAACGGCTTGATGGCCGCGACCGGCGCGCGCGATAAGTTCGGCGTGCATGCGCCCGGCTATTACGCAGCGGCGTTCGATCTGCTCACGCCGGGTAATGGCGCGTTTCTGCTGGCGGAGGCCGAGGGGCGCGCCATCGGGGCGATTGTCGTGGGTCTTTGCGGCGACTCGGCCTGGTACCTGTGGGGCGCAAGCAGCAATGATGAACGCAACCGCATGCCGAATCACGCCCTGCAATGGGCCGGCATCCGCTGGGCCAAGGCGCGCGGCGCGCGGCGTTACGATTTCTGGGGCATCCCCGACGACGTCGGCAAGATAGCGGCGGGCATGGCGAGCGGCGACGAAGCGTCGGCGCCGGTGGAAGCGCTGCCGATTAACCTGGACCTGCTGCCGCAGCACGGGCTGTGGGGCGTCTATCGCTTCAAGCAGGGGTTTGGCGGCAAGGCGCTGCGCTACGTGGGGGCATGGGATCAAGCGCTGCAACCGATGGGTCACCGGCTGTATACGCTTGGACTTGCTTTGAACGAGCAGCGCGACGAGTGGCCGGCCAAGCTTGGCCGCGTAGCGGGCATGTCGCGTGCGGCGGACAGTGCGCGGCCTATGTGCAGCGCGGTACATGACCCGGCTGCGTGGCGGGCGGCGCTGGCCGAACTGCCGGAACCGCATGTGTTGCAGAGTTGGGAATGGGGCGAGGTGAAAGCCGCGACTGGCTGGCATGCAGAGCGGCTGATCGTTGCCGGCGAGGACGGGCGTACGCTTGCCGCCTGCCAATTTCTGTGGCGGCAGTTGAGCCGCTATCTGCCCGTGCGCGTGGCCTATGCGCCTAAGGGGCCGGTCGTGGACTGGACGGACCGCGTCGCGGTCGACGCCGTGTTGGCGGCAGTGGAGAGTCATGCGCACGCGCGCGGCTGTGTTTTCGTCAAGATCGACCCCGACGTGCGCGAGGACCTGGCCGAGGGCGTGGTCCTGCGCGAGAAACTGCGGCGGCGCGGCTGGCGTTTCAGCGCCGGGCAGATTCAGTTCAAGAACACCGCAGTGACGGACCTGCGCCCGGATGCCGGCGAGTTGCTGGCGGCGATGAAGAGCAAATGGCGCTACAACATCCGCCTGGCCGAGCGCCGCGGCATCGGCGTGCGCCAGGGCGGCGTGGACGATCTCGCCGCGTTCTACCGGCTGTATGCGGAGACGGGCGAACGCGACGGCTTCCTGACGCGACCGTTCGCCTATTACCGCGCGGCGTGGGAGACCTTTTTGCGCGCCGAAGATGACGCCGCCAACCCCGCCGGGGGTGCGCTGCTCTTGGCTGAGCATTCCGAGGAAACTGCGCCGGTAGCCGGACTGTTCCTCTTCCGTTATGGCCGGCGCGCTTGGTACTTCTACGGCGCCAGCGGCGAACGACGCCGGCGTGACATGCCCAACTATCTGTTGCAATGGGAGGCCATGCGCTGGGCGCAAGAACAGGGCTGCACCGTCTATGACTGGTGGGGCGCGCCCACGCAGGTTGACGATCCCGCCGATGGGATGCAAGGGGTGTGGCAGTTCAAGCAGGGCTTCGGGGCCGAGTTCCAGCCGCACATCGGCGCGTGGGACTACGTTGTCAATCCGGTTCTGTATACGCTCTACGCCGAGGCGATGCCGCGCGCGCTGGAGTTGATGCGCCGGCTTAGGGGCGTTCTGCAACCGGCAGAGATTGCCGGCTAGCTACGCCTTGCCAACGCCTCGAACGCTTGGGCGACGAAGAGTCTGTGTCTCGTCGTCATCGTCTCGGCGGTGATGTCTTCCCTCCCCAAATACGGCCAAGTCTCGGCCCACTCGACAAGCCGGCCTGCTGGCCGCAGCGCGGCGATAAGGTCCCAATAAGGCAGTTCGTCCAGAGCTTCGCCCGTCAGCGCTAGATAGCGGTGGGTGAAAGCGTGCATGGCTTCGGCGCCGCAGGTCCACAGCAGGTCTAGCCGGGCGATGGCGAGGTCCCCGAGGGGATGGCCGATCTCCGCATCTTCCCAGTCAACCACACCGGCGATCCGCCCGTTATGCCACAGGATGTTACCGGGCCAGAAATCGCCGTGCAGCAGGGCCGGTTCTGTAGGCAGCGGCAGGGGCCAGGCCGCTTCCAGAGTGGCGCGTAGGCGGCCTTCGTCGAGTGATTCGTCGAGGCAGGCAGGACGGCTGCTCATTTGGCTAGATAGGCGGATAGCCTGTTGGGGCAGGTGCGCCAAGTTTGGATTAGCGCCGCGCAGCCGGTGGATGGCGGCGAGTTGTTCGGCTAACTGCGCGACGAAGCGCGCAGGATCGGCGGGTGCGTAGTCCGGTTTCCCTTCGACGAACTCGATCAGCATGACCGGCTCGGCGAAGAGATCGCCGGAGGTGTCGAGCAGAAGGGGGGCCGGCGCGGCGATGCCGGCTTCGTGGACGGCCTGGAGCGTGTGGAACTCACGGGCGGCTGAGCCTTCGCCAGGCCGGCGGGCGACGAGTCTCTTCGTCCTGCCATTGGGCAAGAGCGCTTCCAGCGCGGTCATGTAGGCGGAACTGCCGCCTGCCAGCTCCCATGTGCGTAGCAGCTTGCATCGCGGAAAAAGCTTTTGCGCCAGCCGTTCAAGCTTCAGTCTATCGGTTGCGCCGCTCATTGTGACTGTTGGTCTGCGCTGTCGGGGAGAGCGAATTCTTGCGCCGGATCATCTGATGGCGGTTCGGCGGATTGGACGGCGGGGATTCTGCGCAGCGCTTCGCTTAATGAGTTGATGCGCACCGGTTTTGCCAAGAAGTCGTTCATGCCCGCCTCGAGGCATCGTTCATGCTCCTGCATGATGGCGCTGGCAGTCAGAGCAATGATCCAGGGCTGCTGATCCGCGGGCAGGTCTTTGCGAATGCGCCGTGTGGTCTCAAGCCCATCCATGCCCGGCATGAAGACATCCATCAGAACGGCGTCGTAGCGATGCATCTCCAGCGCGGACAGAACTTCATGGCCGTTGCCGGCGATGTCGGCTTCACAGCCAAGCCGGCGCAGTATGGCTTGGGTTACCCGCCGCCCGACCAGGTTGTCATCCGCCAGCAGCACTTTGATGTTGAGCGGCTCGGCGAGGGGCGTGACGTGCTCGCTGCCCGGCGCCGGCTGCATGGCGGGTTTGGCGACGGAGAAGAGATCGGCTAGGGAATTGCGCAGTTGTGTGCGCTTGACGGGCTTGGTGATGCAGGCAGCGAGACCAAGCTCGGCGGCGCGGCTGCGCACAGCGCCGTCAACGAGCGTCAGCAGCATGACGAAGCGCGGGCGCGGCTGGACGCGTTCGGCGCTGATGCGACGGACGAGGCTCTCGCCATCCATGCCTGGCATGTGGAGGTCGACCAGGATCACGTCGAAGCCGTCGACGTGTTCAATCTGCTCCAACGCACTCCAGCCAGAATCCGCTGTGGCGACGCGCATGTTCAGATCGCAAAGGGCGCGTCCGATCATGGTGCGAACCGAGGCGCAGTCGTCGACGACGAGAGCGGAACGGCCTGCCAGATGCGAAGGCGGCGGGTCGACGTCGAGCGGCGCTGGCGGGGCGGCAATGGTGAAGTGGAAGGTTGTGCCATCGCCGGGCCGGCTCTCCACCCAGATGGCGCCGCCCATAAGCTCGCACAGGCGCTTGCTGATCACGAGACCAAGCCCGCTGCCGCCATAGCGCCGCGTCGTTGAGATTTCGGCCTGGCTAAAGGATTGGAAGAGTCTGTCAAGACGGTCGGGGGGGATGCCGATGCCTGTGTCGCAGACCCGAACGTGGAGTATCGGTTGCTCGGCCTGAAGCTCGCCGGCGATCTGTACGGAGATCTCGCCGCGCTCGGTGAACTTGACCGCATTGCCGACGAGGTTAGTGAGCACCTGGCGGAAGCGCGTCATGTCGCCCACGATGCGCCTGGGCGCAGTGTCGTCGAAAAGGTAGGTGAGTTCGATGCCCTTCTGCGCTGCGTCGCCGGTGAAGATATCAAACGTGCTTTCGATACACGTCTCGAGGCTGAAGGGAAGATGCTCAAGTTCGACCTGCCCGGCCTCAATTTTGGAGAAGTCGAGGACGTTGTTGACGACGGAGAGCATCGAGTCGCCTGCGGCGCGGATCGTATCGATGAAGCTGCGCTGCTCGTCTGTCAGGCCTGTGCCGAGCAGCATATTGGTCACGCCGACCACGGCGTGCATTGGCGTGCGAATCTCGTGGCTGATGATGGAAAGAAACTCGCTCTTGAGGCGGATAGCCTCTTCCGCTTCTTCTCTGGCGGCCTTTTCCTCTAGCGCTTTGCAGCGGCGCTCAGTAATATCCTTCAGGATAACCACGCAGCCTGCAGGTACGCTGCCGGCGCCTAGAGGGGATAGCGATACTTCGTACCAGCGCGGCTGACCGCAGACCACAAGCTGGAGTTCGCACGTGTCCGAACTATCTGCCAAGAAACCGACTGCGTCAGCGGCAAAAGGCAGGAGCGCGTTAAGCTGTTTGCCCCGCGCCGATTCGCAGGACACGTCCAATAGCCGGATCGCGGCCTGGTTGGCGTCGAGGAGGGCGCCGTCCGAATCTACGA
>JASGTU010000393.1 GCA_030058085.1 Chloroflexota bacterium
CCCTTCGCGCCGCAGGTGCGCGAGGGCCGGCTTTATGGCCGCGGCGTTTCGGACGACAAAGGGCCGATGTTGATCCCGCTGCTGGCGGCGCAAGCATACATGGCGACGGCTGGGCGGCTGCCCGTCAACGTCAAGTTTTTGTTCGAGGGCGAGGAGGAGGTCGGCAGCCCCAGCTTGGAGCCGTTGATCGCGGCGCACGCCGCGCGGCTGGCCGCGGATTTCGCGCTTTCGGCGGACGGGGCCATGTGGCGCATCGACGATCCGTCGGTCACCGTGTCCAGCCGCGGCATGACGGGGCTGGAGTTCAGGCTGCGCGGCGCGGCCAAGGACCTGCACTCCGGCAGGCATGGCGGCGCCGTGGCGAATCCGCTGCACGCGCTCGCCGAGTTGGTCGCCGGGCTACACACGCCGGACGGACGCGTGGCGGTGGCGGGCTTTTACGACGACGTCGCCGAGTTGAGCGCGGTTGAGCGCGCCGAGTTGGCCGCGCTGCCTTTCGACGACGCAGCCTATCTGCGCGAGGTCGGCGCGCCTGCGCTCTTCGGCGAGGCGGGCTACACGACGGCGGAGCGCATGTGGGTGCGGCCCACGCTGGAGGTCAATGGCATGGGCGGCGGCTACCAGGGGGCCGGCTCCAAGACGGTCATCCCCGGCGAGGCGATGGCGAAGATCACCTGCCGGCTCGTCCCGAACCAGCGCCCTGCGGACATCGCCGCCAAGATCGTGCGCCACCTGGAGGAATACACGCCCCCCGGCGTGACGCTGGAGATGGTGCGCGGCGGCGGGCACGATGCGCTGCCCTACCGCATCCCCGACGATCACCCAGGGCTGCTCACTGCGGTGGACGTGCTGCGCTCGGTCTATGGGCAGGAGCCGCTCAAGGTGCGCATGGGCGGCACGCTGCCGGTGAGCGAGTTGTTCCGGCGTCTGCTGGGCATCGACACGGTCTTCTTCTCGTTCTCCACGGCGGATGAGGACTTCCACGCACCCAACGAGTTTTTCCGCGTGCAGCGTCTGTACGACGGGCTGAAGGCCTGGGCGATGTACTGGGAGCGTCTGGCGGGGTAAGACAGCCGCGGGATGTAGCCTTTAGTCCTGCGAGAGGATCAGCGCGGAGTAGGGGCCGACGGCGATGTTGCCCCAGGCGGGCATGCCGTCCGCTCCTGTTCCTTGCGGAGGTTCAGCCGCGATCACGTCCGGGCAGCGGGCGTTGCCGAACTCGGCGGCGTAGCGGCGCAGGTCGCTGTTGAAGCGCACGCGCCAGGCGCCGTTGTGCGGAAAGCCGATGGTGTAGGCCTGGCGAGCGCTGTTGGCGAAGTTGGCAACCACGACCACATCGTCGCCGGAGCCGCCGGCGTCCCAGCGGTGGTAGGCGATCAGCTTGCCGGCCTCGTTGGCGTGGAAGACGTTGATGTGCTGCCCCATGAGGCCGCGCGTCTTGCCGTCGAGGTTGCGCCGCAGCCGGATCAGGTCGCGGTAGAGGCGGTATATGCCGCTGTGGATGGCGGCGCGTTCCCAGTCCAGCGGCACGCGGTCGTCGAACCAGCCGGCGGTGAGGAACTCCTGCCCCTGGAAGATCATGGGGATGCCGGGCGCGGTGAAGACGATGGCCGCGCCCAAGGTCGAGCGCTTCTTGGCGAAGTAGCTGTCCGCCTTGCCGGGGGCGATCTCTTCGGGGACGCGCGCTTTGCCGTTGGCGACTTCGTCGTGCGATTCGGTGAAGACCACGCGGTCGAAGGCGCTGCCGTTGTAGCGGAAAGCCAGCGCGCTGTTCACCGCGGCCATGCTGCGCGTCTCGTCGCTGGGGCTGATCACGGCGTGGCGAATGGCGTGGACGAAGGCCGCGTCCCACTGCGCCTGAAAGCCCGCGCCGCCATGTTCCGTGGGCAGTGTGATCGAGGCGTTGTGCTGCATGTCCTCGGCGATGAAGATCCGTCCCGGGAAGCGCGCGTTCAACTCGTCGTTCATGTGGCGCATCAGGCTCCAGCCGTCTGCGATCCCGGCGCTGCCGTCCCCGTCGAATCCGCCTGCCGTGCGGATGTAGGACGTGGCGTCCCAGCGCAGCCCGTCTGCGCCCACTTCTTCCAGCCACATGGCGGCATTGTCGAGCAGAAACTGCCGCACTTCCGGGCGGCCATAGTCGGGCCGCGTATGGCCCCAGGGCGTGGCCGCGCGCCAGTCGTTGTAGAAATAGATGCCGCCTAAGTCGTTCTCATGCCAGCCGTCGAAGCGCCACAAGTCCAGGTCCTGCGGCCCGAAGTGGTTGTAGACCACGTCGACAAGCACGGCGATGCCGGCGCGGTGGGCAGCCCGGATCAGCGCGACGAGCGCGTCGCGCCCGCCGTATGCCTGGCTGACGGCGAAGGGGTGCGAGGGGTTGTAGCCCCAGGAATGGGTTCCGGGGAACTCGGCCGCCGGCATCAACTCGATGGCGTTGACGCCCAGCGCGCGCAGGTAGGGCAGCTTGTCGACGACGCCCTGGAAGTCGCCCACGCCGTGCGCGCCGCTCTCGCTAAAAGTGCCGGCGTGCAGTTCGTAGATGACCAGCTCGTTGAGCGGCGGGACAGGAAAGGGCGCGTCGCCCGCGGACGGTTCGCCGTCGGGGCGGACTACGCTGTTGCGATGGGGCTGCGTGATGTACCGTCCGTAGGGGTCGCTGCGCAGCTGTACAACTCCGTTGCGCCGAATGACGAATTTATACTGGTCGCCGGGGCCGGCATTGCGCACCGTGGCGGACCAGCGCCCGTCGCCTTCGGACGCGAGGGGCGTGCGCCACGTCGACCAGTTGTTGAATGTGCCCGCTACAAAGACGCTCTCGGCGTGGGGCGCCCAGACGCGAAAGACGACGCCGTCTCCGCTGGGGAGCGCGCCCATGCCGTCTTCGGTCGCGGGCCGCACCAGCCCGAACTGCCGTTTGAGCGTTGCAAGGGGTCGTTCGACCCAGGCCGGCCAAGCGCGGCCGGCGTTTACCGCTTGCGCCATGCGCAATCCTTCTCCTAACTCAACACCTAACTGCATGGGCAGGCTAACCGGTCGCCGCCCAAAACGAGGGCCAATCATACCCCCGTACTATGCAGACGGAAAATCCGGGAAGGAGTAACGGCGAATTATTGTCAACTGGGCGGGTTTACAGGCAGTAAGAGGGCCTATTGCTGCGGTTCGTCTGCGAAGCGGGCTTCGAGAGTGCGCAGAGTCTCGCCGGAGCTCGGCTCGTCACCGTGACCGCTGTAGGCCCAGGCCAGGTCGAGCGCCTGCACGCGGGCGATGCTGTCCGCCAGTTGGGGCCAGTCCTGGGCGTACATGCTCTGAGCGTGGGGCTTGCCGTTGGCGGAGATGAGGTCGCCGACAAAGGCGTAGGCGTCGTCGACGATCAGGACGCTGGAGCCGGGCGTATGGCCGGGCGTGTGCAGCACAACGGCATCCAGCCCGTATTCGGCGAGCGAGGCGCCGTCATCGAGGAGAATATCGGGTTCGACGGGATCGATCTGGATCGTGTCCTCGAGCAGCGGGACGAGCGTGTCTTCGCTCCACTCCCAGTCGCGCACCATGCCCAGTTCGGTATTGCCTTCGGCCATGGCCGCGGCGTCGGCGCGGTGGACGGCGATGGGCGCGCCCGTCGCCTCGCGGACGGCGGCAGCGGCGCCGTAGTGGTCGATGTGCGCGTGGGTGATGAAGATCAGGCGCAGGTCGTCGCGGCCTAATTCTTCCATGCGCGTCAGGATCAGCCCGTCGGTCAGCGGCAGGCCGGCGTCGACCAGGTAGAGGCCGGCCTGGTTTTCCAGCAGGTAGGCGTTGCTCGCGCCGAGGGCGAGGCGATGGATACGCACGCCGCTGGGCGTATAGTCTGGAGATGGGGCAGTCTGAAGGGCGGCTGCAGCGCGGTCAGCCGTCAGGCCGGAGAGCGCGGCTTGCACAGAGCAGCCGGTCGCCAGCATGGTAAGCAGGAACGCAACCGGCAGCATCCAAAGCCGGAAAGCGCGGCATTCTTGTCGATGGTGTTGAGCAGCCGGTGAACGCCGGTTCATGTTTTCATCTTACCAAAAGGCGGCGGTAGCAAAAAGATGGGCGGGCGACGCAAAAGATCGTAGTCATCTGCAAGATTATCCGCCTCGATATGGTATACTCAATGCCAAATCATTCTGTGCCCCCTGCGTTCTCCGCTGCGATCCTATGGTTCAAAGACGGAACGGCACCCGTCACGGGGCGGCGGCGTTCTCGCATATCGTGTAGACGGGAGACAGATAAGCCAGCATGAAGCAACAGGAAGCGGTTGACGTGGCGGCGGGTCCGCCGCTGACGATGCCGAAAAACGCGCCGCCGGCCTTTCACATCCTCGCCAAGCCTACCGGCGCCATCTGCAACCTCGACTGCCAGTATTGCTTTTTCTTGACCAAGGAGAAACTCTATCCCGGCAGCCGCTTTCGCATGGCGGACGACCTGCTCGAGCTCTACATCCGCCAGTTGATCG
>JASGTU010000394.1 GCA_030058085.1 Chloroflexota bacterium
CGCCTGTTCGCTGCTCTTTTGGAACCGTCGTCAGCGCCCGCCAGGCGTCGATCGTCCGGGCGCAGCCCGACTTGGAACCTGGCATGCTCTTCTCAGCGTCGGGCTCATTCGAAGAGAAGCCGGTAGACACGCCCTGCGATCCGCCCCAAGACGTGGGCGTATTCGAGGTCAGCGCCGCCGGCAGCCTGATGGCGAGAATCTCAGGCGACCCGCCTGCGCCCAATCAGTGGAGTCTGCACAACAACGGCGTAAGCCTGTACATCGGGTTCGAGCCTCTCCTGGGAGATGGCAACTACGGCCCAAGCCAACAGATACTCTTCCATGCGCTGCCGGCGCAGGAATCCGAAACCGAGCAAGGCGCGTCGTGGCCCGGCCCAGGCCGCCTGCACGCCGTCGTCGGTGCGGCGGGCGGCAGCGGCCCCCTCACCAGTTCCTGCTTCGGCCAATCCTATACCGTCGAAGCCAAGATCGTCGAGGTGGCGGAGTCAATGCAGATCGTAGCCGGCATGACGCTGTATGACGGCGACCGTATCGTCACCGAAGACGGCTGGGGCGAGGTGCTGATTGCTGGCTCAAAGCAGTTTATCGGCCCTGGCAGCGAGATCATGTTCCAGAGCGGCGTAGCCGGAGGCACCCCTACGGTCGAACTGCCCCTTCCCGATTGGGTCACCAAACTTCCCGACAGGGCGCGGGAATTGGCGCAGGACGGTCTGCCTATGCCCGAAGCCTACTACGCCGACCCGCCCGGCTACATGGCAACCTTTAGTGATGCCGTCATGGCTGAAGCGTATGACCTAATCCGCGATCAGCAGGACCCCTGCGAGGCCGCCGTCACGCTCAAGCTGTTCCTCGAATCCAAACAACACCTCGGAACGCAGACGCTTGCGCGAGGCTACGACTGGGCCGTCGACACGCTCTCCATCTGGCTGTTGCCCAACGAGTGGAACGCGTTGTCGGCGTTCGTGCCCGTACCTGGCTTAGGCGTTGTCGCCAACCTGAAAAACGGCAAAGCGACCGTCGAGCGAATCATGACCGAGGTGACGGCCTACCAGGACGCGCAGAAAGCCGCCGGCGCCCTCGCAACATTCTCCGCCTCACGCGAGATGACGGCGCAGCAGGTCGAGCAGCGTCGCACCGAACTGAACGACCAGATCGCCACACTCCTGGACGAAATCGAGGATGCCAAGTCAGATATGCGCGTCGAGATCGCCCGATACGAGG
Organism: Chloroflexota bacterium; assembly: GCA_030058085.1. Classification (GTDB taxonomy): domain Bacteria; phylum Chloroflexota; class Anaerolineae; order Caldilineales; family Caldilineaceae; genus JASGTU01. Next base: position 1,222 of record JASGTU010000394.1, read on the forward strand.
TCGCCAACAAGCTGGCGGAGCGCGGCTGCCTGCGCACGCCCCCGGTGGGCGGCTGTGATGTGGCGCTGATGCAGTACGGAAATGCGATTCGCTCTGCCCAATACAACTTCTATGACCGGTACCAGCCTCTCGCCCAGCAAATCGTTGCCCTAGGAGCCGAGCGCCACACGCTCGTAACCTACCGCCTGCCTCTGGCCCAGGGCAACTGCGACGCGCTCAGGCAAGAACCGCCGCCAATCGTGACCCCCGATGCATGGAACCGGATCTGCAATGCCAAAGACTGGCAGCTTATCGTCGGCAAGGGCCTGCTCCATGTCGTCGAAGACAGATATCCCCTCGTCGAGCCGGCTGTCTATCTCGTCAACGACTACCTGCTCAAGCCCGACGGCACGGAATTCATCATCGAGAAAAAGGATGACCTGGCATTCGTTCGCGTGCTCGATGGCTCGGTAGTGATGACCGGGCCGGACGGTCATACGCTCACGGTAGAAGCGGGCTTCCAAGCCTCGCTGCCCGACGGTGAGATCACGGCGCTGGAGGAGTTGCCGCTGCGCCGCGTGAGCGGCATCCCGCTTAACGAGGTAGAGCTCGACAGCGACACGCCGCAGCCTTACGACGCAGTCCAATGGGACGCCGCAGACGGGGCCTTGCCGCCCGGTTGGATCTGGCAGGAGCCCAACAAGAACCTCAACGGCCCCGGCGACGCCACATATGAGATCGTCGACGCCGAAACCTTGCGCATCACCGTCCCCAACGAAAACGACTTTTACGGCCATCGCTCCGACGCCCCTCGCCTGCTCCATAAGGTCACCGGCGATTTTGACCTGGAGGCCGATCTGCTGCTCGAAAGCCCTGGCAACAACTTCGCCTTCGCCGAATTTCTGCTCTTCACGCCGGACACGCCCCTGGGCTACCTAGCCGGGCAGATGCAGCCGGATGGGTTAGGCGCGCACTACTATGTCGCCGGCGGCGGCTGGAACCGCTATCAGAACGCCAACTACCTGGGCGTCGCCAACCGCGATATCGCCCACAGCGCCCCTGCGCCAGACGAAGCGGTGCGCGTCAAGCTGTCGCGCCGCGGCAATGTGATCAAAACGCGCTGGAGCGTCGACGACGGCGCAACGTGGACGCTCTCCAACCGCCAGACCTTGCCCTTGCCGGAAACGATCTGGGCCGGGTGGATGTTCAAGCGCATGGCGCATGACGGTTTGCCTGAGCCGCCTGCCGTAACAACCCTGCGCGACGTGCGCCTGACCAGCGCGCCCCTCAACGGCATGTTAGAGGATGAATGGGACGTGATCGGCCATGAAGGTACGGTCGTCGCCTTCGGCGCGGACCTGTTCTTCTTCCAAGACGGTACGGCCAAATCTCATTCCCAAGTCTACAGCCCTTGGACCATTGACGGAGACTTCGACTTGATCGTGCGCTACGACGCCCCCGCGCCCGAACGCGCACAGGGGCAGGAGCGCTACATTCACGTCGCCGTCACCAGCAATGACGAGAAGAACCACGCCTACGTGCGCCACGCCCTCACCCCGGACTTACAGCGCATGAACGTAGACATGGCGATCGACGGAGGCTGGTATCGCTACTTCTACCAGGACACGGAGGAGAGTTCGGGTCGCGTACGCCTGGTGCGCCAGGACGGCCTGCTCTCCGGCTACATCTGGCAGGACAACGACTGGCTGTTGTTGTCCAAATGGAGCGACGGCTTCTCGGACCCAGTCTATCTTGACTTCCGTTTCCAGTGGATCACGCCTGAGCCAAGCCCGCAAATGGCGCACTTCACCATCGAGCGATTGGAAACCGACGAAGGCGTTCTTTTCGACACGGTTGAAGTCACGTCGCCGGAGCTAGAAGCGGAACCCGCGGAACAACCGGCCCCACAACCAGAGGATGCATCCGAACCCGCGCCTGCACAGGAAGCGGACTCGGCAAGGAAGGCGCCCGCCGGCACGCGCCCGCCGGCGCAATCCGCCTCACCACAACCCACGCCAGAACCGGCAATGGAACCCACGCCGGAACCTGTATTGGAGCCCACGCCAGAACCGGTCATAGAACCTACACCGGAACCCGCGCCACAACCGGCGCTGACGGGCGAGCAGCGCCTAGAAGAAGGGACCGTTTATGACGACTTCTCCTCCACGGCGCTAGGCTGGTCAATTCGGGATAATGACACCGCAACCACCGGCTACGAAAGCGGCGGTTACGCCCTCCTTGTGAAGCAACCGACCTACTGGGTGATGAGCAAAACCGCGGGCGACTTCGCACCGATGGCAATGGAGTTTGACGCGACCGTAACGCCCGGCTCCTCCAGCGGCATGTACGGCGTGATCTGCCATTACCGCAACGGAGACAACTATGACTTCTTAAGCGTAGACCCCGAGACGCTGAGCATCTCGGCGGCGCGCTACGTAGGCGGCAAATTCGCCTATGTCACCAAGGGGCCGGACGGCGTCGCCGAACTGCCGTCCAACGGCCTAGCGCACGAGGTCAACGCCGCCAACCACATCCGCGCCGTCTGCCACAACGACCGGCTGGAGTTGACGGTCAACGACGTGCTGGAAGGAGCTTGGCCGCTGGACCCGCCGGCGGACGGCGGCAACGCCGCGCTCTTCGTCTATGGCTTTGGTACGATGGGCGAGCAGGGCTACAAGGTGATCTTCGACAACTTCGCCGCCTGGCGGGATGAGCCTGCCCCATGATCTAGGGGGAGCCGCAACCTGCGCTGTCGCCAGTGCGGAGATGTTCGCTTCCGCGTTGGCGACATTTCTATCAACCCGTCAACGCCGCGATCAGATAGCCGATAGCGAGCAGCGCGTTGGTTACAAGCACAGCCGCAACGTTGGCGCCCTGCGCCGGTATCAGCGCCTCGTGGCTGTCATAGTGTTGGAGAGCGCCCTGAAT
>JASGTU010000395.1 GCA_030058085.1 Chloroflexota bacterium
TGATGCGCATGCGGTCCGCTACGGCGGCGATTTCATCCCGGCTGCCGAAGACGGCCGGGGCGTCGGTCTGTCGGGGACGAAGTGCGATTGCCATTTTAGCGTGTCTCCTTTTCCAGAGTCCATCGGCTGAGGGGCGTCGGGAGCCCTGCATTCTCGTAGCCCTCGGCGTAGGCGATTTTCTGCTCGCGGCGCACGAAGTAAATTTCGGGCAGGCACGGTTCGCCGTCGACCGCGTCACAGAAGCCCATCTCATAGGGCGTCAGGGGCAACAGGAGCGCCGTCATGCCCTCGGTCTGCCCGGCGGCTTCCCAGGGCAGGGGTTGCGCGTCGTCTACGGCGTCTGGGGCGTCTGGGGCGGCGGGGGCGGCGGGGGCGACGGCGAGTTCCACCGGCCCGCCCGTGGTCACGCGCCCCACGGCCAGCAAGCGCATGCCGGCCGGCGCCGCTTCGGGCGGGCCGTCGAGCGCGGCGGCGCTATCATCGTTGTGGGGCGCTGCGCCCACGCGGCGGAGGACGTCATCGACGATAATGATGCTTCGCAGTGATGCTTCAGCAGAACTGACGCCGGCAGTGCGCACGATGGCCGCGGCGGGCGCGGCTTCGAGGGTGAGATCCGAGGCGGGGTGGGCTATCCTTGGCATGTCAGGGGCGTTTCTCCCAAGAGGGGCTCGACCTGGCCCGGTTAGAGCTTTCACCTCTGGCCGGGCTTCTTTTACACCCTAATCTTATCATGTAGGCGCCGCCTTGTCAATACTATTATATAATAATGCAACAAATGGCGCACACGGTATTGACAGATGCGTCGGCATGCTGTATGCTTATGGCGAGTCTGATTCGTGAAGGGAGGATATATGGAGAATTCAAAGATCAAGCGGGCCAGCTTCAGCCTGGAGGAAGAGTACCAGGAGCTTTTCAAGCAGATCGCCAAGCGGACCCGGCGTTCGATGACAGATGAATTGCGAATCATGCTTGACGCTCGCGCTATGACGCTGGGACTCACCCCGGTGCAAGAGGTTGACCCAAAATCTTCCGCCTCGGCTCTGGAACTAGCTCAAGCATAGATGAGTAGGGCTGGGGCAAAGAAAAACGCCTCAGCCTAGCGGCTGAAGCGCTTTTCCTGACGCCCCAACCCCGGAGGACTGAAGCGCTTTTCCGAAGTAGTCGCCCCTGGCAGGACGGCTCTTCTCTAGCCCCGGTCGCTTTCGCCCGTTGGCTCATATGCAGCCACTATCCCGATATTGCTCAGAAGCTAGGCGGGATAGCGAACCTTAACAACCTGTGCGCCCACAACGGCGTGGGCGACGTATCGTGATGATACGCAGATAGTTTTTGAGTTGGCCGGCAAGGGCCGCTTCAAGCCTGTTGCTGCGCCTTCAACTTCAATTTGTCCAGATGATGTTGCATCTTGGGTAGGGCGCACGGCTTATCCAAGATGTCGAGCATCCTAAAATAGCTTTCACATACCCGAACAGCGTCAGAGTAACGGCCTTGCCGTGTGTATAGGATTCGCAGCCGCTCATAGGGATGGGTCCCATTGAAACAATCTGCGATGTTCGCCTCGTATAGCTGAATTGCTTGGTCGATCTCTCCCCGGCGCTCCAATTCGCTGCCCAGGTTATTCCGTTCGACCAGCACGCCAAGAATCTCGTTGGTGACGTTCAGCTTGGCGCGCAAAACGCCATACGAATCGTATTCAGCCTTCATGAAATAGTGGTAGATCACATACAGCGGGACGCCACTATCCTGCATTTGTCTGGCCGCCGCTCGCAGCTTCGGCTCCATTACGACAGCTAGGCTTTCCTGCCGTTCAAATTCCTCGGACCATTCCTGCAATTTGATCAGTTTGGCAAGCAGCTTTTCCATTAGCCGGCGGCCGGCTTCTTCGGTTCCGCTTTCGGCGCCGGCTCTCTGTTAGCCAAATCCCTGAATTCTTCCGTTACAGCCGGCTGCGGGCGCGGGGGAGGAGCCGGTTTTGGCGGCAAGGCTTCGGGGCTTCCGACCGGCGGCAAATTCGGCGCAGGCGGCGGAGCCTTCTTTATCTCTTGGATGTGATCCGGCTCTCGCCTTAGTTCTTCCGTGAAGGACGGCGTCGGCCGCGGCGGGATTGGTTTTGTCACCGGCGCGGGCTTGGGTTCATCTTTTCCGTCAGCCATTCAATTCTCCCGGAGGTAACAGCATCATGGCCTATCAAGAAGCGCCCCCACCGGCGGCGCCTCATTCATTGACGCCCCAACAACAGCTTGTCCTTGAACAAAGGCAAAAGGCTCTGGATATTCACATCCAAACCGGCGACCACCTTGACGGTAAGGCGGCGACCATAATGCAGGCCGGCGGTTTACTCATCGCCCTGAGTGGCGCAGTCAGCATCCCGGCCTTCATTTACAACCCGCCGTCTCTATCGCCTCAAATCGCTCTTACTATCGCATTTGGCGCCTATCTGGCGATGCTCCTGCTCTCACTTTGGGCGTGGATGCCCTCAAAAAGCGTCTCGCCCGGCAGGAATGACTGGGACTGGCTCTACAACAGCTACATCTCTGAAGGTATAGATCGCTGCTTTGAGCAAATACTTAGCGACCTAGTATGCAGCATCGACGGGCAACTCGACCGGAATAGACACAAGGCCCGCAATGTGATAATCGCCACTTGGCTCCTAGCCATCCAGCTGATCGGCATTCTGGCTTTAGCGTTGACTGTCTGATCAATCCATCGGCGAAGATTCCCGGCGAACCGTCATACCAACGAAAGGACCAACCATGACCCAGAACCGCGACGCCCCGGCTGGCGGCATTGCCCCAACCGTTTCCGATTCGCCCGGCTTCATTCTCACCGACGCCGAGGGCGACGCCTGGCGTCTTTCGGTCGGGGCCGCCGGCAACCTGACGATTACGCGACTTGCCGGCGACGACCCGGACCATCCAAACGTGCGGCTTTGGAAAGAAGTCAGGCGAGTTCTTCGAGGCTTGCTCTGACGTCCCGCAGCATTTTTCCGACAGCGGAATCCGCTCGTCCCGCGCCCTCGGCCAATTCGTCCATTGCGGGCAGAAGTTTCTTTCTGCGCAGGGCGATTAACTCGTCACGGTCGATCTGGACGCCCTGCTCGGCCAGCAGTTCACGCAGCGCAATCAATTCCGCCTTGACTTCGAGAATCATACCCAACAAAGAGGCGGACAATTCCATGTTTGAGATTGTTTCAGGCTGCATTTCCGTATTCCCGGCTCAAACGGGCGCGTGGGCGAACTCCAATCTACTCGCCTTGATTCAGCGAGCGTTGCCCTGACCGTCTGATTGACGATCGCACCTTAAAAAACGCATACCTCGGGTGGAATTCAACTGGGGGACAGGGATTCGAACCCCAACCATCTGATCCAGAGCAAACTCGGTTGCTACGACGCCGTCAGCCGTGCCAACGCCTCGGCATACTCTCGGCTCAGGCCGTCGATCAGCCACTCGGCATAGACCTGTTCCGTGATGACCACGCTGCTGTGACCCAGCGCCGCCGACACGGCCGACAGGTTCATCCCCGCATTGAGCAGCGACGTCGCAAACCCGTGCCGGAAGG
>JASGTU010000396.1 GCA_030058085.1 Chloroflexota bacterium
GCAGCGAGCTGAAGAATCTCGCCGCCCGTCAGGCCGAGACCCTTCGCTACGAGACCCTTCGCTACGCTCAGGGTGACAGAAGGGCGGGCGCTAAGGATAGCGCCCCTACGCGCAGATGACTCGTGACCCCTCACCCCTCCGCCCGTTCCACGTCATAGGCGAAGCCCGCCACATACGCCGCCAGGTAAATCACCCACGCCGCGCTGATCAGCGCAATGCCGGTGGCGAATATCCGCTCCGGGTCCGCCACGCCGGGCAGATAACCGAACACGACGATCGCCAGCGCCGTCAACGCCGAGAGCGACGCCGCAACCGGCAGCGGCGGCCATAGCCGCGCCAGCCCTCGGCGCAGCCCGCCCGGCAGCGTACGCCGCCACCATGTCAGCGGCTTGTGGATGCGCGTGGCGACCGCCCAGGCGGGCACGAAGAACAGCACTTGCCCGATGCCCCCGCCCACCAGAAACAGCAGGATAAACAGCAGCAGATAGACGAGCGCGCCGCGCCGCCTGTGCAAGAAGCCCGCCGACCACACGATGACGGCCAGCCCCACGAGCGTGGCGAGGATGCCCGTAACCAGGAAATTGGGCACAAGCGTAAAGGCTGGTTCGCCGCCCTCGCTCCAGCGCGTCCAACTGCTGCCCGCCGCAATCGCATTGACCACCAGCCCGTCCGTGGGCGTATTGCCCTGCAGCGCCTCGCCCAAGCCGTGCGCTATCCCGCCAATGCCGAACACGACCCCCACCGCGGTCGCATTCGCCTTCGTCGCCCGGTTCATTTTCCTCCTTCCCTACTGGTCAAACGCCCGTCGCAAGTCGCCCGTATGGGCAACCCTTGTGGTTGCCCGCCCCACGTCACGCGTCATCCGTCATTTCTGACTCGTGACGCATGACTCCTGACGCCCCGCATTCTCCCTGCACCGCTCTTGCCCATTTTCTCCTGCTGGCATACTATAAAACGAAACGGTGGTCCATCCCTCTCCGCTATGCACCCTTTCCCCACCGCGATCTGACCGATCTAGCACGGAACTATCCATGAAAACCGGGTTCGGTAATGCCGTTATCACCCCCCCGAACCATACCTGCCTGCTCGCCGGCTATGCCTTGCGCCCGGCTGCCGGCGTCCATGACGACCTCTACGCCAGCGCCGTCTTTTTCGACGACGGGTTGACCCAAGCCGCGCTCGTCAGCTTTGACCTGCTGGCCATGGAAAAAGAGCTGATCGCCCGCCTCAAGCAGCGCATCCGTCAGGCCTGCGGCCTGCCGCCCGCAAACGTCATCTTCTCCTGCACCCACACCCACGAAGGGCCGGAAGTGCGTGAGCGCAAGTTCCGCGACCGCTGGTATGGCGAGGAGCGGCCCGACTACCTCGACCCCTATCTCGACTTCCTCGGCGCGCGCACCGTCGAAGCGGTGCAGGCGGCCCAGGCCGCGGCCCAGCCCGTCGATCTGCTCCTCAACCGCGCCTACGTCGACGAAAACATGAACCGGCGCTTCTTCCTCAGCGACGAAACCTACCTGGGCGTGCCGGGCAACAAGCACCTTAGCCCCATCACCACCGAACACGCCGACAAAGAACTGGGCATCCTCGCCTTCTGCCCGCAGGGGACGCGCTACCCCAGCGGCGTGATCGTCAACTACGGCGTCCATCCGCTGGTTGCCGGGCATCTGGCCCCGTTCATCAGCGCCGACATACCCGGCGTCGTGCGCACGCTCATGCACGAGAGCCTGCACTGCCCCATCTGCTACACCACCGGCGCCGCCGGCGACAACCACCCCAAGTCCCCCGAAGCGGGCTATGCCGAAATGCAGCGCGCCGGCCAAGCCCTCGCCACCGAAGCCGTCAAGCGTCTCTACGACGCCCGCAAGGCCAACGAACCGCTGCGCATCCGCTGCCTGTCGCGCACCATCCCCCTGCGCCAGCGCACCTACGAGGAATTCACCCAGATACACGGCGCCGACGAGGCGTCCATCCGCTACAACTTCTGCCGTGTGGAACAGCCCGGCGCGGTGACGGATGTGGAGTATGCGCTCTTGGCCGTGGGGCCGGTTCTCTTCATCGGCGTACCCGGCGAACTCGTCGCCGAGCTGGGCAGCGTCCTCAAGTGGTTCTCGCCCTTCAAACGCACCTACATACTTTACCAAAGCACCGACAGCCTCGACTACATCGCCCACCCCAACGCCTACCGCTGGGGCGGATTTGAAGCGATGGTCGGCCAGCTTTCACCGGGCGCGGCTCGCCCCTTGGTCAACGCCATCCTCGACGCCGCAGAAGAATTGGCCGCCGAAGAATTGGCCGCCGAAGAACGGGCCGTACAAGCTGCCTCCCATTGAGTCGCGTACAGACGCTTGCGTCTGCGCCCAAATAGCGGGACTTTCACCGGGCCGTCCGGTGAAGGATAACTCTCAACCGTCAGCAGCGCTCAAAAGGAGAAACAAGATGTCCAACGCCTATTCCCGTCGATCATTCCTGAAGATGGCCGCAGCCGCCGGCGTCGGCGGCGCCTTGGCCGCCTGTGCGCCCGTCGCCGTCGCGCCGGGCGGTGAGGCCGCGCCCGGCAGCCAAGAAAAGCTGGTGCGCATCCTCATGCCCTCTTGGGCTACGGCCGAGATCCCCTATGACACCACAGCCCGCGAGTTCAACGAGATCAACCCCGGCACCGTCGTCCAAATTCAGACCACGAGCGAAGGCTGGGAGACCAAGGTCATGAGCCAGATTGCGGACGGCTCGCTGGAATGGTGCGGCGCAGGCATCGCCTCCTCCGCCTCCTCCAGCCTGCCGCGCTGGATCCTGACCGGCATGGTTCAGCCGATGGACGATCTGTTTGCCGCCTCCTCGGTAGAAGGCGCCGACCAGTTGTTGGACGACTTGCTGCCCGTGCTGCGCACCGCATCCACGCATGAGGGCAAGTTCTACGGCCTGCCCTACAGCTTCGAGAACATCAGCTTCAACTGGCGCACCGACTACTTCGCCGCCGTCGGCGCCGACGCACCCCCCGCCACGCTGGACGAATGGCTCGAAGTCGCGCGCGAGTTGAAGGCCTGGGGCGCCGATGAGCAGATCTACCCCACCTCCTTCATCCCCGACCTGGACGCCTCGGTCGGCTCCATGATCTACGGATCCACCACCGAGCCTTTCGGCGATGATATGCTCCTCAAGTGGGAATCGGATGAGGCCATCTACGCCCTCGCCTTCTACCGGCAGATGGTGCTGGAAGAGGAACTGACCCCGCCGCACGGCTTCGACGGCTGGCTCGACGCCTACTACGCCGGCAAGGTCGCCTCGGTCCAGGCGCAAAGCTCGCGCGGCGTCTGGGGCCAACTGGCCTTCGGCACCGAAGCCGTCACCACCTCGCCCGTGCCCGTCCGTGCGGCTGAGAACTCCGGCACGCCCTTCTGGGGCAACTGCGTCGGGCTGTTGACCGGGGCCCCTTACCCGCAAGAGGCCGCCGACTACTTCGTCTACACCATGGGGCCGCAAAACGACACCTTCCAAAAGACGGTGATCCGCACCGGCAAGACCCCTGTCTACCAGTCCGCCTATGACAACATCATCAACGGCGACCCGCAGTTCCGCACCTATGGCTGGATGAACGACATGCGCGACCAGGTCGAGCGCTCGGTCATCCGCCCCTTCAACAACTACTTCGCCATCCAGGACACCCACTACCGCAACTACATCGTGCAGTTGGTAGAACCCGGCTCGACGATGACGCCGGAAGAATGCGCCAAGGCCATCCTGGAAGCCAGCCAGGAAGAGATCAGCAAGCAACAAGTCTAGCCCCACATACAGAACGGCGTCGGGCGGCAAGCTGTGCGCCGCCCGGCGCCTTCGCTCAAAACTGCTTCCACAGAGGAATGCGCTATGCCTCCACTCTCTCGCCGGCTCAGGCGCAGCCTGCGCCCCGGCAACATTGCCGTCAACCTCGCCCTCGTGGCGATCGTCGCCGTCTGCCTGCTGCCCATCGTCTGGACCGTCTCCGCCTCGCTCAAGGATCGCAACGAGCTCTACTTGGCGACGCCTACGCTGCTGCCGCGCAACCCGACCTTCGCCAACTACACCTGGATGTTCGCCCAGTCCGATATGAGTCGCCTGCCCCTCAATATGTGGAACAGCATCAAGGTGACCGTGGGCGCCGTGATCATCCAATCCGTCGTGGCGACTATGGCCGGCTTCGCCTTTGCGCGTCTGCGCTTTCGCGGGCGCGACCTGCTCTTCTACATGCTCATCCTCATGATGTTCGTCCCGCGCGCCGGCGGCCTCATGGCCCTCTACGAGCTGATGGACTTCCTCAACCTGCGCAACTCGCACCTGGGCCTGATGCTGCTCTTCCCCAGCGCCATCAGTGTGGCCCTCTTCGTCATGCGCCAGAACTTCCTGGGCGTGCCGCGCGAACTGGAAGAAGCCGCCATCATCGACGGCGCCAACACCTGGCACGTCTTCTGGAAGGTGGACGCGCCCATGGTGCGCGGCGGCATCGCCGTCGTCGCCATCTGGGAGTTCATCTACGTCTGGGGCGAATACCTCATCACCCTGACCATGATCGACTTCCCCGAACTGGAGACGCTCTCGCTAGCCGTGACCAAGCTCCAGGGCTGGGGCGCGCACTTCACCTCCAGCATCCTAGCCGGCTACGGCGTCGAATCCGCCGCCTACGTCACCGCCATGGTGCCCGTGATCCTGGTCTTCATCTTCCTCCAGCGCTGGTTTGTCCAGGGCTTAAGCGAAGGCATCATCAAACTCTAGACGGCGCGGCCCCATCCGCCGCCCGCCTTCTTCTCATACGTGGGGAGTAAACCGTATGGCCCGCCGTAAGGCCCCGAACCGACCCGCCTTGGATACGCGTCCCGACGCGCCCAGTGTAGACGATGTGCGCGCCCAGGGCGCCGCCGCCGTCGCCACCCAGTTCCTGCGCGAGCTCTTCTCGCTCCGCCGCCAGGAATGGGGCAACCCGTGGGGCTACGTCTTTATCGCGCCCGCCATCATCCTCTATCTCGTTTTTCAGGCCTGGCCCATCTTGCGCGGCCTCTACATGGCCTTCTCCGACTACCGCTGGATGGTCCCCGCCACCCACGGCTTGGCCGGCTTCAACGGCCTCGACAACTGGGTTGAGATGGTGCAGGACAAGACTTTCTGGCGCAGCTTCGGCATCGCCGTGCGCTTCAGCCTCATGGTCATGCCCATCACCCTCATCCTCTCTCTGGGCACGGCTGTGCTCATCTCGCAAGTGCGCAACCACTTCGCCGCCGGCTTCTACCGCGTCATCGCCTATCTGCCGGTGATCCTGCCCATCTCCGTGGCTATGCTCGTCTGGGCCAAGCTCTTCGACTTCCGCTTCGGCTATCTCAACGTCATACTCCAGGGAGTGGGGATCGACAACCCGCCCAACTGGCTCGGCTCCTCCAAGACCGCGCTCTACGCCATGGTCATGCCCACCGTGTGGGCGCGCTTCGGCAGTTGGACGATGCTCTTCCTGATCGGCATCTACACCATCAACCGCGAGGTCTACGAAGCGGCCCGCGTCGACGGGGCCAACGGCTGGCGCCAGTTCCTGCACATCACCATACCGCTGCTCAAGCCGGTCTTCGTACTGGTGCTGGTCCTCGGCTCCGGCGTCGTCAGCGCCACCGAGGAGTCGATGATCCTCTTCGGCGGCACCACCGGCGGCCCCGCCGAAGCCGCCCTCACCACCGGCGTCTATCTGTACCGCATCGCCTTCATCCACGGCGACATGCGCATGGGCTACGCCGCGGCCATGTCGCTCTTCCTCGGCCTGGTCAACATGGCTATCACGATCGTGATCTTCAAAGCGCTGCGCACGGAGGCGGCATGAGGCTGCTTCTTGCCACAGACCTGCACTACAGCGCCGATCTAGCCGCCGAAGTCGCGGCCAACCTGGGAGCCGCCGGGGCGCGGCTGCCCGCCGACACCTACGACCACATGGCGGACGGCAAGCTCTATTGGCATAACCTCATGCTCGTCGAGGAGGGCGAGCGGCTGTGCGACGGGCTGGCCCGGCTGGTCGACCAGGAGCAGCCCGACTTGCTCATCCTGCTCGGCGACCTCGTCAACGTAAACTGGACGCGCAACGTAGCCGCCGCGGCCCGGCGCATCGCCGCCCTGCCCTGCCCCGTGCGCTTGGTGACCGGCAACCACGACATCTATCTGGACGAGGACGGCTGCCGCGTCCAGGACGCGCTCGCGCCCGGCGACTTCGCCACTGGCCTGCGCCACGAGATCGCGGACGGGCTGGGCATCCTCTATCTCGACCTCTTCGCCCAGGACGCCGCCGGCTTATATCACAAGCGCATCGACCCGGCCGCGACAGAGCGCATGGACTACCGGCCCGAGGACATCGCCGCCGCCTTGCGCCTGCTTGACGCGCATCCCCAGACCCCCTGGCTGGCGTTCGGCCATGTCCCCATGACCGCGCCCGATCCTGCGCTGCGCGCGCCGGGGCGCAAGATCGGCGGGGCCGCGGCGCACGCCGCTCCCCTAGCCGCCCGCCTGCACGCGCCCGGCAACCTGCTGGGCGTCATCTGCGGACACCAGCACTTCGCCCACTTCCAGCGCTTCGCCCACGGCTTTCACTGGACGCTCCCCTCCCTGGTCGAATACCCCTGCGCCGCCGCAATCGTCGAGTGGACGGGCCGCGAGGTGCAGGCGCGCACCGTCGCCGTCGATGCGGCGCTCGCCGCCCGCTCCCTACAACCGCGCCAGGCTGCGTGGACCGCGGGCGACGCGCCCGACCGCGCCTTCACGTGGCATCACCCGTAGGGGCAGGCCTTGTGCCTGCCCGTCATCCGTCATTTCTGACTCGTGACGCCTGACGCCTGACACTCGTCGCCAGGAACGCCGCCATCCCTGGCGGCCCGTCACCCCTCACGCAGGCGCGCGGCCAGGCCGCCCATGCGCCGCGCCACAGCCGCCAACGAACGCTCGTGGAACCAGGCCAGCGTCGTGCGCAGATCGTCGTCGAAGCGCGCCGTCCAGCGCGGCGTCAAGCCGTCCGGCCCGAAATACGCCCCCAGGATCGACCCCGTGATCGCGCCGTACGAGTCCGTGTCATTGCCCTGCATCACCTGCTTGCAGATCCCGTCCCCCACGCTCTCGGCGAAGCGCAGGCTGTTGATCACCGTGCCGACCTCCTGGTAGATGCGGCAGTGCGTATACTCCCCATAGCGGCGGTGGATGCGCTCGTACCCGTCCAGGAAGTCCGTCGCCTGGCGCACCTCGTGCAGACAGGCGGACGTCGCCGCGTGGAAGCGGCTGCGCTGCGGCACAAAGCGCAGCGCCGTCTCCACGGCCTGCAGCGGCTCGCGCGCCGCCGCCGCCGCGGCGATGGCCGCGGCCGTGAACATCGTGGCGTAGACGCCGGTGCGCCGGTGCGTTAGGCTGGCGTCCTGCCAGGCGAGTTGCGCCGCCTGCCCAGGCCGGCCTGGGCAGGCGTAGCCGTAGGCGTGCGACCGGATCTGCGCGCCGCACATCTCCGCGCGCGGGTTCAGCAGCGCGGGCCAGCGCGCCATGCCGCCCTCGTCCCCGTCATCCTCCTCATCCGCGCCGGCAACGTCGCCCAGGAAGGCGATCCCGGCCTTGACCAGCGTCATGCGCTCCGGCCCGAAGGTCGAGGCCAGGGGCAGATGCTTCAGCCACGCATCCCGTACATGCGCCGTGCGCAGGTCCGCTCCATGCTCCTCCAGCAGCAGCATGCCCAGCACGATGTAGTTGATGTCGTCGTCGGGCATCACATAACGGATGCGCTCCCGATAGGTGCGGTTCCAATAGGGCATCTCCCGCCCGAACTGGCGCTCGGCCCGCTCCGGGATGTAGTCGGCGAGCGGCCACTCGTCCAGCGCCTCCAGCCCGGCGCGGATCGTCGCCAGGTCGGCGTTGAACTCCAGCGGCTTGCCCAAGATGCAGCCGCACACCGCGCCGAGGAAGGCCGTCTCCATGCGCGCCGCGGCCTCCTGCGCGTCGAGCGCCGGCGGCGCATCTTGCGGCCGCGCCGGGTCGCACTCCGCCAGGATGCCGGGCAGGTCGTTCGGCTCCACATAGGGCCAGTCGGCGCGCGGCGGCAGATGCGCCAGTCGCTCGGCGAATTCGGCCAGGGCGTCATAGGAATCGGGCAGTTGCGCCAGTTCAGCCGCCAACCCGCTCACGACATGGCCTTGCGCGGCCTTGTCGTCGATGACGTGTTGCAGCCACACGCGCAGTTGATGGTAAGTGGGGAACATGGTCTCACCTTTCCGGTGCGGAGGTACAACGAGATTCCTCAATGGTTGCCCCTACGCCTGCGGCACGACGGGAAACTCCGTCAGGCGCAGGTTCGAGCAGCCGTATGGGATCAAGGTCAACACCTCGCTTTCGCCGCGCACCGCCAGCACATCGGGCGTCACTTCGCCGGCGGAGCCGCAGCACATCTCCCAGCGCGGCAGGCGCACACCCGGCGCCGTCGCCGTCACCGGCGCGCCCTGGGGCGAAAACGGCAACTCGCCGACCGGGTGCTCGCTGAAGACCGCGTCGAGCGCCGGCGCATCCCGCCGCAGCAGCAGCGCATAGTTCCACGGCGTCGTGGGATAGACCTCCCAGTCGGCGTGCGGCAACTGGCGCAGCGGATGGTCCTCATGTACGCGCCGCCACGCCTCGCCGATCTTCAGGGCGTAGACCAGCGGCCCGCGCACCACCGCCGCCGTCTGGCCCGGACGCGGCTCCAGGCGCGGCGTCATGGGCAGCGTCAACACGACCTCATCGCCCTCGCGCCAGGTGCGGCGAATGCTGTGAAACTCGCCCGGCTGCGGCATGGCGACGGAGCCGTCCGGCATTTGGATGGCGGCGTTGGCCGCCCATGCCGGAATGCGCAGCAGCAGCGGGAATTCGACCGGCGCGGCCGCGGACACGCGGAAGCGCAGCGTCTGCCGGAAGGGGTAATCCGTCTCCAGGTCGACGCGCACGTCCGTGCCGTCGATGCGGCACGTCGCCGTGCTGGGCGCGTAGGCGACCGCAGCCAGGCCGCCGTCCGCCGTCTGCATCCACGTATGCGCCGCGAATTTGGGCCAGCCCTGGCTCAGGTTGGCGAGGCAGCAGCCGAAGTGCGGCTCCAGCCCGAAGATGTTGGCGTCGGGGTCGTTGGTCGTCCAGCAGCGCCCCTCGAGGATGCTGCACTCCACCTGGTTGACCTGTTGGTCATACTGGTGCGCCCACATATCCGGTGAGAAGGTGGCGGGCAGGGCGTTGAAGGCGATGCGCTCCAACTGGTCGCCCCACGCCGGGTCGCCCAGGGCCGAGATGAGTAGTTCCAGCGAATACATATACTCGACCACCGCGCACAGTTCCGTGCCCTGGATGGGGCTGAGGCCGGCGATGCACTCGTCGCCGGTGATCACGCCCGTCACCGTGCCGTGATAGCGGGCGTGCTTGTCGAGCATGTCGTAGACCGCGGCGCAGTCGCGCTCGTCCCCGCTCAGCCGCTGCCACAGGCCGTGCGCCTTCACCGCCATGGCGTTGTTGACGACATGCCCCATGTAGTTCCAGCGCCCGGTGGGCGTCCGCCCGGTCAGCGGGTAGTTCTCGAAGAAGGCCGCCCAGTTGAAGCCCTGGGCGTGCATCTTCACCGCCAGCTCGAGCAGCCACGCTTCCTGCACCTTTTCGTAGAGCCAGAAGATGCCGATCAGCGCCTCGAACCAGCGGTACAGCGCCCACCGCTCCAGCGGACGCCGGTCCAGCGAGCCGTCGAGCCAGCGCAGATTGCGCGCCACCGCCTCGACCACGCGCTCGTCGCCCGTAGCCTCGTGGTACTGGATCAGCATCTTCACCGCCAGGTACTGCGGCCAAACGTCGAAGCGATAGGCCTCGGCGTCCTCCTCCGGCTTGGGGCCGAGGAAACCGTCGTCGTGTTGATGCGTCAGGATGTAGTCCACATAGCGCGCCGCCTTCTCCTTCAGGCGGGCGTCGTCCAGCACAAACGCCAGGGGGATCACCCCGTCCAGCCAATAGGGGGCCCGCTCCCAGGCTTCGGCGTCGCCGCCGAACCAGGCGCTGTCCTTGACGTCGGGCCAGAACTCGTCCAGCGCGCCGCTCAGGCTGTTGGCCTGGAGCTGCAATTGGGCCTTGAGCCAGCCTTGCGGCTTCACCCGCCCCAGCGGCAGAGGCCGCAGGAAAGGCGGAGCCAGATGCAGATCGTTCACGCTTCTTCTCCTCGCTTGGTGGGCGACACAGCTTCTCATGACACGGGCTAGAAACGGAGTTTCTGCGCAGAAACTCCGTTTCTTTGCTCAGCATGACATTGGCCGCTCAGGGAATGCTTTGGTGGTCGCGGTCGCGTATCC
>JASGTU010000397.1 GCA_030058085.1 Chloroflexota bacterium
GGTGACGCCGAAGATGACGGGTATGGCGACAAGAATGCGTTGTAGGATGTATTTTCCCATAAACCCTCACGCAACAAGATTCAATAGGAAACTCGCGTAGGACTTCTCTGCCAGTTTCATGCCTTCAAGCGTAGCGTATTCGTCCGGGCTGTGAGGGCGGCCGCCGTGGCCTAGCCCGCCCAGCACCACGGGGATATCCAACACCTCGGTGAACAGGTAGAAAGGCGCCGACCCGCCCAAGTGCGGCCAAATCTCCGGCTCCAGGCCCATCTGGCGATAGGTTTCCGCCATAGCCTGCGCCGCAGGGTTGTTCTTGTAGCCGGTCTTGGAGGGGCCGTAACCATCATGCGGTCTGACTTCGATCTTGTCGCCGAAGCCGTGACGCTCCAGGTGATCTTTGAGCAATTGGAGCATGTGATCGGGCCGCATGTTCTTGACCATGCGGATGTCGATCTGGGCGCGGGCTTCGTGCGGGATGAGGGCCTTGCTGCCTTCGCCCGTGTAGCCGGCGTTGATGCCGTCGATGTTGAGCGAGGGCTGGTAGAGATATTTGCGCACGAGGTCTACGCCGGTGAGGTCATATTTGAAGCGGCGCACGTCGTTTTCGGCCAGTTCGGTCTCGGGGGTGAAGGTCTCGACCAATTTGGCGAGCAGCTCTTCGTCCTCGGCGCTGGGCGAGACGATGTCGTCGTAGAAGCCGTCGATTAGGACATGCTTCTGGTCCGGCGTGAACATGCTGGCGAGGGCGTGCACCAGCGTCCAGGCGGGATTATGGAACCAGACGGCGTTGGAGCCGTGGATGCCGCGACTGACAGGGCCGCCCCAGTCGCCGCCGCGGGCGATGAGGTCGATGAAGTACGGGCCCTTGAAGCCGAGGTACATCTGCACTTTGCCGTTGGCATCCTGTCCGTAGAAGGGGAAGAGGGCGAAGTCGGCCTGTAGTCGCTCCTTGTTCTGCTCGACGAAGCCGGGCAAGCTGGGGCTGCCAAGTTCTTCTTCGCCTTCGATCATGAACTTGACGTTCACGGGGTACGGCTCGCCGACGGCGCGGAAGCTTTCGAGGGCGTTGAAGAAGTGGATCAGGGGGCCTTTGCTGTTGAAGATGCCGCGGTTCAGCAAGCAGGGGCCGAAGCCGGGGACGTCCTTGACCTCGCCGCCCCACGGGTCGGAGACCGACCAGTCTTCGCCGTCGACAGGCTGTACGTCGTACATGCCGTAGACGAGCAGCGTCTTGGGTGCGCCGACCTGGATTTCGCCGTAGACGATGGGATAGCCTGGGGTGGAGACGAGTTCGCCGGTTCCGCCTGCCTCGCCGATCATGTCCACGAGCAGTTGGGCCATTTCGGCCATGCCTGTGCCGTCGGCGCTGATGGAGGGCTGGCGCACGGCGCGTCTGACCTGCTCCAGGTGTGCGTCGAAGTGTTCGTCAATGTGCTGGTGGATGCGTTCCACGGTCATCGGAATGCTCTTTCTAGGTTGAGTTGATGCCGGTTTGAACTAGGCCGGCAGAGCGGTTCGCGCGCGGCGCACAATTTCGGCCGCCTCGCCAAAGGCCCACGCCACCCGGTTGAGGCCGCGGCGCACGTGGGTTGCGATCACCCGGCGCTCGTGATCCTGGGCGTCGGGCAGCGCCAAGGCCGGTTCCAGGTCCGGCAGAGGCGGAATCGGCAGCGCCGGCTCGTTGCGGAAGCGGCCATGCCGTGTGAAGTGGATCGGCACGAGCGTACGCGCCAACGCGAGAATCACATCGTTAGCGGCGCGCACCGCCGGCTCGTTGACAGCCCTGTCCTGGAGTCCGGGCAACGTGGCATAGAAGGCGTCCAACTCAGCTTGCAGCTCGGACAGCGCCTGATTCGCATCGCTAAAGTCTACCACATTTGCGGCCGCAGCGCCGTACTGCTCAAGCGTTTCGTCGAACTCGACGGCTAGGCGGCGAAAGTCGAAGGGATGAACAGGCCGGTTGAGCACGCGCAGCAGGCTGAGGACGTAGACGCGCAGGTCGCGCATGAGGTTGTCTTTGTCCGCGATCTCAAGCTGGTCGTTTTCCGTGTGCCAGGCGATGTTGCCGCCGCAGCCGCCTGTGGGGTAGTAGCCTTTTTCGGCGATCAACTCCTTGGGCATGGAGGAAAGCAGCATGAAGAAGCCGGTCAATCCGATGTTGTTAAAGCTGTAGTCGCCGGCCTGATGCGGGCGTTCGCCGGTAGCCGCCTTGCCCGTGGCGTCGCGGATGACCTCGACGCAGAAGTCGTCGGTTTCGATCATCCACGAGACGTCGTAGTATTCGGTGGCCCAGCGGCAGCCGGGGGAGTCGATGTCCACCTGGGCGATGCAGTTGCGGGCTAGGTCCAGGCCGAAATTGTCGGCGTACCAGGTGGAACCGCCGTAGCGTCCGGTGGAGTGACCGGGCCACCACGCCACTTTGAGGCTGCGCGCCAGCTCGGCGCGATTCTTGTGGAAGACGCGCGCCAGTTCGAGCAAGGCGGCGTCGCCGACGGCATTGTCGCCGATGCCCACGTCCCACGAGTCGTAGTGTCCGTGAACGAGCACGTAGCGATCCGGCTCCTGTTGGCCCTGGATGTCGGCCACGACGATGGGGCAGGGGAACCAACCCTCGCGCAGTTCGGCATGGAGCGTGACCTGGAGCGGGCCTTGCTTGAGGCGTTCGATCAGGGCTTCGCCGTCAGGCCGGTTGATGGAGATGATGGTGGTGCGCGGCTGCCGCGGCGCGGTGTCCAGGTCGGGTGCGCCCCAAATGGTGGTGCAGATGCCCCAGTGGATGTCTACGCCGGGGTTGATGTGGATCTGGCCGATGGCGCCGGCTTTCTCGAAACGCTCGGCCGCGGCGGGCAAGCCCATCCCCTCGGTCACGACGATCTTGCCGCGCACGTCGATGCCGGCGTCGCCGCCCGTATCGAAGAGGTTGCTGGCGCTGCTGGGCCGGCGGCTGGGCACGTAGACCGCTTCGCCGCTGAGGCCTGCAGGGCCGGGAGGGCGGGAGAAAGCCGGCGGCTTGGCGTGTACACTCTTGCCTTCGTAGGAGAGCGAGGCGGAGACAGGCACGCTCAGATAGATGTCCGGTTCGTAAACTTGGTAGGGAATGCCGAATTTATCGAGCTGTTGCGCGATGTAGCGCGCGGCTTCGCGCTCCTCTTCGCTGCCCGATTCGCGCACCAGCGTGGTGAACCGCTCGATCAAGCTCCATGGCGCGTCGGACGATAGATCCTGCAGGAACCGATCTTCAAGCGGAGATATCGACTGGATTTGGGATGCCATCGGATTGTTCTCTTTCGAATGTGAGCGGGATTTGCCCCGCCGCAGTTTTTTGGCGCCGGCCTAGATGGCGGGCGATTTCTTTCAGAATGTGGACCAACGGCCGTTGCGAACCGCTGGTTCGGCGGCGGCTCGTGGGATGCGACGTGCCGCGCCGGCCTCGCGATAGCCCATCTCGGCAGAAATGCGGCGGGCTGCCTCGACGGCCAAGCGGCTATAACGTTCGATGGCGCCGGCGTCGAAGCGCTCGGAAGGGCCGGCAATGGAGACGGCCGCGGTCACCTTGCCGTCGGCGTTGCGAATCGGCGCGGCGACGGAGTGAACGCCTTCGTCCATGTCGTCGGCGGTAACGGCGACCCCGCGGAGGCGTATTTCGCGCAGAATCTGCTCCAGGTCCGCCCGTTCGGTGATGGTGCTGGGCGTGAGCGGCCTGATCTCCGTGCGGTCGAGCAGGCTGGTGCGCTCGGCGTCATCCATGAAGGCGAGCAACACCTTGGGCACGGCCCCGGCGTAGAGCGGGGCGCGCTGTCCGACTTTGGCGTAGAGGCGAATGGGGTGGGGCGACTGGCGCGCGTCGATGCAGAGCGCCTCGTCCCCATCGCGTACGCCCAGGAAGATGCTCTCGCGCGTCTGCGCGGCTAGCCAGTCCAGGGTGGGGCGGGCTGCGGTCAGCATGTCAAGACGATCTTGGACGTGTTGGCCGAAGTGCAGAAAGCGAACGCCAAGGCGGTAGGCCCCTTCAGGGTTACGCTCGACGAACTGGTGTTTTTCGAGGGTGTAGAGGATGCGGAACGCCTTGTTCTTGCTGAGGCCGGAAGAACGCGTGACCTCGGCAAGGGTCATGGGCGCGTCATAATCAAGGAGGAGCTGTAAGAGGCGAAAGGTTTCCTCCAAGATGGCGATGGTATAGTCTGCCGCACGGTGCGCTACGGTCATCGGACCTTTTACCGGAGCTGTTTGAGCCACCCAACGATCGGATGCAGATGAATCGAATATGGTCGAGCCATCCGGTACGCTACCCTGGATTGCTAACAGCGGTTGGCGTGCTAGCCGATCACTGGCGTGCTCTGACGAGCAGAGCGGCGTTGTTGGCGCCGGGCGGGCGACCGAAAGGCGTTTGGGGGCGACAGCGACCCGCGTTGCACTGGCTTCGTGCGGTGGCCGGAGCCGGCGACGTGGTAAGGCATGCGATATGCCTATGCGCCGGGCTTCACGGCTCTTGCGTGCATGGCTTACCGGCGTGTTTTATTCACTAAAACAACGTTTGAGTAAACCTGCACTATGGTAACAGAGCAGCGGCATTGTGTCAAACGCCGATCAATTGTCTCGGATATTTCAGGTCTTTCCAAATTCGTCGCGCTTATTCGTAGAGGCGCAATCTAGTGCGCATGGGCGTAGATGAGAGTGCCGGCAAAGATGGGGTGATCCTAAAGCGCCGTTATTGCGCATAGATTTTGTCATGTGACTAGGACAGACCTTCTACTGGTAAGGCCGAAAGTTCGACAAGCATTTGACAGCTACGGTGTTCTGTGATAGGATGGTTGGCGTCGTAAACAACTATGCGAATTGTTCGACGGGTTTTCTAGTCGAACGATCGGTCTGAATGAAGGTTGGGCGGCCACTAGAGTGACTGCCCTTTTTTGGGCCATCAAAAGGACCGAATTTAGCTCGCATAAGGGTGTTAACCCTGCCGTTGTTGGTGCAACGGCGGACAGCAGAAAGGAGCTGTCAAGTGGCACAGGTAGAGGTGCGCAATTTATACAAGGTATTTGGTTCTAATTCCAACCGGGCCATCCAACTGCTAGAGCAGGGCATGTCCAAGCAGGAGATCATGGAAAAGACGGGGCACACGATTGCCCTTCAGGACGTGACGCTGGAGGTAGAGCGCGGCGAGATCTTTGTCGTGATGGGGCTTTCCGGCAGCGGCAAATCGACCTTCATCCGTTGTTTGAACCGCCTGATCGAACCTACCAGCGGCGAGATCCGGCTGGACGATGAGGATGTGTTGCAGCTTGACAAGGAAGGGCTGCGACAGCTACGCCTGCACCGCATGTCGATGGTGTTCCAGCGTTTCAGTCTATTCCCGCATCGTTCGGTGTTGGACAATATCGCCTTTGGGCTGGAAGTCCAGGGCGTCAAGAAAGGACAGCGCCAAGAAGCGGCAATGCGTTGGCTGGACATTGTCGGGCTGAAAGGGTGGGAGAATAGCTATCCCGACCAGCTTAGCGGCGGTATGCAGCAGCGCGTCGGCCTAGCCCGCGCGCTCACCACCGACCCGGAGATTTTGCTGATGGACGAGCCGTTCAGCGCGCTTGACCCGCTGATCCGGCGCGAGATGCAGGAGGAGCTGCTCAACCTGCAGGCCAAGCTGCGCAAGACGATCATCTTCATTACGCATGATCTGGATGAGGCGCTGCACCTGGGCGATCGCATCGCCATCCTCAAGGACGGCCTCGTGGTGCAGGTGGGCACGCCGGAGGATATCCTGACCCATCCCGCTACCGATTACGTGGCTGAGTTCACGCGCGACGTCAATCGCAGCCGCGTGATCTCGGTAGAGTCGGCCATGATCCGGCCGCGTGCGTTGGCTTCTCGCCACAGCGGACCGCAGGTTGCGCTCAAGCTGATGCAGCAGGAAGGCGTATCCAGCGCTTATCTAGTCGACCAGAATCGCCACTTCGTCGGCATCATCACGTTGGACGATGCGCTGGCCGCAGCGCGAGACGGCGCCAAGACCTTGCAGAGCTACATTACCACGGATGTGCCGCGCACGTCACCGGATGCTGTGCTGTCCGATCTGCTGCCGATTGCGGCTGAGACTGCCGTGCCCATTGCCGTAGTCGACGAAGAGGGCGTCTTGGCGGGCATTCTGCCGCGGGTGTCGGTGATTGCGGCGCTTGCCGCCGGCGCGAACGGCAATTCGTCTCCGGCTTCATTCTCTATGAATGGGAGCCGTGCGCCCGAAACGCAGCCCGACGCCGAATCCGAAGCGGAAAAGGCCGTTGTGCCGGAACTCTAGGCGTTAGTCGATGAGTTACCGGTGCGGCAAGGCGACAATGTACTTATTCACAGAAAGTTGAAGGGAGAGAAGTATGCGAAAAGTGAAACGATCAAGCTTGCTCTTGATGCTGATGATGGCCGTTGTGCTCGTTCTGGGCGCGTGTTCGTCCTCGGGCTCGTCCGAGTCGGAGCAGCCTGCTGCGGCGGAAGCGCCCGCCGAAGGTTCGGCGTCCGCCGAGGTTGCTGAGAGCGAGACCGAAACCGAGAAGCGGACGATCCGGTTTGCCGATACGCAGTTCCAGACTCTATGGGTGAACAATGCCATTGCCGGCTTCGTCGTCGAGCACGGCTACGGCTATCCGGTGGATACCATCGAGGTAACCACGCCGGTGTATCAGCAGTCGTTGGCCTCCGGCGAACTGGATGTGATGATGGAACTGTGGCGCATGAACATCATCGACTGGTACAACGAAGTCACGGAATCCGGCCAGGTGATCGACCTGGGCGAGACCTTCGAGCGTTCGACGCAGGGCTTCTATGTGCCGCGCTACGTGATCGAGGGCGACCCGGAGCGCGGCATCGAGCCGATGGCGCCGGAACTGAAGTCCGTCTTTGATCTGCCTGAGTACACCGAGTTGTTCCAAGACCCGGAAGATCCGTCCAAGGGACGGCTGATTAGCTGCATCACCGGCTGGCAGTGCGCCTTGATCAACCGCGTCAAGATGAACGCCTACGGCCTGATGGAGTATTACAACTTGATGGAACCCGGCGCCGCCGCCGCGTTGGACGCCTCTATTGCCGGCGCGTATATGAAGGGCGAACCGATCCTGGCTTATTACTGGGAACCGACTTGGTTGCTGGGCACCTACGACATGGTGCAGCTGGAGGAGCCGGAGTGGACCCCCGAGTGTGACGTGGAAACCCAGAGCGTGCTGACCGGCGAGATTGACGCCGAGGACGTCAGCGAGGTCGCGGGCTGCGGCTATCAGACGCTGGGTGTGCACAAGGGCGTACACGGCGGCTTGGCCGAAGAGGCTCCTGAGTTAGTCGAGTTCTTCGAAGCCATGTTCGTCGGCACCGATGCGCTTAACAGGACGTCCGCCTATATGTCGGCGGAGGAAGCATCGGCGGACGAGGCTGCGTTGTGGTACTTCGCCAATTACCAAGAGGACTGGCGCGGATGGCTGCCCGACGATGTGGAGGCCAAGGTGGAAGCGGCTCTGATCGAGGCCGGCGTCGAGCTTTAATTTGGAGCAATCCCTTGCCCTACTCCGTCGCAGCTAGACAGGGTAGGGCGAGGATCAGACGTTGAGCGACTGAGCGGCTCATGGATGCGCCTGGCGGTTAGTCGTCGGGCGCATCTGCAGGAATATGAAAGAAAGATAGGAGAAACCCGATGCAGGAGTTTCCGGATTTTTTTGAACTTCCCTTAGAAAAGTGGATCGATCGCGGCGTCAACTGGCTGACCGTGGAAGGCGACGCCTTTTTTGATGCCATCGGCGGCGGCCTGCTGCAGTTGTTGCTGTGGCTCGAAGGCGCGCTGTTGTGGATCCCGTGGTATGTGCTGATAGCGGCCGTGGCCCTCGTCGCCTGGCGGGTGAAGGACTGGCGTCTTGCCGCCGGTTCCGCGGTGGGCATGGTCTTCATCGGCCTGTTGGGGCTGTGGGAGGCGTCGATGCAGACGCTGGCGATTGTGCTGGCGGCTACGCTACTGGCGATCGTCGTGGGCGTGCCAATTGGCATCGCCATGACGCGCAAGGACTGGATCGAGAGCCTGATTCGCCCGATCCTCGACATGATGCAGACGCTGCCCAGCTTCGTCTATCTGATCCCGGCGCTGATGCTTTTCGGCTTGGGTAAGGTGCCGGCCTTGATCGCCACCTTCATCTACGCGGTGCCGCTGTCGATCCGCTTCACGAACCTCGGCATTCGCCAAGTTCCGGCGGACGTGATCGAAGCGGCGGAAGCCTTCGGCGCCACGCAGCAGCAGCAGTTGTTCAAGGTGCAATTGCCCTTGGCGCTGCCCACGATCATGGCGGGCATCAACCAGACAATTATGATGGCGCTTGCCATGGTGGTTGTGGCGTCGATGATTGGCGCCGGCGGGCTTGGCTCGGAAGTGCTGAACGGCATTTCGCGGCTGGAGGTCGGACGTGGTTTTGTTGCCGGTATCAGCATTGTCATCCTCGCCATTATTATGGACCGCATCACGCAGAACATGGCGCCGGCCCGCGCCAAGGCCGTCGAATAGGTCGCCGCATGTGAGATCGTTTTCGCTCTGGCACGGGGCGATTCGACAAGACGGGCAAGATAACCGCCGCTCTTCGATTTGGGAGAGCGGCGGTTGCTTTTTCGCTATTCGAGCGGGCCGGCTGCCCTGCATAGCCGGTAAGATGGCTAGTCTGCCTCGTTGGATGCCTGTGCGGCAGGGGTGACCGCGCCCATGCGAAGCTCATTGCGAAAGGCCCAGAGCGCGACAACCAAACCGACGGCGATCAGAGCGGCGCTGACGTGCAAGGTGTCCTGCATAGCCGGAACCTGCACCGGGATCGGCGCGCTGCTGGGGCCGCCCGGAACAAGCCGCCCGCCGTTATGATGGATCGCGCGCGCGGCCCAGATCGCGCCCATGATGGAGATGCCGACCGTCTGGCCCAGGGTGCGCGTCACCGCCAGCAGGCCGGAAGTGACCCCAAGAGCGCGCCGCGGCACGGAGCCCATGATGGCGCTGTTGTTGGGCGACTGGAAGAGGCCCATGCCCAGGCCGATGGGGAGGAGGCGCAGCACGTAGCCAAAGACCGGCGTGGATTCGGTCAATGTGGCGGCGGAAAAGAAGCCGGTCAGCAGCATGATCAGGCCGGCCACGCTGATCGGCCGCGAGCCGACGCGGTCAGAGAGCGAGCCGGAAAGCGGAGCCACGATGCCGACCGCAATGGGCGTGACGGCCATCATCAGCCCGACCGCGGTGACGTCTAGGCCGCGCGCTTTCTGCAGGTAAAAGGGCAGGAGCAGGATGGTTCCGGAGTTGGCGATGAAGGTCATGAACCCGGTGAACAGGTTCACCCGCAGGAGCCGGTTGCGAAATAGCCTCAGGTCAATCATCGGCTCCGGCACGCGCAATTCGATGAGGATGAAGGCGATGAGAAAGATCAGCCAGCCGGCGAAGAGCGCCAACACGGCGGGCGCGGTGAAGCCAGCCGTCTGTCCGAAGGTGAGGCCCAGCAAGAGCGAGATCATGCTGATGAAGAGCGTGACGGCCCCGGCGAAGTCGAAGCGGCGACCGCCCGCGGGCGGCAGGTCCGGCACAAAGCGCCGCACCATCCACGCCCCCAAAACGCCGACGGGCAAGTTGACGAGGAAGATCCAGTGCCACGAGGCTTGGCCGAGGATGAGGCCGCCAATAACCGGGCCGGAGATGATGCCGATGGAGACCATGGAACCGGTGACGCCCAGCGCCTTGCCGCGTTCGCTGCTGGGGAACGCTTCGGTGGTAATGGCCGGCCCGAGCGCCAGAATCATGGAGGCGCCGATGGCCTGCGCTACGCGCATGGCGATCAACATCTCCACTGTGCTAGAGACAGCGCAGAGGAGAGAGCCGATGGTGAAGAGCACAAAGCCCCAAAAATAGATGCGCTTTTTGCCGCGGATGTCGGCCAAACGACCGATGCCCAACATCAGGGTGGTAAGGGTGAGCATGTAGGACAGAACGACCCACTGGATCGTGGAGAAGTTTGTGTTGAGATCGTCGACGAGCGTAGGCAGCGCCACGTTGACGATGCTGCCGTCGATGGTGGCGAGGAAGATGCCCATCGAGATCGCGGCCATGACATACCATTTGCGGCTGTAGTCGACGATGGCATCGTGCGGTTGTTCGGGTGAGGTCATGATGCGGAGCCTGTCGTCTTGCCGTGCAAGCGAATTTGCCGAGCAAGCGTCTGAACCAGGCATGGCTTAGGGCGATTTCCCAGCGCGTGCCCGGCGTCTGCGCGGGGTCGCCTGTCCCTATCCTATCATACGCACGGCGCATTTGGCGTCCGCGGCGACTTGGGTGAAGATTGGCATCAAGAGGCGGCGCGCGGTAAGACCGCGCCGTTTCAGTTGTCACAAAGCCGAACGACACCCTTTGCACACAAGGAGCCTGATATGTCGACGAGCGCGCGCGGGCTGGCGCCGGCCCGGATTGACGAATTGATTGGCATCTGCCGTGACGGGCTGCTGCAGGATGTGATTCCGTTCTGGATCAGGCATAGCGTGGATGAGCAGCATGGCGGGTACATGTTCTCTGTGGATCGGGACGGCTCGATCGTCGACACGGACAAGGCGGTATGGCTGCAAGGCCGCTTCGCATGGATGCTTGCCACACTGTATAACACGGTTGAGCCGCGAGCGGAGTGGTTGCGTTTGGCCAAGCATGGCGTCGACTTTCTCAATGCGCACTGCTTCGACGACGATGGTCGCATGTTCTTCCTCGTCACGCGTGAGGGGAAGCCGCTGCGCAAGCGGCGCTACTTCTTCAGCGAGACCTTCGCCGTCATTGCCTACGCCGCCTATGCGCAGGCCGCGGGAGACCCGGCGATGCTCCGGGCTGCGGAGGATCTGTTCAGGAGCGTGACCTGGCTGGTGACGACGCCCGGCGCGCTGCCGCCGAAGGTCGACCCGGCGGTGCGGCCTATGAAGGGACTGGCTGTACCGATGATCCTGATCGCAACGGCTCAATCTCTGCGCGAGGCCGGCGGTGACCCGGAACTGTGCAACGGCTGGATCGACCGCTGTATCGACGAGATCGAGCGCGATTTCATGAAGCCGGACCTGCGCGCCGTGCTGGAGACGGTCGGCCCCAACGGCGAGTTCCTCGATCACTTCGATGGCCGCATGCTCAACCCCGGCCATTCCATCGAGGCGGCCTGGTTCATCTTGGAGGAGGCGCGCGTGCGCGGCAACGACGCACGCTTGCGCACCCTGGGCGAGACCATCCTCGAGTGGATGTGGGCGTGGGGCTGGGACGCGGAGTATGGCGGGCTCTTCTACTTCCGCGATGTGAAGCGGCTGCCCGTGCAGGAGTATTGGCACGACATGAAATTCTGGTGGCCGCACAACGAGGCCATTATCGCCACGTTGCTCGCCTATCATCTCACCGGCGACGCCAAGTACGCGGCCATGCATGAACAGGTGCACGAGTGGGCCTATGCGCGCTTCCCTGACGCGGAGCATGGCGAGTGGTACGGCTATCTGCACCGGGATGGCCGGCTTTCCGTGCCGCTCAAGGGAAACACCTGGAAAGGGTGCTTCCATGTGCCGCGCATGATGTGGAAGTGTTGGCGGATACTGGAAGAGATAAAGAGCGGGTTGCTGACGAAACAGGCGGATTAGCCGAAAGCGGACTCGGACTCCAGCCGGGCCAAGAGCCTGCCGGCCTCGTTCAGATCAGGTGTATCACAGCCCTCGGTGAAGGTAGTGTAGACGGGGAGCAGGCGTACGTAGGCTTCGGCTGTATCGCCCTGGTTATGTAGGAGACGTGCGAGGCTCATCGCGGCGCGCAGCTGCCAGGCGAGCGCTTCTTTCTCGGCTGCGGACTTGATGGCGCGTTCGTAGTAGGCTTGCGCCATCGGCGCAGCCTCGCCGGCGTACTGCGCCAGGAGAAGATCGCCCATGAGGCGCAGGATCTCCGGCTCGAAGAGGCCGATGCCGAACTGACCGGCGCCAGACTCGCCCGCGGCCAGCGCGGCAAGACCTCGTTCCGGATCCCCAATCCGCAAGCAGGCGTCCGCCAGATTCAAAAAGAGCGGCGCAGTGAACCTTGCGACATCCATGCTCTCGAGGAGATCCAGGCTGCGTTGCATCCGGGCTATCCCCTTGGCGGGATCGCCGGAAACAACCTGATCGTATCCCTGCGCCGCTTCGGCTGCCAGCCTGTAGGCAGGCAGGTTTTCGCGATCGGCCAGCACGAGCAGATTCTTGACTAGGCCGCGGGCTTGCGCGGTTTCATAACAGAGCGGCGGCAACACCACGCCGGCGATGTACAGGGCGACGATCTGCGTGCGTACGTCGTCTTCTTGCCGCGCCAGGTTGAGCGCTTCGTGCGCTCGCGCCACGGCTTGCTTCGGATAGCCGAGCGTCCACAGCGTCACGGCAAGTTGCGCCAGGCTGTGGACTGTCATGTCTATGCCAGCCAGGCGGAATGTCGTACAGCGCAACCCGCGCACGCGTTGTTGCAGCGCCTCCTCCAAGTGGCGCCTAGCAAGGACCGGTTCACCTCCTTGTATGGAGATCATCGCCAGCGCCCAGTGGGCTGCCGCTTGGCGGACGTGGTCGGCGGCGGTGCGGGCTAGACGGAGCAGTTCGTGGTTCAGATCGAGCGCAAGTGCATATTCGCCGCGCACCAGAGCGTCGGAGACGCAGGCCTGTAGTAGAAGCAAGCCCAGATCCCGGTTGCCGCCTGCCAGGGATTCACAGTAGCTGAGCGTCTCGTCCGGCGTTGAACGGTCTCGCTGCGCCTGCACGAATGGGGGCACAGCGAGATTGCGTTCCGCCCGGCGGGGACGTTCGCACGCGACGCACTGCATTGGGATCGCGTGTGGGCGGCAGTCGCCTAGATAAGGCCATAGCAGCCCTTCCGCCGCATCGTCACCGGCGTCCTGGCCTTGGGCGATTTGCAGTAGCCGATTCGTCGCCTCGACAGGCATATCCGCCGCTTCGTAGTGTAGGGCAACCTGGAGGGCGTGGCCGTATGTCGCCTCCGTACCGGAACGAATATAGAGCGTCTCTAGCGCCTGGGCAATAGCTTCATGCAGTTCGGCGCGTCGAACCGGGTCAAGGCTGCGGTAGAGGCTCTGTTGGCAAAGGCCGGCGCGGAAGCGATAGCGTGAGAGTCGCGTACGTCCTGCATGCCTATCAGCCGGGAATCTGTCCACGCTTACGGCCTGCACCAAGTTAAAGCGGCGACTCAGCGCGCCGCTGCATAGGCGGATTACCAGCGCTTCGTCTATGTCGAGGGCGGCGGCGACGACCTCGGCGTCGAAAACGGGGCCTTGCACGCTGGCGGCAAGGAGTATCTCGCGCCAGATCGCCGGCAAGTTGGCCGTGAGTTTGGCGACCACCGCCTGAAGACGCAGGGGGGCAGCCGTCCACGTCATAGACTCTGATTCGACCCACTTGCCCTTGCTGTCTTTGACGAGTGCGCCCCGGGCCTGCATGTCGCGTAGCAACTCGCAGGCGAATAACGGATTGCCGCCGGTTTGTCGCGCAAATTCGCTGCGAAAATCGTCGCCGAAGGCGTGCGGTATGGCGTCGAGGACCGTATTCGCCAGCCCGCCCGCTTCGCCCTGGTCGAGGTCGATCCGGACTTCCCTGAAACTGCTCTGAAGCTCGCCGACGGCTTGTTCAAGCGGATGAACGAACCTGGCCCGTGCTGCCTCTGTCGCCTCGCGTTCGTTCGCCAAGTCGCCGGGACGATAAGCGCCGACGAGGAGGATGGGACTCTGTCCCAGCCTGCGCCCCAAGTGCCAGAGTAGGGCGACGGTGTCTGCGTCCGCCCACTGTAAGTCGTCTAGGAACAGGAGCAGCGGACGCTGATGAGCTAGGGCAGTGAGCAGTCGCGCCGCCTCTGTGTACGCCTCGACCTGAAGCGCGCCGCTAAAGCTGTACTGCGAGGCCGGCTCGTGCGCCGGGTGAAACGCGGCCGGACGCGTCCTGGGCTGAGCCCGGTTCGCGCCGGTCTTTGCCAGTTCTTGTACCTGGTTGAGCCAACGCGTGCGTGCATCTGCATCACCGGGCCACGGGTCGAGCGTCTTGGCCTGGGCGAGAAGCGCGCTGCCCGAGACAAGCGGCCCGATCAGGCTGGGGCCATGCTCCACGAGGGCGCGCAGACCGGCAGGCGCGAATTCGTGCAGACGACTCTCTGCGACTCGATGATAGATGGGCTGAACGCGGGCGATCTCCAGATCGCCGGACAACTGCCGTAATATCTCACTGAACGGCAGGCAGATGTCGGCGGCGCCGGCATAAGGCGCGCAACTGCCGCACACGGCAACTAGATTGCTGTGCTGTTCGAGGGCGCGCATGGCGAACTGCCTGAGCAGGGCGGTCTTGCCGCTGCCCGTGCTGCCCGTGATGAACACAAAGCGACTTTCCCCTTCCAGAGCTTCGTCCAGCAAGCGGTGCAGCGTCGCCAGTTCCTGCGCGCGTCCGACAAAAAGCGGCGGGTCTGCGTCGGCGGGCGTATGGAGCGGTTCTTGGCCGGCGTCGCCGGGTGTTGCGCCTGCCGCGTCGTCTAGCCGTCCAGCGCGGATGCTTTCGAACAGCGCTATGGTCTGGTCCTCCGGTTCGGCGCCCAAGTCCCTGGCAAGCAGCGTCTGGCAGTTGTGGAAGTGGCTGAGGGCGGCTCCTCGTTGGCCGTCCAGGGCAAGGGCGCGCATCAACTGGCGATGGGCGCCTTCGTACCACGGGTCGAATTCCATCTGGCGGCGTGCGTAGGCTTGAGCCTGTCTATAGTCGCCCTGTTGCTCGTTGATGGCGCAGAGCCTGTGCAGCACCAGAAGCATCTGGCGGTCGAATTGCTCGCGTTTCAGCAGCAGCCATTCGTCAAAGGCGGGGCTGTCCACGGAAGAGATGCCTTCCAGGAAAGGGCCGCGGTAGAGCGCGACGGCGGCTTTGAGATCCGCTTCGTCGTGGCTGCCGGCAAGCTGTAAAAAGCGCGCGACATCTAGCGTATGGCGGCTATGGCGGTTGAACTGCAGGGAATCGCGCGAAACGATGAGGTAAGGCGCATCTGCGCCGGGGTCGCCGAGGGCGTGGCGCAGGCGCGAGAGGGCATAGCGCAGGCTGCTGCACGCCTCTTGGTATCCGGCTTCCGGCCACAAGAACACAGCCAGGGAAGGGCGCAGGTGCGACCGATCCGCTTCGACTGCCAAATAGGCGAGAAGCGCCCGCAGCCTGTCGGACGTTAGGCCGGTGATTGCCAGGCCGTTGTGTGTCGCCTGGAACGGGCCAAGCAACTCCAGTGACAACTCTGCCACAGTGATCTTTGTCCCTATCGCGTAGAGAGTTGGGATCGGCGCTGCGCGTTGGCCGATGGTGCATCTGCGCCTACATATCAACCGTAATCGATGCGCTTTGTCTAGATTTACTCTAGCGCACTCGGCGACCTCTTATCCTATCAATTTCCTGTCAATATCACGGATAAGTGACAGCAGGCGCCGCTCAGCGCCTGCCGGCACGCGCCAGGCAACGGTGATGTGCGAATCGTCGCCGCGCGCCACGCGCCCCGCACGCCGCGCACACGTTTGCCGCACCCTGAATTGCTAGACTGGCAGCGCGCGGAATTTGAACCAAATGGCGTGTTCATGTGAGCAACTATGCCAAACGAAGAGCAGAACTATCTGGCCTTCCTTGTGCGCTTCTGGCAAATCCGGAAACGCGGGGAGTTAGTCTGGCGGGCGTCGGCAGAAAGCGCCCAGACTGGCGAACGTAAGGCGTTCGCCGACATGGACTTGCTGTTCTCATTCCTCAAGCGATGCACAGAGGAACAGGCGCGCCCGGGCGACGGCAAGCCGGCCGTGCATCACTCCGTTCCGGCCGAGGATGCAAGCAAGGGCGGGCGCGACTAGCGTATTAGCGTGGGTGTGGGGTGGGACCAAGCATGTTTCAGACTGAGCCGGTAGAAATCGATTGGGTGATAAGCATCCTCCTTCGCCGCCTGTGGCTGATCTTGGTATGCGCTCTGCTGGCCGCGGTGATGGCTTCCGCCGTCGTCGCACGCGTTCCGCCTGTTTACGAAGCGACAGCCGTCTTGCTTGTCGAATCGCAGCACGACGCGAATTCGAGCGTGTACAACGATCTCATCGCCGGGGAACGGCTTGCGCTGACCTATGGCCAATTGCTGAAAAGCCAGGTTGTCTTGGCACAGGCAATCGAGCGGCTGAACCTGCCGGAGAGCCCGTCATCCCTAGCAAAACGGGTGAAGGTCGAAACCGTCGCAAACACGCAGTTGATTCGTATTACGGCAACCGACTCTGAAGCGGTGCAGGCCGCGCTGATCGCCGATGCGTTGGCGGAATCGTTTGCCGCGTATGCGAAGACCCTGCCCGAGCAGCGCTTCGGCCCGGCGCTGGCAAGCCTACAGGCCGAGATGACGGCAGCTTCGGCACAAACCCGAGAAGCGCAGGCCGAGATCGCCTCCCTCACTGCGCGCCGCAAGGAACATGAGGCCGAAGCGGCTCGTTTGGCCGGGCTGCTGGCTGATTCTCGCCCGGCGCTGCGCACGCTGCAGAACGACTATGCCAACTTGCGCATGGCGTTGGATGAGGCGGCGGGCAGTCTACGCGTCATCGAAGCGGCGCAAGCGCCGGACGTCAGTCTGCAGCCTTCATATAGCGCCTCCGTGACCTTGCTCGCCAACGAGGCGCCGCTGGCCGCGCTGGGCGGCTACGGTGGCGGTGGGCTCGGCGACGGCAAACTGGCCGCCACTTACGCCGCGATCGTGAAAGAACGGTTCGGGCTGGAGGCGGCGCTGGCATCTGCCGAAATAACGGGCCTCCCCGACCTACGGGCGGGAAGCGTCCAGGTGGAGCAACTGCCCGGAACGCAGCTAATCCGCATTACTGTCACGGACGCAGACGGCGCGGCCGCAGCTCGCCTCGCCAACGGCGTCGCCGCGGTGTTGATCGAGCAGATGCACATCTTGCTGACAGAGCCCTACGCCCAGCATCTGGCCGGCTTGCAGCAGCGTATCGATGCGCTACAGGAATCTATCGACGAGACTCAGGATGAGATCGACGCCGTTACGCGCGATGAGATCGCGGCCGAAACGGAGTCGGCTGGCCTGATAAGCACAGCGGACGAGCGTCGCGAGAGCTATCGGTTGCTGCAACAAGACTATGAGCAACTGCGCCAGGCGAGCGGCGCGGCCGCCAATACGGTAGCGATCGTCGAATCCGCCCAGAAACCGGAGGCGCCGGCGCGCCGCGCCGCGCTGTATGTGCTGCTGGCGGCTGTAGCAGGCGGGGCGGCCGCGGCGGGCATCGCCTTTGTGTTGGCGAATATCGACCCGATCTTGCGGACGGCCGAGGATGTCGCCCAGGCGCTCGGACTCGACCCGATTGCGGCGATTGGCCGGCTGGCCCCGCGTGAACGTCTACTTTCGGCCCAAACGCCCCCGCACTCGCCAGCAGCCGAAGCCTTTGGCGTACTGGCTGCTAACGTCCGTGTTGCCGCCGATGAAGGTCTATTCAAGACGCTGCTGGTTACCAGCCCCATGCCCGGCGAGGGCAAGTCGACGGTTATCGCCAACTTGGCCGTCGCTCTGGCGCGCACCGGCTTCAATATCACAGTCGTGGACGCTGACTTCCAACACCCGCAATTGCGCGATCTGTTTGGCCTGGGGCGCGGCGGCGGGATCGTGGATGCGCTGGCGAGCGGGTGTGTTGAACGGTATTTGCAGGATGCGGGGGCCGCAGGCGTGAAGGTTCTCGCCGGAGCAGGACCGGCGGAACGCTCACCCTGTCTGGCAAATCCGGCGAATTTGAGCGGGCTGCTTACGGAGTTGGCGGCAGGCGCGGACTTGGTCCTGATCGACAGCTCGCCCGTACTTGGGTCGGCGGACGCGGTGCTGATGGCGTCTCTGGCAGATGCCGCGCTCATGGTCGTACGCGCCGACCGCACCGTGGACGCCGACGCACAGGAGGCGATGAAAGCGCTGCGCAGGGCAAAAATAGGCGTTTTGGGCGTCGTGTTCAACGCCGCCAATCTGCGGCGTAAAGGGCGCAGCCGCCCTTACCGCCAAACGCTGCAAGAGGTCGAGGTTCATGTCGAACAGCCGCGTCACGTATCAACCAGCGCGGCATAGGCGCGTAGAAGGCAGGGGCGCGGGATGAAGGCGAACAGGAAACGGCTAATGGGGGCGGCGGCGCTAGCTTTGACCGGCGCGTTGCTGTTGGCGCCGCCACAGCCCGCACTTATGGCCATCGGTGATTTCCTGGTGATCCGCGATGTTCTGGCGCCCGGCGAGGTGATCCACGTCATCAGCGGCCCCGATCACCGCGCCGACTATGGCATTCGGTTGTATCAAGAGGGATACGGAAGCCGCATCTTCTTCACAGGCGGGTGGTGTCCCGTCATCCAGGGTAACCACGCCGAGCGAGGATTGGCTAGGGCGGCGAGCCAGGGCGTTCCGCAGCAGGCGATCATCGCCGACGGAGCCGAGGTGCACAGCACCTATGAGGAAGCGTTGCGCCTGGCGGAGTTCATCGCCGCGAGTCCTGCGCCCATACGGTCGGTAATCGTGGTGAGCGACGCCTTCCACATGCGGCGGGCGCGTTGGACCTATCGTCGCGTCCTGGGCAAGCCGGTCGCGGTCACAATGGCGCCAGTGCCCTTCGAGTTGTCGCCCTACCGGCGGCGCTGGTGGACCGATGAGGTATCCGCCCGGTTTGTGAAGGATGAGTACGTGAAACTCGTCTATTACATCGCTCGCTACCAGTTGAGTTGGGGGCGCACCCAGGAATGGCTGGCGACGTATGACCGCGACTGAACGGACCACGTTAGCCTTGTTCGCTGTGGCGGCAGCCTTGCTATTGGTTGGCGCGGCTGTGATGTGGGCGGGCGGAGACTTCCACCCCGGCGCGGAGGTTGCGCCGGCGACGCACGGTCTGACAGGCGCGCCCGCTCCCCCGACGCCTAGCCAGTCAGGCGCGGGCGCTGCCGGCGAAGAACTCCCCGGGCCGTTTCTGGGCGCGCTCACGCCGGGTCCCGGCCTTTTGCCTGCGGGGACGGTGACGGTCACGTTAAGCCTGACCACCTCTCTTCCCGCCGACTGCCGCTGGAGCGATGCACCCGATACGCCCTACGCGCAGATGACGAACTTCTTTTCAGACGGTCAGGGCGCTATGAACCACGGCGCGCTCGTGTCCGGCCTGTACGACCTAGTCGACCGCTGGTTCTATGTGCGATGCGACAGGCCGGATGGCATCGTCGACCCGGATCGGCAAGAGGCGCAAACACACCTGCGCGTCCTCGGTCCCTGGGACGGCGGCTACCCGCGCATCGCCAATTTATGGCCTAACTACGATCCGGCGCTGGGGGTGGATTTCTTTGCCGGCTACGATCTGTTCATCCCCAACTGGTGGCCCGAGGCGGCTAGACCTTTGGACAGGCTGCGAGTTGTGAACTCACGCGCCAAAATCCTGCGCACGCAGAACGCCACCTATGGCTGGCCCGAGATCGACCCGTTGACCGCCGAATGGGTGAACAGCGAGCCGGGCGATTGGGGCTATCCGTGCCTGATGCGCGACAGCGGCGGGACGATTCTACGCGTCGCCATCTGGGGGCACCCGATGTACAACCTGACCCAGCCGCAATGCCGCGCCGCTCTGATTCGCCAGAACATCGAGGAGTTCCTCTCGCCCGACCTGCGCAAGGGTGACAACCTAGCCTACGACGGCATCTTCTGGGACTTGCTCAACGGCTGGATCTCGTGGCTGGGCGCAGACATCGACGCCGATGTGGACGGACTGCCCGACGACCTTGCGCAACTCGATGCCGCCTACCAGGCCGGGCTGCAAGATCTGCTGGCGACTGTGCGCGCGGCGTTGCCCAACGCCGTCCTGATGGGCAATGAGGCGGCGACGGTCTACGCGCCCTGG
>JASGTU010000398.1 GCA_030058085.1 Chloroflexota bacterium
GAATGAATCAGGAGGAGAAATGCAGACTCGATTGAACCCGTATCTCAGCTTTCGTGACAACGCCCGGCAGGCCCTGGAATTCTACAAGAGCGTCTTCGGCGGCAACCTTTATCTCAGCACATACAAAGAATTCCACGCCTCGCCGGACCCGAGTGAGGACGACAAGATCATGCACGGCTTCTTGGATGGGGCCAACGGCATGCAGTTGATGGCATCCGATACGCCCAAGAGCATGGAGTACAGCGTGGGGACAAACTTCAGCGTGTCGCTCAGCGGCGACAACGAAGCCGAACTGCGCGGCTACTGGGAGAAGTTGTCGGTCGGCGCTGCGATCGCGATGCCGCTGGAGATGGCGCCGTGGGGCGATACGTTCGGCATGCTCAAGGATAAATTCGGCGTGCATTGGATGGTGAACATCTCCGGCCAGAAGGCGTAACGCCCCGGCCGGCGACGGATCGAGGAACCGTTTCACCCAGAGGAAGCTCGCTTCAACGGCGGGCTTCTTCGTTTTTTCTGGACGAGTCGAACAGCCGCCTTCACCCAAAGAACGGTCTTGGCAAATTGGCCGTGTGGGGTTATACTCTACATAACCTCAATCGGTCTGCCACAGCGGAGGAGACGCTGCCATGAAACGAATTTTGTTCAGTCTATTGCCCGCCTTTGTTCTGACGGCGGTTTTGCTCGCGTCGTTGGCCTGGGGTGGTGCGCCTGTCGCCAGCGCCCAGGAAATGGAGCCGGGCGCGCTTCAGGTGAATGTATCTGTCGAACTTGCCGGCGGCGAGGCTATCACGCTCCCCCTGGCGATCGGGGAAGAGGACTTAGCCGCCCTGTTGGAATTGGCGCCGGCTGCGGCTGTGATGGAGGCCGTCACCCAGTTGGCCGGGCAAGAAGTGCAGACGATCACGGTCGCCGTGCCCGCCGTCTTCACGCCCACCGAGGCGCTGCTGCGCATCGTTTCTGCGGTAGCTGTCGAGGCTGAAGCGGAGGCAGAGCCGGCGCCGCCGGTGACGACCACGCTCACCGTCACCGTGCCGTCGCCCGGCATCGATCTGGTGCCCATGGCCGCATCCAATGCCAACCTGCGCAGCAGCCCCAGCACGGATGCCGCCATCGTCGGTCAGGCGACAGCCGGGCAAGCCCTGATGATCCAGGCGCGCAACGTGGACAGCTCATGGTACCAATTGTCCGACGGTTCGTGGGTAGCCGCCTTCTTGGTGGAAAACGCGCCGCAAGGGCTGCCCGTCGCCCTCGACGACGAAACCATCCTCACGCAGACGGTTCCCGCCACGGTGACAAGCCAGGCGCTGGTGCTGCGCGCCGGGCCGGATGTGGACGAGAGCAGTCTGGGCAGCTATGCCGACGGTACAATCGTAGCCGTGTTGGGCCAGGCGCCGGGCGGCGAGTGGTTCGAGGTGGCAACGCCGGACGGCCTGCGCGGCTGGATGGCTGCGGACTTTTTAGAGTTGAGCGCGCCGGCAGAAGAAGTGCCGGAGAGCGCTGAAGCCGCCCTCCCCGTCAGCGTCTCGGGGCAAGTAGTGGATGAGGCCGGCGAAGGCATCGGCGGCATCGTAGTGGCTGCCGGTTCGCCCGACGCAGACGAGGCGTCGCGCGTCGAGGCGACAACCGGCGCCGACGGCGCTTTCGTCCTGGAGCTCGCGCCCGGCAGCACAGGGACGTGGACGGTGGAGATCGCCGGCGTGGGCTGCGACAGCCGCATCGTCAACGACCGCTGCCAGCTTTTCGGCTACTTCGCGGCGACGCCCGCCGTTGAGGTCGACCTGCCCGCCGAAGAGCCGGTGACGCTGGCCTATGCCGAGGCGGTTTCGTTCATCGCCGGCTCGGTGGTCGACGCCGAGGGCAACGCGCTGGAAGACGGCATTCGCGTCGTTGGCGAGCGCGAGGACGGCGCTCGCACCTCCGGCGAGACTTCCTCGACCGGCAAGTTTGTACTGCCCGCCGCGGCCGGCGTATGGACGGTCTCAGTCGAGGGCGGGCCTGCGCTCGAAGTCGAGGTTCCGGAACGAAGCGCGCCGGAACCGGTCGAACTCACGCTGGAATAGTTGACTCCAGACGTCTTGCAGGGAGCTCGCCGCTTCCTGCAAGACTGTTTTCCTGCACGCTCCTGATAATACCCGCCGCGTCACCCACCTCACCATTCCCCACGGCGGCTTAATCTATTCCTAACCAAATAAGTTGCTCACAAGAGCATAGGGAGGGCTATGTTCAGTTCTTTGATCCATCGCCGGCTGGACAGCGGCGAATGGCGTAAGATCCCCTGGAACGATGCCGATTTCAGCCGGCGGATGCTACGCGAACACCTGGCGCAGGATCACGATGCGGCCAGTCGCCCGTCTCCCGCCATCGATCAGCATGCGGCCTGGATCCATCATACCGTACTCGGCGGACGCCAGTCGTCCATTCTTGACCTCGGCTGTGGGCCGGGGTTCTACACTCACCGCTTCGTAAAGCTGGGACACGCCTGCAAAGGGATCGACTTCGGCCCGGCATCCATCGACTACGCCCGCCAACATCACGCCGGCGTCTTCGTGCTGGGGAACGTGCTAACGGAGGAGTACGGCACGGGCTATGATCTCGTCTGCATGATCTACGGCGAACTCAACGCCTTCGCCCCCGAATCTGCCGAGCGCATTGTGGAGAAAGCGTACCAGGCGCTGAAACCGGGCGGCAATCTGCTGCTGGAGGTCAGTCACGATGACGCCATCCGGGAAATCGGGCGGCAGCCGCCTGCCTGGTACACGGCGGAGGAAGGACTTTTCTCCGACAAGCCCCACATTGTCCTGCAGGAGTCCGGCTTCGAGAATAACCGTTCGAGTTCGTGGTATCACGTGATCGACGCCGAAACCGGCGCTCTCGCGCAGTACGTCGCCATGCATCAGGCCTATACCGAGGACGAATACCGCCATCTGCTTCGTCGCTTCGAGCACGTGGCGTTTTATCCGTCGCTCACGGGCGAACCGGTCGACGGCGCCGAGATGTTTGTGATTGTCGCTCAGAA
>JASGTU010000399.1 GCA_030058085.1 Chloroflexota bacterium
ATACGCGTCGAAGGCCAGAAGACGGTCGCAATCGAGATCGTGCGCCAGTTCGACTGGGAGGTCCCCGACTGGATCGTGATCCCGGTGGGCAACTTGGGCAACATCAGCGCGCTGTACAAGGGGCTGAGGCTGCTCATGGACCTGGGCATTACGGACAAGATGCCGCGGCTGGTTGCAGCCCAGGCCGACAAAGCCAACCCCTTCTATCGCAGCTACCTCAAGGGTTTTGCCGAAGCGGAGTTCGTCACCGCGCAGCCGACGTTGGCGACAGCCATTCAGATCGGCGCGCCGGTGAGCTACGAGAAAGCGGTGCAGGCGATCCGCGAGAGCAACGGCGTGGTCGAAGCCGTCTCGGAGCACGAGTTGGCGAACGCGGCCGCGCTGGCGGACCTGACGGGCATGTACACCTGCCCGCATACGGGCGTGGCGTTGGCGGCGCTGTTCAAGCTGGTGGAGCGAGGCGAGATCACGCGCGACGAGCGTGTGGTGGTGATCAGCACGGCGCACGGCCTCAAGTTTACCAGCTTCAAGACCGGCTATCACGAAGGCAGCCTGAGCGAGGTGGAGAGCGAATACGCCAACCCGCCCGTCTACCTGCCGGCAGACGCCGCGGTCGTGAGGGAGACTATCGAGCGCAAACTGGACATGCATCGCGGGATGTCCCATGTCTGAGTCGACGCCGCTGCTCAACTACCATGCCGCCTCGTTTTCTGCGGGGCGCATGGATTTCGCCTGGGAGGAGTTGAGCGAGGAGGCGCGCGCCCAGGCCTACGCCGACTGGGAGGCGGGCAAAGGGCTGATCGGCGGCGACCCGCGGCGGCGGCCCAACTCGCACCTGTTGCCCGCATGGGGCATCGACCGTCCGTTTTTCCGCGCGCTGGCGCTGGACGACGCCCGCGGGCAGAACGGGGATCGGCTGCGGGCGCTGCTCGCCTCGGACCGGCCCGCGGAGGCGGAGATCGGCTTCGGCCGCGGCGACTTCCTGCTGGACCGGGCGCGGCGTCACCCGGACACGCTGTTTCTCGGCTATGAGACAAAGACCAAGGCGACGCGGCTCTGTTTGCAGCGCATCGAGCGTTACGCCATCGACAACCTGTGGCTGAGCGACGACGACTGCCGCTTCAACTTGCCGCGCGTGATCGACGACGGTCGCCTGGACATGGTCCATGTGCTCTTCCCCGACCCGTGGTGGAAGGAGCAGCACCGCGTGAAGCGCTTATTCTCGCCGCCGTTTGTAGACCTGTTGGCGGCGAAGCTGCAGCCGGGCGGGCTGCTGCATTTCAAGAGCGATGTGCAGGAGTACGGCGAGTTGGTCGCCTACCTCGTGGCGCAGCACGGCGCGTTTTCGGCACATGATCCGTCGTTGGCGGCGCGCATCGGCGAGTTTGCAGCCACGCATCGCGAGCACTGGTGCATCCGCCACAACCGGCCCGTATACACATACTATTTCGCAAGGCGCTAAACCGCATGGACGGAGAACAGGCAGACCAGGTATCCGGCAGCGCGACAGAGACGGTCGCCTATGACGCGACCCCGCGCGGGCGCGGGCTGCTCCTGTGGCAGGGCAAGCAGCCGCCGGGGCCGGCGACCGTGCCCGTCGTGCGCCTGGCGGAGATTTTCGACCCGCGCAGCGAACTGCCATTGGCCCAACTCGACATCGAGCAGCATACGCCGCAGTCGCCCGACAGCTTCTTGGACCAGGCCGTACCCAACTGTCTATACTACGGCGACAACCGCGAGACGCTAGCCTACCTGCTCGCCAACGGCTGGCGCGGCCTCGTGCGCATGGTCTACATCGACCCGCCCTTCGGCACGGGCGTGGACTATGTGCGCAAGGTGCGCTTGCGCGGCGCGGATGGCCGCGTGATCGGGCAGAGCGCCGAATACCGCGACGCCTGGGTGGGCGACTCGTATTTGCAGTTCATGTATGAGCGGTTCTTCCTGCTGCGCGAATTGCTGGCGGAGGACGGCTCGATCTGGCTGCACTGCGACTACCGCCAGAACCACCGTCTGCGGCTCCTGCTGGAAGAGGTCTTTGGCGAGGAGAACTACCTCAACACGATCAGTTGGCGCAGCCAGGTGGCGCGCGGGGCGAAGGTCAACGCCTTCTATTTCCCCTTCAGCACGCAGTACATCGAAATCTTCGCCAAGAACCGGCAGGCGCCGACGCTGTGGAATCCGCAGAAGAAGCGGCTGACCTTCTCGCGCGATGAGGCCGCGTCGCAATTCATGGAGGACGAGCGCGGCTTTTTCCGCACGTCCGACCCGGGCACGTACAGCTTCGAGCGGCTCAAGCAGCTCCACCAGCGCGGGCGGCTCTATGCGCCCTACAGCGGCGAGATCGTGATCGACGAGGAGAACCGGCGCGTGTTTGCCTCGAAGGGCGGCAACATCGGCGTGAAGTATTACCTAACGCGCATCCGCCGCGACCGCTACGCCGTGGAGCGCGGCGTGGATAACCTGTGGGACGATGTGCCGGGGCTGGGCGTCACGCCCGGCGAGGACATCGGCTACCCGACGCAGAAGACGGAGGCGCTGCTGGCACGCGCCATCGCCGCGTCGACGCGGCCCGGCGACATGGTGCTGGACTGCTTTGCGGGCTCGGGCACGACAGCCGCGGTGGCGCACAAGATGGGGCGGCGCTGGA
>JASGTU010000400.1 GCA_030058085.1 Chloroflexota bacterium
TATCCTCCGGCGGAGCGCTGGCCCGGCATGAATGTAGCGGGCCGGTGAACATGAGGCAACTATGCGAATTCTGCTCTATACAGGCAAGGGCGGCGTGGGCAAAACCAGCATCAGCGCGGCGACCGCCGTGCGCTGCGCCCAACTCGGCTATCGGACCGTCGTGCTCAGCACAGACCCGGCCCACAGCCTGGGCGACAGCTTCGACATGCGCATCGGCAGCGAAATCAAGGAACTGGCGCCCAACCTGTGGGGCCAGGAGATCGACCTGCTCTACCAGATTGACCGCTACTGGGGGCGGGTGCAACGCTATCTCAACGTGCTCTTCGCCTGGCAGGGCATGGACGGGCTCGTGGCGGAGGAGGCTTCCATCCTGCCCGGCATGGAAGAACTCGCCAGCTTGATGCAGATCACCTTTCTAGCCGACAGCGGCGACTACGACGTCATCGTGATCGACGCCGCGCCCACCGGCTCGACCCTGCAACTGCTCAGCGTGCCCGATATCGCCCGCT
The DNA here is from genome assembly GCA_030058085.1 of Chloroflexota bacterium. Classification (GTDB taxonomy): domain Bacteria; phylum Chloroflexota; class Anaerolineae; order Caldilineales; family Caldilineaceae; genus JASGTU01. The sequence goes on from JASGTU010000400.1 coordinate 510, forward strand.
GGTATCTCGAAAAGATCTTTCCCTTCCACCGCAAGACCATGCAGGTGGCGCGCCCGGTCCTCACGCGCCTGAGCGACATGCCGCTGCCGGAAGATGACTTCTTCGACAGCATCGAGGAACTGATCCGCTTCATGGAGCGCACCAACCGGCTGCTCTCCGACGCCGACATCAGCAGCATGCGCGTGGTGTTGAACCCGGAGAAGATGGTCATCAAGGAAGGCCAGCGCGCCTACACCTATTTGAACCTGTACGGCTACCCCGTCGACTCGGTCGTCGTCAACCGCATCTTCCCGCAGGACCTTACCGACAGCTACTTCGACCTCTGGAAACACGCCCAGGCGGAAAACATGGAACTGGTGCGGGAAGCCTTCTACCCGCTGCCGATCTTCGAGGTTCCGCTCTTCGAGCAGGAGGTGACCGGACTGCCCCTCTTGCAGCAGATGGCCGATACCGTCTTCGGCGCGGAGCTGGTGCGCGGGGGACAAGGCGACCCGACGCAGCGCTACTACGCCGGCAAGCCGCAGGAGATCTTCCACGAAGACGGTTACTACGTGCTCAGCATCCCGCTGCCCCTGGTGGACCGCGAGCAGGTGCACCTGCATCGCAGCGTGTACGACGAACTCGTCGTACGCATCGGCAACTGGAAACGCAACATCTCCCTGCCGACAGGGCTAGCCAGGTTGGACATCGACGGCGCGCGCTACGTCGACGACCGGTTGAACATCCTGTTTAAATCACAGGCCGGCGACGAAATCGCGTCCGAGGACCTGACGACCGATCGCTGGAAGATATTGCGATCCAAGCTCAGCGGCCATCGGGCTTGACGCCCGTGCGACCCATGCCCGCAGCGACTGACGGGGATAGACGCCGGCAGCGCAGATGCAGAACAGCCGCCGGCTGCCAGGGCCTCGCCTCATTTTGTCCATCCGGACCGCTTTGCGTATCCTGGCAATCAAACCATCCGTATCTGTTAAAGACGAAACAAGTGTCGACGCATGGCTGAAATCCAGCGCGGCGAACCTGTCGAAGAATCGATTTTGGTTGAGTGTTTGCAGCGAGCGCAGCAGGATTCCGATCCCGAGGCGTTCGACGGTCTGTATCTGCTCTTTGCCGACCGCGTATACCGTTATTTGTTAGCCCGATTGGGCGATGCCGAACTGGCGGAGGAGGCCGTTTCCCAGGTCTTTCTGCGCCTGATCGAAAAGGTGCACATGTACCGCATCGCCCCGCAGGACAATGTGGCGATCTTTTCGGCCTGGCTGTACCGCATGGCCTACAACAAGATGGTCGACATCCTGCGGGCGCAACGGCGTGCAAACCTGGTCGACCTGAGTTACGCCGACCAGACCGGCGAGACCGGGCAAATCGAAGCGGTCGAACACAACCTGGACTTCGCAGAGGTTCTCCGCAAGCTTCAGTTATTGAATGACCAGCAGCGCGAGGTTTTGGTGCTGCGCTTTATCGAGGACCTGAGCATCGCCGAGACAGCCCAGGTCATGCAGAAGAGCGAAGGCGCGGTCAAAGCCTTGCAGCATCGGGCGTTGGAAAGCCTGCGTCGCTATTTACAGATGTAGGATGCCATGACCTTTGAAGAGATTCTCGCCAGTTGTATTGCGCAACTTGAAGCGGGAGACACCGTCGAAAACTGCCTGGCGCGATACCCGGCGGAAGCAGCCGAGTTGGAGCCGCTGCTGCGCGTCGTGGCAGCCATGCGCAACACGCCGGCCCCGGCTATGCCGGAGGAGAGCTTCGCCCGCGGGCGCAGCGCCATAGCGGCGGCGGTCCAAGCGCGGCGCGAGGCCGCCGCTTCGGCGGACTATGCGCCGGCTGTTCACGCCTATCTGCCGGATGCGCCGCTTCAGACGGCAGCGCCAACGCGCCGCGCTTCCGGGCGGCTGTTTGCCTGGCCGACGTTGGCCGGCGCCCTGATTGCGGCCTGTCTGCTTCTGGCTATCGTGGTCGCCGGCAGCCAGACGCCGGGCGTGCTCCCCGGCGAGGGAGCGCTGGGCGCGCTCTACGAAGTGAAGCTGTTGGGCGAAGAAGCGCAGGGCCTGCTGATGGCCGCAGCGGGCAATGAAGCCGAATGGCACGCGCGGCTGGCGCAACGGCGCTTGGCCGAGTTGGAGCGGCTGCACGCCCAAGGTCAACCCACAAAGCCGGAACTGGCGGAGCGGCTGCTGGCAGAGGTGCAGGCCGCCCTGGCGTTGAGCGCAGACCTGCCGGATGCGGCGCGCGCCGCGCTGTTGGACGATCTGCGCCGGGAATTGGCCGCAGCCGGCGACATGCCGGGCCAAGACGCCGGCTCTTTGGCGGCGCTGCAACAGGCGCAGGATGCCCTCGCCGCCGCGCTGCCGGAGACGGCCGCGGTCGCCGCGGTTCTGCCCACGCCGGCGCCGCTTCCGCCTACAGCCGCGCCGGTTACGCCGGCGCCTATGCCTACGGACACGGTCGTCAGCCCGCCTACGCCCGCGCAGCCGGAAACCGTCGTTGTGCTGCCCACGCCGACGCCGCTTCCCCCCGCCCAAGAAGCGCCGCAAGAGCCGCCCGCGGTGCAGGCAGCCGAACCGGCGCTTCCCACGGAGGAGGCCGCAGCGCCCCAGATCGAGGCCGAGCCGGTCGAGGCTGCGCCGGATGAAACGCCGCAGGAGGAGGCGCCGCAAGACGGCGCGCCGGACATCGCGCCTATGCCGGAGGAAGAGACAATTGCCGTAGCGGAAGCAGAAACGGAAACGCCTGCGCCCGCGCAGCAAGAACCCGCGCCGGCAGATGACGCGACGCCGGCAGAGACAGCGCTCGCGCTAGCTCCGCCCACGCCGGAGCCAAGCCTTGCAGCGCCGGACCTCGCCGCGGCCAACTTTGACGATCCGCAAGCGGCGGACGATGCGACAACGCACGCGCCCACTGGGCCGGTCACACAGACCGCGGACATCACCGTAACGCTGCCCATAACAGCCGGCGAGGAAACGCCCGAACCGGCGACGACGATCACCGAGACGGAGACTGTCACGGAGACGGCGACTGCGGAGGCCCCAACCCTGGAGCTGCTGCTGCCCACGGTGACGCCAACCGCAACCGCTACGCCGGAAGCCGCCGGGTCCGTTACGCCTACGCTAGAGGGAGAGCCGGAGGAGCCGGTACAAACGGCGCTGCCGACGCCTACGTCAAGGCCCCGGTGGACGCGCGTCCCTGCGCTGCCGCGCACGGCTACGCCGGCGCCCGAGACGACAGCCGCGCCAGGCATAACGCCGAGCGCGACTCCTGAGCCGGCGCCCGTCGAGGAGCAGACAGGTCCGCAGCCTAGCCCCACCTACACGGACGCGCCCGCGGCAACGTGGACCGTCACGGCGACGCCAATACCCACGGCGACGGCGACGGCGACGCCCACGGCAATCGTCGTGCTGCTGCCCACGCCTACGCCCGCCGCGACCGACGCGCTACCGGCGCCCACGCCGTCGATGGACTTCCTGCCCAGCCCCACCCCGACCGCCGCACAGGACACGGTGCAAGATGAAGCGCCGCAAGAAGCGCCGGCAGATTAGCGGCCTTCGGCGGCGTCCTTCATGCGCGGCAGCGTGATGCCGGTCTGCCCCTGATACTTGCCGCGGCGATCGGCGTAGGAAACTTCCGGCTGTTCCCCTTCAAAAAAGAGCACCTGGGCGATGCCTTCGTTGGCGTAGATCTTGGCCGGCAGAGGCGTCGTGTTGGAGATCTCCAGCGTGACATACCCCTCCCACGCCGGCTCAAAAGGCGTCACGTTGACGATGATGCCGCAGCGGGCATAGGTGGACTTGCCCAGACAGACGGTGATGACGTTGCGCGGGATGCGGAAGTATTCGACCGTGCGCGCCAGCGCGAAACTGTTCGGCGGGATGATGCACACGTCGCCGCGATAGGGCGACATGGCGCTCTCGTCGATGGCCTTGGGGTCGACTACGGTCAGACGCCCCGTCGCCGCGGTGAAGATGCGAAACTCGTCGGCCACGCGGATATCGTAGCCGAAGCTGCTGAGGCCGTAGGAGATGGTCCCCTGGCTGACCTGGCCCTCGACGAAGGGCTCGATCATGCGCTGCTCCAGGGCCATGCGGCGGATCCAATAGTCCGGTTTGATGGACATAGCGATTTCTTGGCTCGTGTCAGATGATGGATGATCAGGCCGGCTGAGCGCGACGCTGCGTCTCCGCCGCCGGCTGGGCAGCCAGCCGCCGCCAGATCATACCACGCCGCGGCGCGAAGAGAAATACGAGGATGAAGATACTCGTGGCGACCAGGACCATGGCCGGGCCGGAGGCGATGTTGGCGTAGTAGCTGAGGTAGAGGCCGGTGACGTTGGAGACGGCGCCGATGAGCGCGGCGGTCGCCATCATGTAGGGCAGGCGATGCGTCAGCAGTTGCGCGGCGGCGGCGGGCGTCACCAGCATCGCCAGCATCAGCGCAATGCCCACGGTCTGCAAAGAGGTCACGATGGTGACGGCGATCAGCACCAGCAGCAGATAGCGCAGAAACGTGACGGGCAGGCGCAGCACCACCGCCAGAGTCGGGTCGAAAGCGAGAACCAGAAATTCCTTGTAGAAGAAAAAGATGGTGAGGAGCGTCAGCGCGCCCAGCCCGAAGGTGAGCCACAGGTCGGACGGCGAGACGCCCAGCACGTCCCCAAACAGGATGTGGGCCAGGTCCACGGCATAGCTGCGCACGGTGCTAAGCAGGGCTACGCCCAGGGCGAAGCTGCCGGCAAAGACGATGCCGATAGCCGTGTCCTCGCGCACCTCCCCGCGCTGGCTGAGCGCGCCAATGCCAACCGCGGCGAGAATGCCGAAGCCTAGCGCGCCCACGGCTAACGGCCAACCCGCCAGATAGGCAAGCACCACGCCGGGCAAAATGGCGTGCGCCAGGGCGTCGCCGAAAAAGGCCATGCCCTGCAGGATCACATAAGTGCCCAACACCGAGCAGATGACGCCGACCATGAGGCTAGCCAGCAATCCGCGCCACATAAAGCCGTAGCTAAGCGGCTCAACCAGCCACGACATCCAGTCCATCGATCAGTTTCCTTCTAGCGGTTGGCTAACTCGACCTGGGATTCGACGCGTGCCGTCAGATCATGCGGTTCTGTGCCGAGCATCTGCGGCACAGGCGGCTGCCCGCCGTTGCAGCAGGTGTCGGCGATGACGAGTTCGCCCTGTCTGGTGTGGACGACGTGCATCTGGCTGCTATAGGCCTGGCTGAGGATGTCAGTGGTCAGCACATCTTCAGGCGGACCAAAGGCGATCAGCCGGCGGTTGAGCACCATGACGAGGGGGAATTGCTCGGCGGCTTGGTTCAGGTCGTGGGTGGCGATGAGCATGGTGATGCCGCGCCCGCGCAGCCGGTCGAGGATGCGCAGGAAAGCTTCTTGGCTGGGGATGTCCAGCCCGCCCAGCGGCTCGTCCAAGAGGAGCAGTTCGGCCTCTTGGGCCAAGGCGCGCGCCAGCAAGACGCGCTGCTGCTGCCCGCCCGACAGTTCGCCGATCTGGCGGCTGGCGAAAGGCTGCATCTCGACCTGTTCGAGCGCTTCGCCGACGATCTGCTTGTCGCGACGACCGGGCCAGCGCGATAGGCCGATCTTGCCGATGCGCCCCATCATCGCCACGTCGTGCACGCTGACGGGGAAGCGCAGGTCGATGCGGTTGCGCTGCGGCACATAACCCACGCAGATGTGGCCGCGCGGCCCGCTGCCATAGACGCGCACGCTGCCCCGCTGCGGCTTGACGATGCCCGCGATGACGTTGAACAGCGTGCTTTTGCCCGCGCCGTTCGGCCCGATGACGGCGGCCTGGTCGCCCTGGCGTACGCTGAAACTGACGTCTTCCAGCGCAGCGATGCCGTCATAGGCGACGGAAACGCCCTCCAATTCGAGGCTGGGGGCGTGGATGTCATGGGCGGCGGGACGGTGAAAAAATCTGGGCATAGGTTCTCTGGCGCCTCACTCCAAAACCGCAATGACTCCGACTGTCGATCAACCCGTCGATCAACGCGGCTATTGTACCACAATGCCGCCAATTCTCAAGTTTAGATGAGACAATTTCTCAGTTATGACGTTACAGACAGGCGGGATATGCAAGTTGCAAAGCCGTCGAGGGTGAAGAAGACTACCGGAGTTCCTTCCGGGAAGCCGGCGAAAAGCGGCGCTAGCCCCAATCGCTTCGTATAATTCGCTCAATTCGTGGCAAAAATCGTGTTCACCCACTGCCCGGTGGCGCTAGGCGGCATTCGCCACGCTGAACGTGTATAATACCGAACGCATTTTGCAGACTTTCGCCGCGGACAATAGCGTATTACCGAAACCGTCGATCATTATGCCGCTTGACCAGATCATCCTGCTCGCCATCATCGTCGCCTCGTCTACGCTCTACGCCACGCGCTGGCTGCCCTTCGAGGCAACCTCGATTCTCGTCATCGCCGGCATCGCCCTGACCGGCTTGCAGCCGCCGGAAGAGGCGCTGGCGGGCTTCGCCAGTTCCGCAACGCTGACCGTCGGCGCTATGTTCGTGCTCAGCACAGGGCTGGTGCGCACCGGCGCGCTGGAAGCGGTCACCATCAACCTGGCGCGGCTGTCCAACGGCAGCCCGCGCCGCCTGCTCATGCTGCTGGCCGTAACCGTGCCGGTGGGCAGCGCCTTCGTCAACGATACGCCGGTGGTCGTGATGTTGATCCCGGTCGTGCTCTCGTTGAGCGCGCAATTTGGCGTGCGCCCGTCCAAGCTGCTGATGCCGGTCGCCTATTTTGCCATGCTGGGCGGCACGCTCACCCTCTTCGGCACCAGCACCAACATTCTGATGGACGACCTCTATCGCCAGGCGGGAGGCCCCGGCTTCGGCGTCTTCACCTTTGCGCCGTTGGGCGTCATCTACGCGGCTGTCGGCGGAACCTTCGTCGTCCTCTTTAGCAATCGCCTACTGCCGGATCGCTCTTCGCTTTCGGAGTTGACGAGCGGCCGCCAGGCGTCCACCTACATCACCGAAATCGAGATCGGGCCGGCCAGCACGGTAATCGGCCAGCCGGTCGAAGAAGCCTTTGAGCGCATCGCCAGGTTAAGCCAGCGCCAAGAGCCGCCCGAACCGACGCGCCGCCACCGCCGCTTACAACGCCGCCAGCCCGACGGCTTACAGCCGGGACCCGCCAACAACTCCATCGAGATGCTGGCCGTCTTTCGTGACAGCCGGGTGTATCATGCCGAGGAGACGCGGAACCTGCTCCTACAGCCCAACGACTCGCTGATGGTGGCGGGGACGGCCAAGGAGATCGCCCAGTTCCTTGAATCGACCCGCAGCGCGCTGGCCTCAGTCTTGGTAGACGGCCAGCGCACGACCAGCGATAGCCTCGAGGCCAAGGTGATGGAAGCAGTCGTCCTGCCCGATTCGCGCCTCAACGGGCGGGTGATCGGCGATATGGAGCTCAACCGGCTCTACGGCGCCAAGATCATGGGCGTGCAGCGCCAGGGGCGCCAGCTTATGCGCGGGCTGCGCAACATGCGCCTTTCCAGCGGCGACGTCTTGCTCTTGCAAGGAGAGCCCGCCAGCCTTCACGCCGCGGGCGAGTCGGAGCAGCTTCTGCTTGTGGAGGGCGTGGATCAGTCCATCCTGCGCCAACGCAAAAACCGGCTGGCGCTGCTGATCATGCTGGGCGTGATCCTCTCGGCGACGCTGACTTCCATCCCCATCGCCATCCTAGCCCTGACCGGGGCCGGGCTGATGGTCGTGACCCGTTGTCTGCGCGCCGACGAGGCGTTGCGCTCGCTGGAGCCGCGGGCGCTGCTGTTGCTGGCCGCGGCCATTCCCATGGGCCACGCCATGGAGACCACGGGGCTGGCCCAGTCCGCCGTCAACCTGCTGCTGTCCGTGCTGGGCGACGCCAACCCGGTAATTTTCCTCTCGCTGTTCTATCTGCTTGCCAACCTGCTTGCCCAGTTCATCTCCGCCAAGGCCGTCGCCGTCCTCTTCACGCCCATCGCGCTCTCTCTGGCCGCGGCACTGGGGCTGAACCCGACGGCGCTGCTCATCACCATCGCCTTCGGCACAGCCGCCAGTTTCCTCACGCCGATGGGCCACCAGGTCAACGCCATCGTCATGGGGCCGGGCAGCTACTCCTTCGGCGACTACGTTCGCTTCGGCCTGCCCATGACCATTCTCATGTGGATCACAGGCAGTATCTTCATCCCGCTATTCTGGCCGCTGTGAGCGGGCGTCGCCCAGGCGAACCGCAGGCGCGCCGCCGTCGTTCATAGATGTGCAAGCTGTAAGAGAGGTTCGGTTGTGGACAACGCCGCGGCCTCCGGTATACTATGCACTATCTAGACCGCCGGTTAGGCGTATTGCTTTGCCGATCCCGGCATGAGACAGGATAAAGGCTGACCGCCCTCGATCATGCAGCGACTGTCACGCGTATTCCTCGTATTCGCCGCTTTTGTCGCCTTCGCGCTTCTCGCCTGTGCACCGGGCTGGGAGTTCGAGAGCGGAACGCCGCGCGGCGAACGCCCGCCCGCCACCTCGACGCCGGCCAACGCAGCCAAGCCGGCCGTGCGCGTGCCGGCGCGGTTGCTGGCCCCCGTGCCCCCGCCTTCGCCGGAAATTGTCTCCTCTCACGAGTTGCGCCGCCTTTCGACCGAGGAGCAACTGGAGCAGATCATCGCGCCGGTGCGCGATCTGCGCGACCTGGCGTTGCGGCTGGACCCCGGCGTAGAGGACATCCCCGTCGTGGTCAATACGCACACGCCCGATTATCCGGTCGGCGAACGGATGTCCTTCTGGGTGCACGATCTGGAGGCCAACGCCAACTTTGAGATCACGGCGGAACTCGTCGAAAAAACCGACGTCGCCTACGTGTGGATCGAAGAAGGCCGCGACTTCGACCGTGACGCCATCATTCGCTCGGTGCAACGCTTCAGCGAGCAGAGCTATCCGGCGGTGCGCGCCTTCTTTGGCAGCGAGTGGAACCCCGGCGTAGACAATGACCCGCGGCTGCACATCCTGCACGCCTATGGGCTGGGCAGCGGCATCGCCGGCTACTTCAGCAGCGCCGACGAATACAGCCGTCTGGCCCGCCCCTTCTCGAATGAGAAGGAGATGTTCTACATCAATCTGGAATGGCTCAATTCGGCGCACGACTACGACTATTACGAAACGGTGTTGGCGCACGAGTTTCAGCATATGATCCACTGGTACAAGGATCGCAACGAAGAAACCTGGGTGAACGAGGGTCTCAGCGAGTTCGCCCAAGAGGTAGCCGGCTATGACCCGGACACCGTCTTCTCGGGCGTCTTTGCCCGCAACCCGGACACCCAACTCAACACCTGGGGCCAGGACCAGGGCAACAACGGCGTGCATTACGGCGCGTCCTATCTGTTTATGGCCTATTTCTCGCAGCGCTTCGGCGCGGATCTGACGCGGGCGCTCGTCGCCCACCCGGCGAACGGCATACGCGGTTTCGATGCCGTCCTCGAAGCCGCGGGCCTGCGTCAAGATGGCCGCCCGCTCCGCTTCGACGACCTCTTTGCCGGCTGGGTAGTCGCCAACTACATCGACGACCCCAACGCGCTCGGCGCCGACGGGGTCTACGGCTACCGCGCCTTTTCGCAAGACGCGCCGGTGGTCGATGCATCCTACAGCGTCTACCCAGCCGAGCCGCGCACCACGACCGTCAACAACTACGCCGCCGACTACGCCCTGCTCAAAGGCCGCGGCGACGTCACCGTCCATTTCGAGGGGCAGACGGCTACCCGCCTGGCAAACCTGCCCCCCTCCGACGGGGCCTATGCCTGGTGGAGCAACCGCGGGGATGACTTTGACACCCGGCTCACCCGCCGCTTCGACCTGAGCGCAGCCGATCCCGCCCTGCCGTTGGAGATGCATGTGACGATGTGGTGGGATATCGAGCCGGACTATGACTACGGCTATGTCCTCGCCAGCCGCGACGGCAAGAAGTGGGAGCCGCTAGCCGGCGCCAACGCCTCGACCGAAGACCCCGGCGGCAACGCCTTCGGCCCAGGCTATACGGGCCAGAGCGGCGGCGACGACCCGGCCTGGGTCGTGGAGACATTCGACCTGTCCGCCTATGCCGGCGAGGATATCTGGGTGCGCTTTGAGTACGTGACCGACGACGCGGTGAACGCCAGCGGCTGGTTCATCGACGAAGTGTCGATCCCCGCCCTGGGCTATCACGCCGATTTCGAAAGCGACGCAGAGGGCTGGGCCAGCGAAGGCTGGCTGCTGACCGACAATCGCCTCGACCAGCGCTGGCTGCTTCAAGTCCTCACCCTCGATCAGAACCTGTTGAGCCGCGTCGAGCGCGTGCCGGTCGACGCAGATGGCCGCGCCCGCATCGACATTGCCCGTCTGGGCAACAGCAGGACTGCCGTCCTCGCCATCAGCGCCCTCGCCCCGGTCACCACCGAGCCCGCCGAATACACGATCAGGATCGACAGACGCCCATGAAACACCAGACGATCGCCGTTCTCGACTACGGCAGCCAATATAGCCAGTTGATCTGCCGCCGCATCCGCGAAAGCCAGGTCTACGCCGAACTCATCCCGTGGGACCGGGCCGGCGATCTGCTGCCCGGCTTGCAGCCGCAGGGCATTATCCTCTCCGGCAGCCCGACCAGCGTCTATGCGCCAGGCGCGCCGGCGCTGCCGGAGGCGGTGTTGGACGCCGGGGTCCCCGTGTTGGGCATCTGCTACGGCCTCCAGCTTCTGGCACATACCCTGGGCGGGCAGGTCGCTCCGGCGCGCGAGCGGGAATACGGCGCGGCGACGGTCAGTGCGGTTGGGGCCGGCGCGGACGCTGCCAGCCCGCTGCTGGCCGGTCTGCCGCACAGCTTCCAGGCGTGGATGAGCCACGGAGATCGCGTGGAGCGACTGCCCGCCGGCTTCATCGCCATCGCCCACAGCATGCACTCGCCCCTGGCAGCCATCGCCGATGAATCGCGCCGCCTCTACGGCCTCCAATTTCATCCCGAGGTCGTCCACACGCCGCAAGGGGGGATCATCCTCGAAAACTTCGTCAAGGACATCTGCGGCTGCGTGGGGGACTGGACGCCGGGCAGTTTCATCGACGACACCGTAGCCCGCATCCGCAGCCAGGTAGGCGAACAGGGCCGCGTGATCTGCGGCCTGAGCGGCGGCGTGGACAGCGCCGTCACCGCCACGCTCGTGCATCGCGCCGTCGGCGACCGCCTGACCTGCGTCTTTGTGGACCACGGGCTGCTGCGCAAGGGCGAGGCCGAGCAGGTGATCGAGACCTTCCGCCGCCACCAGGGCATGCGCCTGGAGGCCGTCGACGCCAGCGAGGACTTCCTCAGCGACCTATCCGGCGTCACCGACCCGGAGCAGAAGCGCAAGATCATCGGCGCCCGCTTCATCCGCGTCTTCGAGGCCGAAGCCGCACGCCTGGCCGCGGAGTGGGGCGTGGACTCGCCCGCCTTCCTGGCCCAGGGCACGCTCTACCCCGACGTGATCGAATCCGCAGGCAACGACGATACGCGCCACGCCCGCACGATTAAGACGCATCACAACGTGGGCGGGCTGCCCGCGGACATGACGTTCCAACTGATCGAGCCGCTGCGCATGCTCTTCAAGGACGAGGTGCGCACGGTGGGCGAGGCGCTCGGCCTGCCGGAGGCCATCGTCTGGCGGCATCCCTTTCCGGGGCCGGGCTTGGGCATCCGCATCCTGGGCGACGTGACTTGGGAGCGGCTGGAGACGCTGCGCGAGGCCGACGCCATCTTCCTGGAGGAACTGCGCGCGGCGGGTCTTTACCGCGACGCCAGCCAGGTCTTCGCCGTGCTGTTACCTGTGCGCAGCGTGGGCGTCATGGGCGACGGGCGCACCTATGCCAACGTGGTGGCGCTGCGCGCCGTCACCACCGACGATTTCATGACCGCGGACTGGGCGCGCCTGCCCTACGACCTGCTGGCGAAGATCAGCAGCCGCATCGTCAACGAGGTGGACGGGGTCAACCGGGTTGTGTATGATATCAGCAGCAAGCCCCCGGCTACCATCGAGTGGGAGTAGCAGCGTCCCCCGTGAACCGGGCGACGTTGCGGCGTGCGCCGGCATCGCAGCGACGGCATCTCTGCCGCCTGGGTTGCCGGCAGGAATAATCAGCAGTCAGAACCATGCATCGCTTCGTCAACTTCGTGTTGATCCTGGTCGCCCTCTTAGCGATCTTCCCCATCTATACGCGCTACAAGGTGGCTGCCGCGCCGGTGCCGCCCGGCGTTCACCTGGGCGGGCTGGACCTGAGCGACTTGAAGGATGCCGCCGAAATCCGCCGCCATCTGGAAAGCATCTACGCCGAGCCGATTTCGCTGCACTACGAGGAGGCGCGCCTGGTCCTGCGCCCGGAAGATATCGACTTCCACGTAGACGTCGAACAGATGGTGACCGAAGCCATGCAATATCTGGAGGGGTCAGCCTTTCTAGACATCGCCGTGCGCCACGCCCTGGGCATCCCCCAGCAGCGCCGCGATGTGCCTGTGCGCTTCATGCTCGACGCCGGCAAGCTGCGCGCCCAGCTCGAAGCCATCGCTGCAGAATATGACCACGGGCCTCAGGGTGCACGCGTACTGCCCCCCACCTCGCGCTGGGCCGAAGGCGCCGCAGCGTCCGCAGGCCTGCCCGCCGGGTACGTTGGCAGCTACACGCGCGATTGGACGTGGACCGCCGGCAGGCCCGGCTATACGCTGGACGTCGAGGCCAGCATTCCGCTCGTCATCGCCGCGCTGACCCGCGAAACGGACAGGGACGTGAGCCTGGCCCTGATCGAGACGCCTGCGCCGCCGCTCTCGTTGGATGACCTCGCCCGCGAACTCGACAGCGCGACCTCCAACTTCCCCGGCTTCGCCGCCATCTATGTCCACGACCTCGTGACCGACGAAGAAGCTACAATCGACGCCGATGTCTCCTTCTCCGGCATGTCCACACTCAAGATCGGCCTTGCCGCCGCGATCATGCGCAAACTGGATAACGGCCTGCGCTCCAGCGACGGCGGCGCCGAGTTAGTCGGGCAGTGGCTCGACTATGCGCTGGGTGAAAGCAACAACTACGCAGCCAACCAGCTCCTCAGCTTCCTGGGCGACGGCGACGTTGCAGCGGGAACACGCGAATTCACCGAGTTTATGCGCAGCCTGGGCTTCGTGAACACCTACATGCAGTCAGGCTATGACGCCCAGGTGCAGCTTCCGCAGATCCCCACGCCGGGCAATCAGCGCACCGACTGGGAGACCAACCCAGACTCGAACCTGCAATCCACGCCGGCGGAGATGGGACGCATTCTCTCCGCCATTTACCAATGCACGTTGGGCGAGGGCGTTCTCGTCGAGCGCTACCCGGACGAGATCACACCCGACGAATGCAGCGCCATCCTCTTCTACATGTCGCACGACGAGTTTCAGGAGCTGATCTGGGCGGGTTTGCCGCACCCGGCGGACGCCTGGATCGTGCACAAGCACGGCTTCGCCTTCGAGTCGCACAGCGATGTCGCCCTGGTCTGGGGACCGAGCGGGCCGTACGTGCTCAGCATCTTCCTCTTCCGCAAGGGTTGGATGGACTGGGGAACCAGCAACAGCACGATGAAGTCTATCAGCCGCATTGTGTGGAACTTCTTTGAACAGCGGCAGGATCAGATGCAACTGGATGCGCCCGAACCGGTCGTGCTCACGCCGCCCGCGGGCTACGCGCCCATCAAAGATGAGTACATCTCTGTCGCCAGCACTGGTTTTCAATAGAGGATTCTGTTCCCAGAAGAGAGATTTGACAGACTTTCGACAGCAAACGAGCATCGGGGGCGTGTTATTATGCTGTGCATATGGTTCGCTGTTCATCCGTGAATTCGGCGCACAGCGAACCAGTGGTATAGGTTGGATTTGCGCTTAACTTCCCTCCATACCAAGCTGTCTGTCTTGTCTGTCCTGTCTGCAAAGAACCCGCCATATGGCGGGTTCTTTGCATATGCAGGCTTTATACAGTCTTTCGGGGAATTGCCGGCTCGAAAGCGACTGCCTTGGCTGTACACGCCTACTCTGCAGGGAGCAACCCCTCGTCGACCATTGCCCGGAAGGGTGAGTCCTCGACGGTCAAGGGCAGGTCGATGCGGCCGCGGCGGCGGCTCGACTCGTAGGTGGCAAAGATCAACTCGGTGGCTTGGAGGGCGCGGCGACCGGCCAACTCCGGCTCGCGCCCGGTCTTGAGCGCGTCGATCAGGTCCTGCACGCCGCGCGCCACATATTCGGGCACGCCGTGGATTCCTTCGCCCACATCTACGTTGCGCCACGCGCCGTCGCCCACGCCGCGCACGCGCAGCGGGATCTCCGGGCTGTAGCCGACCTCGATCATGCCGTCGGTTCCGATCAGCCGGTTGACAAAGCCCTTCGTGCCGTAGCCGGTGACCAGTTGGCCGATCACGCCATTCTGGAAGAGGAAATGGCTCAACCCCTGCCCCTCGACCAGCACGTCGAACACGTTGTGGCTGCCGCGCGCGTCCACCTGCCCGATCACCCACTCGACCGGCGTCTGGTCGTTATAGAAGAACATCATGTCGAACCAGTGGGTGCCCCAGTCGTACAGGTTGTCGCAGACTGCCTCCACGCGCTGCAATTCGCCGATGACGCCTTGCTTAACCAACTCTTTGGCCTGGCGGAAGGGCGCGCCGAAACGGCGCTGGTGATTGATCGTGAGCTGCACGCCGTTGGCCTCGCAGGCGCGCACCATGCGCACCGCCTCGCCATAGGTCGGGGCCATCGGCTTTTCGCAGTGGACGGCCTTAACGCCCGCCTCGGCCGCGGCGATCACCATCTCGGCGTGCAGGTGCGGCCATGTGCTGATGCTCACGATGTCCAGCTTTTCCTGGGCCAGCATGGCGCGATAGTCGGTATAGAGCTTGTCGCCGCCATAGACTGCCTGAAACGCCTGTGCATTGTCCAGCTTGATATCCGCCAGGGCCACGATCTCGGCATCCGCCGAGGCGCGATAGCCTTCTGCGTGGGCGCGCGACATGGCGAAGCCCGTGGCCCCTTCTGTCTTATGCGGCCGGCCGCAGCCGATGATGCCTACTCGATACATGATGCGCTTCCTTTGCAAATGCCGGTGATGGTGTCGAGCCGAATAGATCGTTCGCCAAATACGCATACTGCTACAACGAGATTCTTCAGCTCGCTAGCGCTCGCTTCAGAATGACAGACACTTGGCGGGCACGCCGCTAAATGCCCAGGCTCTTGAGATACGCGCGGCTGATCTGCGCGCTGAGCAGCGCGGACGGCTGCTGCGTGACGTCGGTCTCGACGATCAGCCAGCCGCTGAAACCTGCTTGCTCCAGAATGGCGAATACGGCGGGAAAGTCCACAAACCCCTGGCCCAGTTCGGTGAAGATGCCGGCGTCGCTGAAGGTCTGGTAGTCCCACTGCTTGGCCTGACCCTCCTTCAGCACAGCCGGGTCGATATCCTTGATGTGCATCGTCTTGATGGCGCCGGCGTAATCGCGGCAGAACGGCGCCACGTCGACGCCGCCCCAGGCCAGGTGCCCGGTGTCCGGCCCCATGAAGATGAGGTTGGGATCAACCAACTCGAAGAGGCGGTCGATTTCGGCGCGCGTCTCGATCACGCTGCCCACGTGGTTGTGGAAGCAACTGCGCACGCCTGCGTCCAACGTGATCTCGCCCACGCGGTTCAGCGTCTTGGCGAACTGGGCGTACTCCTCGGCGCTCATGGCGTCGGCGGCGGTGACGTGCCCGGAGACCTGCGCGCGCGTCAGGCCGCGCGGCGTCACGTAGGTGGCGAAGCCGCCGGCGGCTACATACAGCTCGCCCACCCCTGCGATGCGGGCGAAGGCGGCTTGCCGGCGGGCGCGCTGCAAGATTTCCTCCTCCTGGTCCTTGTTCCAGAAGTCGGCCCCCAGATAGCCCGGCGCAGGCTTCAGGCCATGCAGAGCGTAGAGGTCTAGTATCTCTTGTGGAGACTTGTCCTTGCTGGGGCCTGCGGGCGCGCCGTCATAGCCGGCCTCGGCGATCTCCGCTAACGCCTGGTCCTGATCCGCGCCTTTCCATGTGATCTGACCGCATCCAATCCAGACATTGTTCATGGCTGTCTCGACTTCCTTGCTGATGGAGCTATCGTTTGGTTGGCATGGGGAGTCTGGGCATGCACAGCGCGGCGGGCGCGATGAACAACGGCTATCTGTGTGTATGGGGCCGGCTCACGCTGTAGCTTTAGTATACACCCGGCGTTCGCCGCAGCGTCAAAGCCGGGGAGCTGTTGGCTGCCGCAATAGAACTATTCCGCCACGAATTACACCAATTTGACGAAGAGCGAAAACCAAGCAAAGCTTCGCCCCCTTCGTGACAATTCGTGCAATTTGTGGCAAAAGACCGTCTAGCGCCGCAGACCCGCGGCGGCGCCGCGCCACACGGAGAGCGTACAGGTTGCGCTGTCGCTCACAGCCAGGTAAACCAGGTCGCCGGATTCCGCCGCGGCGACGCCGACGGGGTTGGCGAAGAGGCCCGGATAGGCGAACTGGCGCAGCGGTTGGCCGCTTGCCGCGTGGTAGCGGACCGCGCCCGCCGCCGGGTCGGTGAGGAAGTAGCTGCCGTCGGACAGGCCGGCCAGGTGCGGGCCGTCGACGGTGTTGGCGCGCGGGATGGCCGTAATGCCCGCCAGATCGTCGAGCCGCCACAGCCGCCCGTCCTCCGCGGTGACGGCCCACAGCGACCCGCCCGCGAACAGCGCGTCCACCGGCTGGCCTCTGCCCAGCGCGGTGTCGACGCCGCCGAACTGGACGAGTGTTTGCCCTGTGCTGTCCAGCAGCACCACGCGCCCCCCGCCGGTGTCGGCTACCAGAATCCGTCCCGCCTCGTCGACGGCAAGGCCGCGCGGCCGGTAGAAGCTCGTGTCGAGCGTCAGGGGCGCAAGCTCGCCCGTGGCCGTATCGATGCGCACAAGCTGCTGGGCCACGGCATCCAGCGCAATCAACTCGCCCGCGGGGCCGGCAGCCAGGTCCGCCGCCTCCTCGAAGGCGCCCTCGCCATAGACGCCCGCCGGCGCGCCCGAAACCAGATCATAGGCGAGGATGCGCCGGTTGCCCGTGTCCGCCACATAGACGCGGCCCGCACTTGCATCCAAGGCGACGCCGTGGGGGGCGTTCAACTGGCCCGCGCCTGCGCCGCAGCCGCCGTCCACTCGCCAGACCTCCTCCAACAGCAGGGGCGGCAGGTCCGCAGGCGGCA